>JBOHZT010000033.1:0-17159 GCA_050738535.1 Steroidobacteraceae bacterium
TTCTCAACATCGCCGTCCGCGCGGCTCGCCGCGCGGGCGAGGTGATCGTCCGGAGCCTGAACCGCATCGAGGGGCTCGAGGTCACCTCGAAGAGCCACAACGACTTCGTGACCGAGGTGGACCGCACCGCCGAGCGCGAGATCATGGCGATCGTGCGCCGCGCCTACCCGGATCACGCCTTCCTCGCCGAGGAGAGCGGCGCGAGCGGCACCGGAGAGACGGTGTGGATCATCGACCCTCTCGACGGCACCACGAACTTCCTGCACGGCTTTCCGGTGTTCGCGGTCTCGATCGCCTGCCAGCAAAAGGGCAGGCTCGAGCACGCGGTGGTCTACGATCCCATGCGCCAGGAGCTGTTCACGGCCACACGCGGCGCCGGAGCTCACCTCGACAACCGGCGCATCCGCGTGAGCAAGCAGCGCTCGCTCGACACGGCGCTCGTCGCGACGGGGTTTCCCTACCGCGCCAATCTGCGCTACATCGATGCCTATCTCGCGATGCTCAAGGTCGTGATGCAGGGCACCGCCGGCATCCGCCGGCCCGGCGCCGCGGCGCTCGATCTCGCCTACGTCGCGGCCGGACGCGTCGATGCGTTCTGGGAAATCGGACTCAACCCGTGGGACACCGCGGCCGGCACGCTGCTCATCCAGGAGGCCGGAGGCCGGATCGGCACGCTCGTCGGCGGGGCGTACCGGCAGGGCGGCAACGTGGTCGCCGGCACCCCGAAGGTGTATACGGCGCTGCTCGAGGCGCTCGCGCCGCACGTGCCGGAAGCCCTGTGCGAGAAGTGAGGCGCAGCCCGCACCGCGCAGCCTGGGCCGGGATCTGGGCCCTAGGCAGGATCCGCGGCCGGGCCGGAGCCCTGCCGCGGCGGGTGTCCAACCCGCTCTAGCCCGCCGCCTGTGCCGGCGTGCCGCTGCGTGGATCGGCGAGGTGCGCCTCCATGCGATCCGCCGGCAGCGCCCAGGCGAGAGCGAACCACAGGATGAGTCCCGAGAACGCCGCGAGCACGAGGATCGCGAAGCCGAAGCCGAGCAGTCCCAGGTTGCCGGCATGGCTCGACGCCGCGGGGTAAGCGCCGAGCCAGCTGAGAATCGTCAGCCCTGCGAGCCACACCGCCACCCAGGCGCCCGAGCGCAGCTCGAGGGACGGCGTGTGGCGGCCGAACCTGCCCTCGTGGATCGCGAGCACGACGTACCCCGCGATGACCGCGACCATGAGCTTCCAGACGATGTCCCACCCCGACCAGTAGACGATGAGATTGGACGACAGGAACGCGAGGTAGGCGATGAGCCGCGGAGCCGGCAGCCGGAACGGCCGCGCCTGCTGCGGCAGATGCCGGCGCATCGCGAGCAGCACGAGCGGCCCGGAGCCGAAGGAGAGCACGGTCGCCGAGGTCACGAACCCGACGAGCTTCTGCCAGCTCGGAAAGGGCAGGAAGAACACGATGCCGGCGAAGAACGTGAGGATGACGCTGACCCAGGGCACGCCGCGGGCGCTGACGAGCGCGAGCGAGCGGGGCGCATTGCCGTTGCGGCCCATGGCGTAGGACAGACGCGCCGTCACGGTCGCGTAGATGAGACCCGTGTCGGCCGGAGAGATGACCGCGTCGACGTACAGCAGGACCGCGAGCCAGCTGAGCCCCATGACGCTCGCGAGCGCCGCGAGCGGCCCGAAAGCCGCGGCGATGTGGGCCAGACCTCCGCTGAAGCTGGTGCCGATATGCGCCCAGCCGTGAGCGAGTGCGTCCCCGGGCAGCGCGCCGATGAACGCGACCTGCAGCACCACGTAGATGATCCCCGTGACGAGCGTCGAGCCGATGATGGCGATCGGCACGTTGCGCTGCGGATTGCGCGTCTCGCCGGCGAGCTCCACGCCCTGGCGGAAGCCGAGGTAGGAGAACACGATCCCGGCCGTCGCGATCGCGGAGAACACGCCCGCCCAGCCGAACGGCAGGAATCCTCCCGCGCTCGCCCGGGTAAAATTGCGGCCGCTGAAGACCGTCGCGGCGAACGCGCCGACGGTGAGGAGGATGATCGCGAGCTTCCAGGCGACGAGCGCGTTGTTGAGCCGCGCGAACCAGCGAATCCCGACGACGTTGATGATGCTGAAGAGCGCGAGCATCGCGATCGCGACGGCGAGCCCCGGCGGCGTCAGTACCGGCACGCCGCCCTGCAGGCGCTCGAGCCACGGCAGATAGCTCGTCGCGTACTGCAGCGCCGCGAGCACCTCGATCGAGGTGGTCGAGGCCGCGGCGAGCCAGGTGATCCAGCCGAGCGTATAGCTCGCGAAGGATCCGAACGCGAAGTGCGGGAAGCGGATCACGCCGCCGGAGACCGGGAACATCGTGCCGAGCTCCGCGTAGCACAGCCCGATCAGCATGATCATGACGCCGCCGATCGCCCAGGAGAGCACCGCTGCGGGCCCTGCGATCTCGGCGGCGTTGAGGGCGCCGAAGAGCCACCCTGAGCCGATGATGGAGCCGATGGCCGTGAAGAGCAGGCCGACCGTGCCGATGTCTCGCCGCAGCCGCCCGTTATCGGCGGCGCGGCGGCTCACGCCCGAATCTGTCATCGTCCGCTCGGACCCCTCAGGCCCCGGTCGAGGAGCGCGGCGCGAGCCGCGGCTCGCGCGCTCAGGGCATGTTGTCGACGGCCGTTTTCTTCGCCGTCGGGAAGATGTGCTCGGCCGTCAGGCCGCAATCGAGCGCGATCGCGCTCGAGATGTAGATGGAAGAGTAGGTGCCGGCGCAGATGCCGATGAGCAGCGCCTCCGAGAAGCCCCGCAGGGTCGGACCGCCCAGCACGAGGAGCGCGACCACGACGATGGCGGTCACGACTTTCGTCATGACGGTCCGCGAGAGCGTCTGGTTGATCGATTGGTCGAGCACCGTCGCGGAAGGCAGCCGCCGGGCGATGTGGAAGCGCTCGCGGATTCGATCGAACACGACGACGGTATCGTTGAGCGAGTAGCCGACCACCGCGAGGACCGCCGCAACGACCGATAGGTCGAATGACGTCCGGTCGAGCGCAAAGATCCCGAGGACCAGCACCGGATCGTGGACCACGGCCACGATGGCGCCGAGCGAGAGCCGCCACGTGTGGAAGCGGAAGGCGATGTAGACGAAGATCATCCCGAGCGTGAACGTGAGCGCCCAGGCGGCGCTCTTCGCGAGCTCCCCGCCGACCTCCGGCCCGACCACATCGAGGCTGCGGATCTGCGCGCCGGGATCGACTGCCTTCAGCACCTGCTCCACCTTCGCACGAACCTCGTTGCCGGTCAGCTTGCCCTGCGGCGGCAGCCGGATCGCGATGTCCCGCGAGGACCCGAAGTTCTGCACCTGCTCGTCCCCGAAGCCAGCCGAGCTGAGTCCGCGGCGGATCGCCGGCAGATTCGCCGAGTGCGGGAACGTCGCCTCGATCGTCACCCCTCCGGTGAAATCGATCGCGAAATTGAGGCCCCGCGTCGCGAGCAGCGCGATCGACAGGCTCATGAGGATGATCGACAACCCGTACCACCACCGGCGGGTGGCCATGAACGGGAAGCTCGTCGGCTTGTGAAAGAATTCCACCTCTGAAAGACCCCCAGGTACCGGTCAGATGGGCAGGCGCGCGATCTTGCGCCGCCCGCCGTACAGGACCGTGACGAGCGCCCGGCTGCCCATGAGCGCAGTGAACATCGAAGTTGCGATGCCGAGCGTCAGCACCACGGCGAAGCCTCGTATGGCGCCAGTGCCGAGGATCCAGAGCACGACCCCGGCGATGAGCGTCGTCACGTTGGAATCGGCAATGGCCGAGAACGCCTTCTCGAATCCCGCGCGAATGGCGGCCTGTGGTGTGACCCCGTTACGCAGCTCCTCGCGGATACGCTCGTAGATGAGCACGTTCGCATCGACGGCCATACCGACGGTGAGGATGATGCCCGCGATGCCGGGGAGCGAGAGCGCCGCGCCCATCATCGCGAGGAGCGCTGCGAGCACCACGACGTTCGCGGCCAGCACGGCATCGGCGATGAGGCCGAACACCCGGTAGTAGAGCGCCATGAAGATGAACACGCCCGCCATCCCGATGATGAGCGCATCGGTGCCCCGGGTGATGTTGTCCTGTCCGAGGCTCGGGCCGACGACCTGCTCCTCGACCAGGTAGATGGGCGCCGCGAGCGAGCCGGAGCGCAGCTCGAGCGCGAGATCGCGCGCATCGCCGGCATTCATGCCGGTAATCATGAAATTATTACTGAACACGCCCTGGATGGTCGCGTCGCTGATCACCTTGGCATTCGTCACCTCGCGCGAAACCTTCTTGCCGTCGACGGTCTTGGTCTCCCGGTCTCGCTCGATGTAGACGACGGCCATCGGATGGTTGAGATTGGCGCGCGTGGTCTCGAGCATGCGCTCGCCGGCGCGCGCATCGAGCTTCACGTTGACCGTAGGACCTTGCTGGCCCTGCGAGAAGCTCGCCGTGGTGAGCTCGTCGCCCGTCGCGATGATGTCGCGCTTCAGGAGAATGGGCTGGCCGGTGCTGGTCTTGTAGAGCTTCGCCCCCGGGGGCACATTTCCCGTCTGCGCGGCGTCGTAGGCGTTGTCCGTCGTATCGACGAGGCGGAACTCGAGCGTCGCGACGCGGCCGAGGAGATTCGTCGCCTCCGCCGTGTTCTCGATGCCCGGGAGCTGCACGTTGATGCGATTGAGGCCTTGCCGCTCGATGATCGGCTCGGAGACGCCGAGCGCGTTCACGCGGTTGCGCAGCGTCGTCAGGTTCTGCTCGATCGTGTAGTCGATCCGCTGGCGGATCTGCGCGGGAGGCAGCACCCCCTGGATGAGCGTGCCGCCGGAAGCGCTTGCGGTCGAGACCTGCAGGTCCGGCACGGCCTTCGCCACGAGTGCCCGCGCCTGGCTCGCGCTCGTGCCGGCGGGCAGCTGCACCTGCACCGCATTCTCCTCGGTGCTGCCGTTCGCGGCGACGAGGGTGACGCTCGAGAACGGCACGTTCGCCGAGGTGAGTGCGCGGCGAACGTCCGCGACATAGCCCTGCAGCAGCTGGTTCACCGCGCTCTGCACGTCGACCTGATAGAGGAGATACAGGCCCCCTCGCAGGTCGAGCCCGAGCGCCATCGGCTTCAGCCCGAGCGCGCGCAGCACCGCGGGCGTGCGCGGCGCGAACGACAGCGCCGCGATGTACTTGCTACTGTACTTGGCATTGATCGCATCGCGCCCCTTCAGCTGCTCGCCGACGTTCTCGAAGCGGACCATCACGTGCCCACTCTCTAGACTCGTCTTGACGAACTTTACGCCATCCGCGCGCAGCGTCTGCTCGAAGGCTTTCTGGGTCGCGGCCGAGATCGACGAGTGGTCGCGGCTCGCAATCTGCAAGGCGGGCGCCTCGCCGAACACGGTGGGCAGCGCGAAGAGGATCGCGAGCAACAGCACTGCGACGATCAGGACATATTTCCAGCGGGCGTACTCGAGCATGGTTAGGCGCTCTTCAGGGTGCCTTTCGGCATCAATGATGTGACCTGCGCCTTCTGCACCTTGATGCGCACCCCTTCCGAGATCTCGAGAGTGACGAAGTTGTCACCCACGATGGTGATGCGCCCGAGAATGCCCCCGGCCGTCACGACCTCGTTGCCCACCTCGAGCTTCGAGATCATGGACTGGTGGTCCTTCGATTTCTTCTGCTGCGGGCGGATGAGCAGGAAATAGAAGATCCCGATGAACACCACGATCATCAGGAGCGGGGCCAGCTGGCCGGATGCGGACGTAGCAGCCGTCTGAGCCCAGGCTTGCGGAATCAATAAGTTCATGACGTGAAACGGACCCCGGCGGAGCGAAGGGGCGGCATTATGCCACAGGGTCCGGCGAGGCCCGCCCGCGCCCTGGGAAAGCCGCGACGAAGGCCTCGAAACTGCCCTGCGCGAGGCTCGAGCGCACGGCCCGCATCAACTCCAGGTAGAAGTGCAGGTTGTGCAGGGTGGCGAGGCGGCTCCCGAGGATCTCGTTGCATCGGTCGAGGTGCCGCAGGTACGCCCGCGTGTAGTTCCGGCAGGTATAGCAGGCGCAGCCTGGATCGACTGGCCCGAGGTCGCGGGCATAGGCGCTGTTGCGGATATTGAGCACGCCGCCGGGGACCACGCCGCCCGGGACGAAGAGGTGACCGTTGCGCGCGTGCCGCGTCGGGATCACGCAATCGAACAGGTCGATCCCGCGGTGGACGGAACGCACGATGTCCTCGGGATACCCGACCCCCATCAGGTAGCGGGGCCGATCGGCGGGCATGTGCGGCACGAGGCTCTCGAGCACCCGCAAGCGCTCCGGCTCCGGCTCGCCGACCGCGAGCCCGCCCACGGCGAAGCCGGGCCAGTCGAGTCTCAGGAGCGCCTCGAGCGAGGCGAGCCGCAACTCGGCATGCATGCCTCCCTGGACGATGCCAAAGAGGCCGCCCGGGGGCTCCTCACGGTAGTAACGCGCGTGGCTGCGCGCGGCCCAGCGCATCGAGCGCTCCATCGACTCGCGCGCCTCGCGCTCGGCCGCGGGATAGGGTGTGCATTCGTCGAAGGCCATCGCGATGTCCGAGCGCAGCGCGAGCTGCACCTCCATCGAGTCCTCCGGCGCGAGCCGCACCTCGGCGCCATCGACCGGCGAGCGGAAGCGGACCCCTCCTTCCGAGATCCGCCGCAAGCTCTCGAGGCTGAAGACCTGGAAGCCGCCCGAGTCGGTGAGGATCGGCCGCCGCCAGTGCATGAACCCGTGCAGCCCGCCATGCGCCGCGACGATGTCCACGCCAGGCCGGAGCATCAGATGGAAGGTGTTGCCGAGCACGATCTCGGCCCCAAGGTCCTCGAGCTCCTCTGGAGTCATCGCCTTGACGGTACCGTAGGTACCGACGGGCATGAAGGCAGGCGTCTGGATTACACCGCGCGCGGTCGCAAGCCGGCCGAGCCGCGCGGCGCCGCACCGGGAAAGGACCTCAAATCGCGGCCGCATGCGCGGGGGTGCGGCGGGCGGGCATCACGAGCATCGCATCACCATAGCTGAAGAACCGATAGCGCGAGCGTACCGCATGAGCGTACGCAGCGAGCACTGTCTCGCGCCCCGCGAGCGCCGCGACGAGCATGAGGAGCGTGGATTGCGGCAGGTGGAAGTTGGTGATGAGGCCCTCGACCACCCGGAACCGGAATCCCGGCGTGATGAAAAGCCGCGTCTCTCCGGACCAGGCCGCCCCTCGGTCGGCGCGCGCGAGGAGGACAGCCTCCGGCGCGGGAGCCTCCGGCCCGGAAACGTCCAGCGCCATCGCGGCGGCCTCCAGGGCGCGGACGACGGTGGTGCCCACGGCGATGATCCGGCCCCCGGCCGCGCGCGTGCGCCCAATCGCCTCCCACGTCTCCGCGGCCACCGAGACGCGCTCCGAGTGCATGACGTGCCGGCTCGGGTCCGCCGCGCGGATCGGCTGGAAGGTGCCGGCGCCGACGTGCAGCGTGACGAACGCCCGCCCGATGCCGCGCCGGGCGAGCGCCGCGAGGAGCGGCGCGTCGAAGTGCAGGCTCGCGGTGGGGGCGGCCACGGCGCCCGCCTCGCGGGCAAAAAGGCTCTGGTAACGGTCCCGGTCGGCCGCGCTCGGCGCGCGGCGGATGTACGGGGGCAGCGGAACCTCGCCCCAGCGCTCGAAGAACTCGAGCGCCGGCCGCGGCAACCGGACGCGCCACAGGTCCTCGCGCGGCTCGAGCACCTCGACAGTCCCCCCGGCCGTACCAATCTCGAGTCCAGGGTGGATCGGCTTGCTCGCCCGCATCTGCACGAGCGCTTCGCAGGTGTCGAGCGCCCGCTCGAGGAGGAGCTCCACGCGGCCTCCGGTCGGCTTGCGCCCCGCGAGCCGCGCCGCGACGACTCTCGTATCGTTGAAGACGAGGAGATCGCCGGGCGCGAGGAGCCCCGGCAGATCCCGGATCATGGCGTCGCGAAACGCAGCACCGCCGGCGTGAGCCGCGTCCGGCTCGAGCACCAGTAACCGGCTCGCGGAGCGCTCCGGAAGCGGCTCCTGCGCGATGAGATCGGGGGGGAGTTCGTACGAGAAGTCGCTGAGCTGCACCCGAGGATGGTATCGCAGCGGAACTCGAGGGTTGCCTTATAATCCCGCCGCGGGCCCGAGTGGCGGAATTGGTAGACGCAGCGGACTCAAAATCCGCCGCCCTTAAAAGCGTGTCGGTTCGACTCCGACCTCGGGCACCAGCCAGTCGATCTTACGCCGGCAGCTCGTTGCGAGGACCGACCTTACAAACCCAACCCCGAATCCCGATCCCTCACCCTCTCGCTGACGCTCACCGGCTCGAGCTCGCGCGACAGGAGCGCCACTTCGGGCAAATCGCGCACCGCTCGCACTGCCTGCACGAGGCGGTTGCGATCCAGCTCCGATAGGGTTTCCAGGTCTCCGCCTCGAAAGTACGTGAGTGCCTTCAGGCACTCGCTGGGTTGAAATGTCGGTTTGAACATCACTTCGGCCGCCGCGAGCCCTCAACCCGAGCGTATTGATCTCGTCTTGGAGCACGGTGCGCGCGGCCATCGATCGTAGGACATCCTCGCTCACCACTCGATTTTATCACCGAGGAGGCAGCGTCACTCTAGCTTTCCCTGCCATGCGGGGCGTAGCGGCGGAGGTGATAGACGCGATGCACATGGTGCGCGCCCATCCATCCGCCGAACACGGACGTGATCAGCGCCAGCACGACACTGCCGAACGCCGTCCACATGAACGCCGCCAAGTGATGCGCCGCGCGCGCCGGATCGATCGGCGTGAGTACGGCCCCGGGGACCGCGGCAACGAGTCCGGTGTGCGCGAGTCCGCTCATGACCAGCAGGCCTGTCGCGGCCATCGATACGCCCCACACCGCGAGCCCGCGCACGACGCCCATCTCGGTGTCGTTGCGGCCGTCGAACCAGCTCGCGAACATCGCGCCCGTCCAAAGCGCCGCGCCCCACGTCAGTATCATCCAGACGATGGCGCCTGCGGATAAGCCGCGAGCGAGTATCGCAGCGTTGCGCGGATCGAAAGCCGACAGTCCGATCGCGAGGCCGAACAAGTAAAGGACGATCGCCGAGCCCGTGGCGACGAACCATCCGGCCCACACCGCACCCCACTGCATGGCTGGATGCTCACGGGTGACCGAATGATCGAGCCGATCCGCGGTGGTCGCTGCCATCTCTCGCCTCCCGGAGTCGATGCTCACGAGCAGCCGCGCAGCAGCGCGACGATGATCAGGACCGGAATCGGGATGCCGAGAAGCCAGGCGAGCACGTAGCCCAGGGCGCCTCGCTGCCTTCCCGGCCCGCCACTCGCCAGCCCGCCACTCGCCAGCCCGCTGCTCGCCATCCCGCCACTCGCCGCCACGCGACTCGTCCGCGGCAGGCGTACCAGTGATGCCATCCAAGTTCTCCTCAGCGCGCCCATCACTCGACCTGCAGCTCCCGGAGCCTGAGCTCCCGTCCGGAGATGAGCTCGAGATCCTCTCCGCCGCAGCGCCCGCAACGCCCGAACGGCTCGTCGAGGCGCACTTCGGCCTGGCACTCGCGGCAGACCGCCCTGCCGGGCACCTCGATGATTTCGAGTTTCGCGCCCTCGACAGACGTACCCGCTGCGCATAAGCCGAAGCAGAACCTCACGGCCTCCGGTATCGCCGCGGCGAGCTTGCCCATCTCCAGCGTCACCCGCATGACGCGCGAGCGCCCGGCCCGCTCGACGCAGACGGCAACGACGCTCTGGGTGATTCCGAGCTCGAGCATCAGAGCCGGCCGCTGCTGCACAGCGACCCATCAGCGCCGAGCCGCTTCTTGATGGCCGCGGGACGCAGGAACAATGATGGGGGAATTGCAGAACACTCTGACATCCGCGGACTCCTCGAGCCGGAAGATCAGGCTCGCGGAAAGTAGCAATCGGAGTGCCGGAGGGCGCCCGGAAGCCGCATCGGCCTCGAGCGTTTCGCCGCAGTTCCCAGCGGACGGACGGCATGGCAGCGATCTTTACGCGTCGGGCAACCCTGTTCATGCATGCCGGTCTCGCGGCGATGGCGCTCGGCGCGGTCGTCTTCATCCTGCTCGTCTGGGGCGTCCCGCTCATGAACTACAACACCCAGGTGGGATTCGCGCCCCCGCAGCCCGTGCCCTTCAGCCACAAACATCACGTGAGCGGGCTCGGGATCGACTGCCGCTACTGCCACGATTCGGTCGAGTACGCGAGCAATGCCGGCATGCCACCGACGCACACCTGCATGACGTGCCACTCGCAGGTGTGGACCCACGCAGTGATGCTCGTGCCGGATTCGCGAGAGCCTCGCGGAGGGGAAGCCCATCCGTTGGCGTAGCGTCTACACGCTGCCGGACTACGTGTACTTCGATCACAGCATCCACATCGCCAAGGGCATCGGCTGCACCGAGTGCCATGGTCCGATCGGTGACATGCCGCTCACCTACAAGGCGACCACGCTGTACATGGGTTGGTGCATCGCCTGCCATCGCAAACCCGCGCCGCACTTGCGCCCCCTCGATGCGGTGTTCGATCCGCACTGGCATCGCACGGCGAGCACGCCTTCCGGCAAGGAGCTTATGGTGCTCTACCACATTCATCCCCGAACGCTGACGGACTGCTCCGTGTGCCACCGATGAAGGACTTCGAGCGTCCCGAGATCGATCTCGCAGCGGCGCGGGGGCAGCTCGCCGCGGGCCGGAGGTCGATCCGCGCTATCGCGAGGGGTACGTGAGTCAGCCGCCAGGCATCGTCCCCGGGCGGGCGCGCTACTTCGCGACGGCGACTGCGCTGCAGGGCTACGGCGCCGGCGTGCTCATCGAGCATCAGATGGGCCGGCCCATCAAAGTCGAGGGCAACCCCCAGCACCCCGCGAGTCTCGGCGCGACCGACGCGATCGGACAGGCGACGATCCTCGGACTTTGGGACCCGATGCGCGCGGAAACCGTGACCCACGACGGCGGGATCGCAGCCTGGGAAACATTCGTCACCGCGCTGTTCGATCGCCGGGAGCAGCTCCTCGCCCCGCAAGGGCCGAGGCCTCGCGCTGCTCACGGGGACCGTCACCTCGCCGACGCTCGCTGCACAGATCGGGCAGCTGCGGCAGTCCTTCCCCGAGGCTCGCTGGCACCAGTGGGAGGCGGTCAACCGGGATCAGGTGCGCGCCGCGGCGCGGCGCGCCTTCGGCCGGCCGCTCGATCTGCTGCCCGACTTCGCGGCAGCGGATGTGGTTCTCGCGGTCGACGGGGACTTCCTCGACTCGGCGCCCGGCCACCTGTGTTTCGCCCGGGACTTCGCCAAGCGGCGCCGGGCGGTCGAGAACGGATCACGGATGAGCCGTCTCTACGCCCTCGAGAGCACGCCCACGCTCGCAGGCGCCAAAGCCGACCACCGCGTGCAGCTCACGCCGGCCGAAATCGAGCCGGCGCTCAACGGCGCGGGCTGCGTGCCCGCTCCCGGCCAGCCTGCCCCCGGCGAGCCGGGCGCGGCCTGTTGAGCGCGAGGACTTCGCGCGAATGCACGAGGGAACTTAAAGCGCAGCGACGGGTTCATCGAGCTATCCGCCTGCCAACGGAGTCACTCGCCATGCCTTACCTCGATGTCAGCCCGATGATGACCGCACTTCGCACGACGCCGCAGGAGTTCGAGCTCGCGAGCGGTTGGTTGCACCACATCCGCAGCCGCCACAGCTTCAGGTTCAGTCCGAGCGACGAAGTCGAGATTCATGCCGGCTGTGACTGCGCGATGCTCGCCGTACGGCCCGAGCAGGAGCGCCAGCTCGCCGCCTGCTTCCGGGAGTGGCAAAGCAACTACTGGGCGCCGCTTCAGATCAACCGCGAGTTCGCCTCGCACTTCTCGAGGAGGCCCGGGGTCCTCCAGATCCTGGTCGTGTTCACGGGGCGCCTGCACCACTGGCTGCTGCGGCAGGAACGTGTGCACCAGCATTACTCCGGCATCGGGACGGTGTCGCCCACGAACTGATCGCGGGCGCGCCGATCAGCCCGCGCTCGAGCCGTCGATGAGGTCGAGGATCGTCTCGCCGAGGAAAGTGTCCGGCGTGTTGAGGTGCATCGTCGAGCTCAGATGATTGTGCCCGACCATGTGAACCAGCCGGGGCCAGCGCCCGTGCCGTGCCGTCCAGGCCGTGAGGACGCCGAGTGCCTGCTTCTGGAAATCGAGCGGGTCCATCTCGGTGATCACGAAAAGCAGGGGCACGGGTGACTCGACGAGCCCAGAGAGCGTCGAGGCGCGCCGGTACTGCGCGTCGTCCTCGCCGAAGTAGGCGGTCTGCATCGGGCTGCGCGGCGCGGTCGTGAGGTCGTACATGCCGGAGAGCAGGATGGCTCCTGCGACGCCCGAGCCGCTCGCGCCGTGGAATTGCGCGTGCGCGACGTACGATGCCGCGTGCACCGCTCCAGCCGAGGTCCCGAGAAGGAAAATCCGCTCCGGATCACCCCCTCGAGTGCCGATGTGGGCTCGAGCCCAGGCGACGGCGGCTGCGACATCCTCGGCTCCGGAAGGCCAGCGAAACTGCGGCGCGAGCCGATAGGTGATATTGATGCCGACCAGTCCGTGGCGGACGGCCCAGAGCGCGACGTTGTCATTGTAGGGCGAGCCGGGCATGTGCTTGTCGCCTCCCACGAAGCCCCCTCCGTGCACGAACATCAACACAGGCGCCTTGCGGCCTGCTTGGGGCGCCGCCGCGCCGGCCGGCTCGAAGATGTCGAGCCGCTGCCGCTCGTTCTCGCCGTAGGAGACGTCCCGCGTGATGCGAACGTCGTCCCGATAAGGCTCGTGCTCGTGGAAAGGGGCATAGAGGGCGGCCGTGCCCTGAATGGCCTCGGGGGAGATCTCCGTGCCGAGGGTGCGGATGCGCCGCGAGATGCTGATGAAATCGAATGACATGGTCGTACTCCCGAGGTGAACGGACCTCCGCAAGCTTACCTCTCCCGGCTTTACTTGAGCTCGGCGAACCTGTTGAATGTGGCGATGAACTTCTGTGCCGAGTGCGGCGGCCGCGTCGCGCTGCAAACCCCGCCCGGGGACCATCTGCCGCGCCATGTGTGCGAGCAGTGCGGGACGATTCACTACCAGAACCCGCGGCTGGTGGTCGGCTGCGTCCCCGAGCTCGACGGACGCATCCTCATCTGCCGGCGCGCGATCGAGCCGCGCCGCGGATACTGGACGGTGCCGGCCGGCTTCATGGAGAACGGCGAGACGCTCCAGCAGGCCGCCGCGCGTGAATCGAGCGAGGAAGCGCTCGCGAGCGTCGAGATCGGCTCGCTCCTCAGCGTGGTACACGTGCTCGCGGCACATCAGGTCCACGTCTTCTTCCGTGCCCACCTGCGCGAGCCGCGCATCGGCGCTGGGCCGGAGAGCCTCGAGGTGGAGCTGATCGAGCCCGAGCGCATCCCGTGGAACGACATCGCGTTCCCGAGCACCGAGTTCACCCTGCGCCGCTACCTCGAGGATCGCGCCGCAGGCCGCGAGCCCTACCACTTCGCGGAGCTCCCGCGCCGGCTCTCCGTGGACTGAGAGCCTTCCCGCCGCGGGCTGAGAGCACCCGCCGCCAGGCGCCTGCCGGGCGAGCCCCCGCCTCCTGGCCTCGCGTCACACGAGGTGCCAGGGCGTGGCACAATATGCGCATCAGTACCCGAGGAAAGGTATGACCTTCGTCGTCACAGAGAACTGCATCAAGTGCAAGTACATGGATTGCGTGGAAGTCTGTCCGGTCGATTGCTTCCACGAGGGCCCTAATTTCCTGGTCATCGACCCCGACGAGTGCATCGACTGCACGCTTTGCGAGCCGGAATGTCCCGCCGAGGCCATCTTCTCCGAGGAGGAGCTGCCCGCCGGACAGGAGTCTTTCAAACCTCTCAACGCCGAGCTCTCGAAGCAGTGGCCCGTGATCGCGGAGAAGAAGGAGCCGCCTGCCGACGCGAAGGAGTGGGACGGCAAGTCCGCAAAGCTCGACCTGCTCGAGAGATAGGGGCCAGGAGACGGCCGCTCCATGGCTCGGCGGGCCTGCGGCCCGTCCGGCCACCGGCCAGCCGGGTCAGCCGAGGGTCCGTGAGTCGCTTAGCGGCCCATCGAGCGCAGCGTCTGCGCGAGATCGGTGGGCGAGACGTAGCCCGATACCAGATCGCCGTTGCTGAGCACGATCGAGGGCGTCCCGTCGATCCCGAACTCCTGCCCGAGCTCGTAATCGCGGGCGACCGGAGTACTCGCGCAAACTCTGTCGTGCAGTGTCTCGCCGAAATCGGCGCGGGTGAGCGCCGCGCGGCGGTCCGGCGCGCACCACACTTGTTCCGCCTTTACCCACGACGCGGTGTTCGGACCGGTGCGCGGATAGAACAGGTATCTCACGCGGATGCCGAGCCGGTTGTACTCGGCGATCTGGCTGTGGAGCTTGCGGCAGTACGGGCAATCCACGTCGGAAAAGACGGTGATGGTGTGCGGCAAGCGCTTCGAGCCGAAGATCACCATCTGCGACTCCGGAACCGCCGCGAGCAGCTTGCGGCGGGTCTCGCGGCGCTGCTCGGCCGTGAGATCGACGTTGCTGCGCAGGTCGTACAGGTCGCCCGCAATGGCATAGTTGCCGTCTGCGGAAACGTACGCGACATCGGTGCCGCGCACGATTTCGTACACGCCCGGAATGGGAGTCGGATGGACGTCATCGGCCGTGGCGCCCGGAATTCGGCTGGCGACCGCCGCACGAGCGTCGGCCGAGGGCGAAGCCGGGGCCCGAGCGGGGCTCGCAGCCGAGGCCAGAGCCTTGCTCGTACTGGAGGCCGGGGCGCTCTTTTGCGACGACAGGAGCCGCTGGGAAGCGAACGCGAGCGGCGCGAGAGCGACGGCCGCGATCGCGGCGATGACGAGCGGTTTCATGCTGCGCTTCGACCCAGGCAGACTGGTTGCCGCCCAATTCGACCCGTTCGAGAGTGGAAGGTTCTCAGGTTGCGCCCGAGTCTACCGCATCGCGAGCCGGGCAGCAGATCGCAAGCGGGGCGTTCGAGCAGGTCGCGAGCAACCGTCCCTGGTGCTCACCTCCGGCCCGCCCGTCCGGGGCGGGCGTTCGCGTGTCAGCGGCATGCCGCTGACACGCTCACCCCCTCGGGTGGTGCTGGGCGTGGAGCTCTTTCATGCGCTCGCGGGCGACATGAGTGTAAATCTGCGTCGTGGACAGGTCGCTGTGTCCGAGCAGCATCTGGACCACTCTCAAGTCCGCGCCATGATTGAGGAGGTGCGTGGCGAACGCATGCCGCAGCGTGTGGGGCGAGAGCTCCCTTGCGACGCCGGCCTTGCGCGCGTAGCGCTTGATGATGTGCCAGAACGCCTGCCGGGTCATGCGATCGCCGCGGCGCGTGGGGAACAGGTACTCCGACTGCCGCTCGAGCAGGATCTCGCCGCGGGCCCCGGAGCCGAACTCGTTGAGCCAGCGGATGGCCTCCTCGCCGATCGGGATCAGGCGCTCGCGGTTGCCTTTGCCGAGGATGCGGATGACGCCCTGATTCAAGTTGAGCTGCGAGTGCCGCAGGTTGACGAGCTCGGAGACCCTGAGTCCCGTCGCGTAGAGCACCTCGAGCATCGTGCGATCGCGATTGCCGAGCGGGTCGCTCACCTCGGGGGCCGACAGCAGCGCCTCGACCTCCTCTTCCGCAAGCGACTTCGGTAGCGAGCGTCCGATCTTCGGCATCGCGATCTCGGCGGTCGGGTCCTCGCGAATGACCCCTTCCCGGACCAAATACCGGAAGAATCGACGAAAGCTCGACAGCTGTCTCGCCGTCGATCGCGGCCGAGCGCCGGCCTCGACGCGCCAGGCGATGAAATCCTGTAGATCCGCGCGGGACGTGGCCGCCATGGCGAGGCCGCGCTCGCCGAGCCAGCGCGCGAGCGCCGTGAGGTCCGCCTTGTACGCCGCGAGCGTATTGGAGGAGAGTCCGCGCTCCATCCACACGGCGTCGAGGAACCGCGCGACCGCCGGATCCGGAGATTCGGCGAGCGGCATTGCGGCGACTGCGGCGTGCTTTGACAAAATTGACCTCATGCTTGCAAACGTGCGGCGCCGCAGCGCGTAAGCTGGAGCGGGACACGCCTCGACGCGCTGGCGTCCGGATACAGTATGGGGAGACGGGCGCTGCACCCGGAGTGACCACCTTCACAACTGAAGCGCTGGCATGACATAACGAGAACCAGTTCACATGCATCGACTTGCGCGTTTCTGTTATGCGGCTTATGTCTACTTGGTTTTCGCGTGCTTCGGCTTCACGGCGTTCCTCGGTGCGCATCTGTTGCGCGACCTGAAGCGGCGCCGCATGGCGGCGCGCCGCTCGGCACGCTTGTTCCTGCGCTTTGCCGGCATGCCCCTCACAGTGGCGGGGCTCGACCATCTGCCCGAAGGGCAATGCGTGGTCGTCGCAAATCATCAAAGCTATCTCGACGGCCTGGTGTTCACCGCCGCCCTGCCGCCCCGGTTCGGCTTCGTCATCAAGCGGGAGATGGCGCGGGTGCCGCTCGCCGGGTCGACGCTCGAGCGGATCGGCGCCGAGTTCGTGGAGCGATTCGACCGCGCTCAGGGCGCCGCCGACGCCCGCCGAGTGCTGCGGCAGGCCGAGAGCGGGCTGTCGCTCGTCTTCTTCCCCGAGGGGACGTTCTCCTCGCAGCCGGGGCTGCTCAAGTTCCATGCCGGCGCTTTCCACACGGCGGCCCGGGCCGGCTGCCCGATAGTGCCGGCGATCGTGCGCGGAACCCGCGAGGCGCTGCCCCCCTCCGGCATGCTGCCGCACCGCTCACGCATCCGGGTCGAGTTCCTGCCCGCGCTCGGCCTGCCCGCGGAGCCGCACTCGCAGGCGGCCGCAGCGCAGCTGCGCGAGCAGGCGCGCTCGGCCATTCTCCACCAGCTGCGCGAGCCCGACCTCGCGGCTGCCTGAAGCGCCGCGCCGCCATCCCGCGTAGGATTTGTCGGGAGCTCGAGGGTGCGCCCCTCGAGCACGACATCGCGCGCGCGGCGCACGGAGGTTTGAACGCTCCTGCCGCGACGAAATCATGGAGAGCATCATGCCGGACCCCGTAGTCATCGCAGCAGCCAAGCGCACGCCCATCGGCGCTTTCCTGGGCGCGCTCGCGCCCGTCGCGGCGCCGGTCCTCGGC
>JBOHZT010000034.1:0-16984 GCA_050738535.1 Steroidobacteraceae bacterium
CTTCACGTTTCCCACCAAGCTGCAAAGCGGGGCGTCCTATGCCGTCACGGTGGCCACGCAGCCGACGGGTGAGACTTGCACCGTGGGCTCCGGGACTGGGACCGCGACGGCGAACGTGACCTCGGTGGCGGTCTCCTGCACGGGCGAGACCTTTTCCATCTCAGGCACCATTTCCGGCCTGAGCAACTCCGGGCTGAAGCTGCAGGACTACACCGGCGGGGAGAGCCTGTCCGTGGCAGCGAATGCCACGAAGTTCCAGTTCGCGAATCCGGTGCCCTATGACACCGATGTGGATGTGACGGTGGCGACACAGCCCTTTTGGGAAACGTGCACGGCCGGCGCATCGAATTTCTCCGGGCCGATCAGCTCTGACGTCACGACCGATTCTTTTGGGTGCACAGCCGCTGTCGCATCGGGAGCCGCTGCGACGACCGGCACTACATTCAAAAATCCAGCAGGCGTAGCTGTGGATGCCTCCGGTAACGTGTACGTGGCCGACAGTGGTAACAGCCGAATCGTCGAGATCGCGTCCACGGGCGCGGTAACCACGCTGTTGAACTCTGGCCAGGTATCAGGTCCGGAAGGTGTGGCCGTGGACTCTTCGGGCAACCATGTGTACGTGGCCGATACTAACCAGGATGAGATCCTCGAGTATTCGGGCGGCACTGTAACCACGCTGGCGCCGGCATGGACATTCAGTGCGCCCGCGGGCGTCGCGGTAGACTCCTCAGGAGACGTGTATGTAGCCGATACCGGCAACGGCTGGGTCGAGGAGATCTCTACATCAGGCACGGCGACGCGATTGGCGAAGTCGTTTACGTTTGCTGCGCCAACTGGCATCGCGGTAGATTCCGTTGGCAACGTTTACGTGGCCGATGCGGGTACCACTAAGATCGTTGAGATTTCAGGGAGCACGGTCACGACGCTGCCAGAAGTGTTCGCTTACCCATCCGGGATCGCAGTGGACTCGGCGGGGGACATATACGTAGCGGATACCAATGATTTCGAGGTCCGAATGATTACGGCGCAGGGGAACGTCGCGACGTTGGCTGGCTCGACGAGCAAGCAGGGGAGCTGCACCGCGTCCCCGCCGCTGTTTAGCAATCCCTTTGGTATCGCGGTGGCTGCCTCGGGTGATTTGTACGTTTCGGACTATGTCACGAGCCAAGTCTGCAAGCTTACTCCAGGAACTTAGGAGCCTCTCGGGGCGGGCGGGAGTCAAAGGCTTGAATACGCCGGACCTGCGATTCTCTTACCAGGTGTAAAGAAATCCGACGGTCCGCGCGTCGGATGGCCGGGCGCGGCTGAGGGACGCCCGCGCACCTCGGCGCGGCTCGAGCGTCTTCGGAAAGTGCGGACCGGGTCTCATTGGACCCAACTGCATGCTTCGGGCGTTCTCTCCGTCCGGCTGATACAATCCATTGAAGAACAAGGCCGGACGCCGCGAGCGCCGGAGCGCGATTTTGCGGCGGAGACGACGCCTATTCACATGCCGGACGCCAAGTTAAGAACCGGGTGGCTGCACTCGACGTTGGCCCGAGCCGGATCACTGGGCGCATTGACGGCCCTATCTCTCGTCCTCTCCGGCTGCGGCCTTTTCATCACCCCGCGGCACCGCATCGGGGTAGCGAAAAGCGAGATCAAGGCCGGCGAGTGGCAGGCTGCGGCAGGGGAGCTGCGCACGGTAGTTGAAGCCCATCCGCAAAACGCCGTGGCCTGGCAGCTGCTCGCGCAGGTCTCCTTCGATGCGGGGGATGTCAACGGGGCACAGTCGTCCCTCGACCACGCGATGACCGCCGGCGCCAAGGGCCAGGAGCTGGATGCGCTGCGCCTGCGGGTCTGGCTGGCGGCGGGTAAGCCCAAGACCGTCATTGCGGCGATCACGGGCCATTCCGTCCACCCCGGCGAGCCGACCCAATCGCTCGACCTGGCCCGGGCCTATGTGGCCACCGGACAGGTCGAGAAAGCGCTTGCGATACTGCAGCCGCTCCTCGCCCAGCATCCGGATCTGACCCAGGGGCGGCTTGTCCTGGCCGAAGGGCTGGCGCGCCAGGGGCAGGTCGATCAGGCCTTGCAGCAGCTCGATGAGGCCATGCAGCGCGATACGAAGTCGGCGCGCCCACCGCTCCTCAAAGGACGCATCCTGGCCTCACGCGGCGATTTCGTCGGGGCGGAGCAAGCTCTTGCGATCGCCCTGAAACGGATGCCGCCCTCGCAACCGCTGCTCGAGCGGGCAGAGGACCTGATCGGGCTCACCGAGGCTCGGCTTGCTCAGGGGAAAGTCGATGCGGCCGCGCAGAGCCAGGCGGCCGTCGCCGCGCTCATGCCCGGTGCGCCGGTCTCCCACCTGCTCGCCGGGCGCATCGACCTGGCGCGGGGTGACCTGAGCGCAGGAGCCAATGAGCTCGAGGCGGTGGTCGCCAAGGATCCGAGCTACACCGAGGCGAGGTTGTATCTCGGGGCTGCCGAGCTCGCCCAGGGCAACCTGCAACAGGCACAGGAGCAGCTCGAGCAGGTCATCCAGGCATCGCCGGCCAATGTCGAGGCCCGCAAGCTCCTCGCGACCGTGCAACTGCGCCTCGGGAACCCGGAAGCGGCACTGTCCGAACTGACGCCGGCTCTCGCGTCTCAGCCGGCGGACCAGGGCCTTCTCTCCCTCGTCGGTGCGGCGAGCCGCGGCAGCGACAGCAAGCCTGCGGTGCAGGCGCTCGAGCGCTCATTGCAGGCGCACTCGAAGGATGAGACCGCGGCACTCAACCTGGCGCGGGTGCAGGCCGCCACCGGCGACCTCACCGCTGCGAAGAAGACCCTGACTGCAGCGCTCGCCGCCCATCCCGATGCGCTGCCGGTGCGCCTCGCCCTTGCGGGGGTACTCGCCGAGAACAAGGCGTTTCCGCAGGCCCTGGCGCTCCTGAAGGCGGCCGACAAGCCCGGGGCCGGACCCGCCATCGAGCTCGCCACCGCCCGCATCGAGCTGATTCAGGGAGACCTCAAGGACGCGCAGACCGCTCTCGATCAGGCGATCGCCTCGAAGCCCGGGAATGCGCCGCTCACCGAGGAAGCCGGCGTGCTGCTCCTTGCGGCCAACCACTACGATGCGGCGCTGGCGCGCTTCGCGCGGGCGACCGTCCTCGAGCCCGGCAATGCGCTCTACTGGCTGGAGAGCGCGCGAGCGCAACTCGCGCTCAACCAGCCCGCGGCGGCGCGCGACTCGCTCCTCAAGGCGGCGCGGATTCGGCCGAACTGGCTACCGGTGGTCGCGATGCTCGCTCTCATGGACGTGCACGCCGGCAAGAGCACGGCGGCGCTCGGGCGCGTCGATGCGTTGCTGGCGAGCCGGCGAAACGATGCTCCGGCACTCGCCCTGAAGGGGTATATCGAAAGTGCACTGGGCGATAGAGTCGCTGCGATGGCGGCCTACACGCAGGCGCAAACCCTCCATCCGACTGCGCAGGTGGCGGTCCAGCTCTACCGGCTGCGGCTTGCGGGCCACGAGGCCGATCCGCAGAAGCCGCTTCAGGACTGGCTCGCGCGCGAGCCCGGCGACTGGCAGGTGCACGAGGTTCTCGGCGAGTACTATCTCGGGACACGCGCGTTGCACCCGGCTGCGCGCCAGCTCACTGAAGTCTTGCAGCAGTCGCCCGACAACGTCATCGCGCTCAACAATCTCGCCTGGATCGACAGCCGGATCGGCGACCCGCAGGCCGAGGCGCTCGCCGAGCGCGCCTACAAGCTCGCCCCGCAAACCGCGCAGGTCGATGACACGCTCGGCTGGATTCTGGCCCGCCGGCACCAGGCGGCGCGTGCCGTGCCGCTGCTTGCGCAGGCCGCCAAGCGGGCCCCGCATGATCCCGAGGTCGCCTACCACTACGCCTACGCGCTTTCCCATTGCGGCAAGGCCGATGAGGCGAGGCGCGTGCTGACCCGGGTTCTTTCCACCTCTCAGTCCTTCGATTCGCGCGCGGACGCCAAGCAGCTGCTCGCCGCGCTCAAACACACATGAACGCCCCAAGCCTACACAACACTGTCGAAGACCTCCTCGATCAGCTGCGCGGACTGTGGCGATTCCGCTGGATCGCGCTCGCCGTCGCCTGGTGCGCCGCGGTCATCCTCTGGATCATCGTCTTCACGATCCCGAACACCTACGAGTCGTATGCCAAGGTGTTCGTCGATACGCGCACGACTTTGAGCGAGGCCACCGAGGGGCTGAGCCTTGGAAGCGACATCGGCAGCCAGATCGAGCGCGTCCGGGACGCGCTCCTCGGCGGCCCGGAGCTGCGCACGGTCGCCAACGAGACGGGGCTCATGGCCGGCGCCCTGACCGGCGTGCAGCAGCAGGCGGTGATCGCAAATCTGCGCAAGAATATCGACATCACGGGCAATCTCGAGCCGCACAGCACCATGGCCCTCTTCACGATCACCTATCGGGACCCCAGCCGGGCCCGCAGCCTCAAGGTGGTCGACCGCCTCCTCAACACCTTCGTCGAGGGCACCCTCGGAGGCAAGCAACAGGGCTCCGAGCAGGCCGAGAAATTCCTCACCGGGCAGATCGGCGAGTATGGCCAGCGCCTCTCGGCCTCGGAGCAGCGCCTGGCGGCCTTCAAGAAGCAGAACGTGGGGCTCCTGCCCGGGGAGCAGGGCGATTACTTCAGCCATCTGCAGGCCGACATGGACCAGTTGACCAAGGACAAGGAGAGCCTCGGCCTCGAGCAGCGCAAGCGCGCAGCGCTCGCGCAGGAGCTTCATACCGGCCAGCAGTTCACGACCGGTCCCTCCGGATCGGGAGTGCAGGACCCGGCGGCCCTCGACACCGAAGGTCAGATCGCGGCGGCGCAGCAGAAGCTCAATCAGCTGCTCCTCAAGTTCACCAACAAGTATCCTGACGTCATTGCACTCCGCCAGACGCTGAAGCAGCTCAGGGCGCGCGAGAAGGCGCAGATCGGCGCAGCGAAGCGCGGCGACCTCGGAGCCGCTGCCCAGCTGAGCCTGACGGCGAATCCCGTCTACCAGAAGCTGCAGGAGCAGTACAACGGCGAGGACGTCACGATCGCCTCCATCCAGCAGGAGATCGCCGATCGCGAGAATGAGATCGCCAGCCTCCGGTCCATGATCTCCACGGCTCCGGAGGTGCAGGCTCAGTACGCCGAGCTGACACGCGACTACAAGGTCACGCGGACACAGTACGATGCGTTGCTGGCACGGCTGGACCGCGCGAAGCTCGGACAAAAGGCCGCATCGACGGGTGATGTGAAATTCCAGATCATCGATCCGCCGACTTCCGACTTCGCGCCGGTCGCGCCCAGGCGGGGGCTGCTCGTCCTCGGGGCGCTCATCGCCTCTTTCGCGGCTGGCGCCGGGGTGGCCTACCTGCTGCATCTGCTGCGGCCGGTGTTCGTCAGCGCGCGCCAGCTCGGCGCGGTGACCGGCCTTCCGGTCCTGGGCTCCGTCAGCATGGCGTGGCTCGATCAGCGCCGCGCCGTGCTGCGCAGCGAGCGGATGCGGTATGTCTTGGGGGTGGCGGTACTGGTCGTGCTGGGTTTCGGAATCCTGGTGCTGCAGAGCCATATCTCTGGTCTGATAGGAAGGTTGCACGCATGAGTGTGGTGGAGAAGGCGCTACGAAAGGCGCGGGAAGCCAAGCAGAATGCCACTGACGCCATGGCGGACGGAGTTGCGGCCGAGGGGGAGGCTAATAGCCGCTCGCCCGCTCCGCGCGCCCTGGCCGGCGAGAAGAGCCCGCATATCATCCTCGACCGCCCCGCGCTGCGCGCTGCGGGACTGCTGCCGCCCGCGGCAGAAGAGCGCCGGCTCTCCTCCCAGTACCGCAAGATCAAGCGGCCGCTCATCGCCAATGCGATCGGCCGTGGCGCGGAGAGACTGCCGAAGGGCTACCTCATCATGCTGGCGAGCGCGATGCCGGGGGAGGGGAAGACCTTCACGGCCCTCAACCTCGCGCTCAGCATTGCGACGGAGAAAGACTTCCGTGTGCTCCTCGTGGATGCCGATGTGCCGAAGCCTCAGTTGAGCCGGATATTCGGACTGGAGGGTCAACCGGGTCTGCTCGATGTGCTGCGCGATCCGCAGCTCAACCTGGAATCGGTCATTCGCCGGACCGATGTGCCGACGCTCTCCTTCCTGCCGGCCGGCAAGAGCTCGGCGGACGCGACGGAGCTCCTCGCGAGCGAGCGCATGGAGGAAGTTGCGGGGCTTCTCGGGGAGAGCGACGGCCACCGGATCGTCCTCTTCGACACGCCGCCGCTGATACAGACCACCGAGTCTCCGGTCCTGATGCACGTGGCGGGGCAGGTTCTCGTGATCGTCCGCGCGGAATCGACTCCGCAGCCGGTGCTGCTCGATGCCCTGGAAACGTTGCAGGATCATCCGGCCGTGTCGCTGATGCTCAATCAAAGCATGCGGTCGGAAACTTCCGCGTATTACTACTACGGCTACGGCGAGGAGCGCTCGGACCGATCCACGGGGTCGGCTATCGAATAGTCGCTCGCATGAACGTATCCTTGACTGCCGGCCGGTACCGATGGAATGCGCTGGCGACGGATCGTCTTACCGTGATCTTTGGCCTTTGGCTCGCGGTGGCGATCATCTACTGGCCGAGTGCCGTGGCGCTGGATGGGATCTGGCGAGGCTCCTCCGGGAACGCCTACACCCACGGCTATCTCGTGCTGGCCGCTTCCCTCTGGCTGATCGCGCGCGACCGGGAGCGCCTCAGGGCTGCATCCGTCAGTCCCGCCGGTTGGGCCTGGGTGCTGGTCGTCGTGCTGAGTGCGATATGGCTATGGTCTTGGCGGGCTGCCATCCAGACTCTCCACGTGCTGCTGCTGCCCCTGATTTTGTTGACCGCGCTGGTGGCGGCTCTGGGTTGGGGCATCGGACGCAAGTGCCTCTTCCCGGTCGGCTTCCTTTTCTTTGCCATACCCATCTGGGACCCGATCAACCACAGCCTGCAGACTGCGAGCGCCAAGATCACCGCATTACTGATCTGGCTCTCGGGAATGCCGGTCTTCCTGCAGGGAGACCTGATCCGGCTTCCCGGCGGCACCATCGAGATCGCGCAAGCCTGCGCAGGCCTCAATGGCGTCGTCATCGGGCTGACCGTGGCGGCGCTTTACGGTGAGATCGCGCGGGATCGGCTGCGAAGGAGAATCGCCTGGCTCGCCTTCATGAGCGCGCTCGCGCTGATTGTGAACGGACTGCGGATCTTCATCGTGACCGTGGCGGCGTACGAGACGGATATGCGTAGTCCGCTCGTCGCGCACCACATCTGGCTCGGCTGGGTCTTGTTCGCCATCGCGGTTGTCGTTTTTCTCACGATCGCAGGGCGCCTCGCCGGCATTTGGGATCGCGGACGAGCTCCCGAGGCGGGCACAACCCCGGCGAGCGGCGGACTGCCGCAGCGGGCAGAGACGCGGTTGTCGCCGATCGGCGTGAGGGTGGCACGTGTCGTGGTGGCTCTGGCCTGTCTCGGGTTGCTGCCGGCGCTGAGCTATGGGATGGACCTCGTCGGGTCCGAGGGGCAGTCCGGCCTCGTCATCGAGTGGCCTGAGGCGCCCGCGGGCTGGCGGGGACCGATGCCGGATACCGTGAGCGAATGGTCGCCGCGGTTCGTCGATGCGAGCGCCGAATCGCTGCGGCTCTACGTCGATTCCTATGCGAAGCCAATCGAGGTGTTCGCAGTGGCCTATCGCACGCAGACTCAGGATGCCAAGCTGCTAGGGTACCGAAACGATCTACTCGGGAGCGCCAAGCCACTGCAGGCGCAGTCGCAACGGATCGCGGACTCGCCGGCCGGCCACTGGCGGGAGACGGTTGCCGTCGATGCAACCGGCGCCCGCTCGCTCATCTGGTGGCGATATCGGATCGGCGACCGGACCTTCATCCGACCGCGGCTATCGCAGCTCTGGTACGGGCTGGAGGCACTGACGAGCAGTCCACCGGTGTCCTCATTGACGGCACTGCGCACCGACTGCGGTGCTGGCTGCAGCGCGGCCCGTGACCGACTCGCTGCCGCAGCCGCACGTCTTCAGCCGGTACTGATCTTGCGTCCCGCCGCCGGCGACTCGCAATCCCGCTGACTCAGAGGCTGGCAGGCGTGAATGCCCGGCGCCGCTTGCCGGCGGACCAGCAGCCGAGGGCGGCGAGCGCGGCGGCGAAGAGGAGGAGAGCACCCGGCTCCGGCACGGTCGAAGGAGCCGAGGACGTCTCGAGGGACAGTTTGCCCAGATCACCGAAGCCATCCCGGTTAAAGCCCGCCAACGCGCGGCCGGAACCGGATGATATATTGTCAAACAGCCCCGCACCGCCCGTGACGTCAAAATCGACCAGGCCCGTGGCTCCATTGCCGCTGAGCGCCAGCAAGCCGTTCAAGGACCCGTAGAGACTGTCGCCGGTGCTGTCCTGGAGCTCCCAGCCTCCGATCGGCTGCATGCCGTTCACCGCGATTTCCATCCCAGCCGGCACGGCATCGAGCTGCGCAGTGAACGTGAACTCCGCCGTCCTGGACGGCCCGAAATAGCTTTCCCGCCCAAACAGGGCCGACGTTCCCGTCAGGCTTACGGTCGCTCAGTTGCCACCGCAGCTGCCTATGATGTCGTAGGTGCCCGAGGTGCCGAATCCCACGGAAATGACGTCCGCGGAGGCACCAACCGACATCAATGCCAGGGGGAGAACTGCGGCCGAGATCGCAAGCCAGCGGCGCCAATAATTCGTATTCTTGTTCATGCTTGCCCTCGTGCCTCGCATCATGCGCGGCTTGGGCGTGACTAGAGCACAAACTGCGTCCCGGTACAATCAGACCTACTCGCCTACACTAGTAATTTACCGGCCAACAGTTAAAAAAATCGCACCTCAATGGACCCTGTATTTGACAATAATCCAACGGTGATCGAGGGGATGCTTGATCAATCGGGCGATTGGCCGCTGCACCACGGCGGCCGGCTTTCCGCTGCGCACATCGCCTGGCGTCTCACGGGCCCTCAACACGCTCCCATCGTGTGCGCGCTGGGCGGCATCTGGTGCGACCGGGTCCTGTTCGATCCCCAGGATGCGCAACGGGGCTGCTGGCGGGAGATCGTAGGTCCGGGCCGGGCGCTCGATGCGAGTCGTTATCGGATCCTGAGCTTCGATTACCTCGGCGGCCGGGGCGAGTCGACAGGACCGCAGGCCGGAGCGTCGTTTCCGAGCATATCGACTTACGATCAGGCCGAGGCGCTCCTGCGGCTCATGGATCACCTCGGGATGGCGTCCCTGCATGCCGTTGTCGGAGGGTCCTACGGCGGCATGGTAGCCCTTGCCTTCGCCGAGCGGCATCCGGAGCGAGTGAGCGCACTCGTCATTGTGTCGGCGGCCGACCGTCCACATCCGATGGCGATCGCCTGGCATAGCATCCAGCGCCACATCGTGCGGTTTGCGGTCGACCGCGGCAGAGGGCTGGAGGGACTGAAACTTGCGCGCGCGATCGGCATGTCGCTCTATCGAAGTCCGGAAGAGTTTGCCGCGCGCTTTCCCGGCAATGCGACGCTGAGGGAAGGCCGTTTCGCCTTTCCCGTAGAGCGATATCTGTTCGCCGACTCCGCGGAGCTCAGCGGATTCAACGCCGAGGCGTTTCTCTGTCTCTCGGAATCGCTCGACTTGCACCAAGTCGATGCCGGACGGACATTCGTCCCGACCACGGCGGTCGCGGCGCGGGAGGATCAGCTCGTGCCACTCTCGGACGTGCGTGCGCTGACCGCGCGGATGAGCACCGCCAGCTTGCACGAGATCTCATCCATCCACGGGCATGATGCGTATCTGAGAGAGGCGGTGCAGCTGCGCGCGATTCTGGCAGGAGCCATCGGGACCGGACCGTGAGTGCCGCGATCGATTCAGACAGCGTTGGGGCTCGGCGCATCAGAGCGAGCGAACCTGAAGACGCTGCCGCTATCGCCGCGCTGATGTCCGACGCCGGTCTGCGCCCGAACGTCGATCCGCAGCACCTCTACTGGAAGTACTGGCAGGAGCGTGAGGATTGGCCCGGATCCCGCTCGTACGTGCTGACCGACGGCAATAATCTGCTGGCTCACGGCGCCCTGGTCCCGGCGTATTGCTCCTGCGAACCTGGACGCCTCAGGATCGTCCATATGATTGACTGGGCGGCTCGACGGAGCGAGCCCGGCGCGGGCGTGACATTGATGAAATACATTGGAAACCTCGCCGACGGCCTGCTCGGTATCGGCGGCAGCGCCGCAACTTTGAAGATCATGCCGCTGCTCGGATATCGTCCGTACGGCCTCGTCACGGGGTATGTCCGGCCCCTTCATCCGCTGCGGCTGCTGAGCGGCGTCGCGGAGGCGAATTGGAAGGTCCTGCCCAGGGTGGCTCGAAGCGCCCTCTGGCGTCTGACGGCGCCCCGTCCCGTCCGCGGAGAATGGCGGGCGCAGCGGATTGCGGCGGGCGAAGTCGGTCAGATCGCATCGGTCCTTCCGACCCGAGGCCGGGAATTCGACCTCCTCGAGCGCACCGAGGCGCTTATGCGCCATACGCTCGCCTGTCCGATCGTACCTGTGGAACTGTATGCCCTCGAACGGTCGGGGCGCCTGCAGGGTTATTTCCTTCTCACGTACGCGCCCGGGCAGGCGCGTCTGGTGGATTCCTGGGTGGCTTCGGACGAGGCGGCAGACTGGCGGGCACTCATTCAGTGCGCGGTGCTCGAAGCGAGCCGCAATGGCGGCGCCGCGGAGCTCGTCACTTGGGCCAATGATTCACTTCTTGCCCAGAGCCTGATTGAATGCGGCTTCCGTGCGCGATTGACCCTGCCGGTGTATCTGCGCGCGACCACCCCCGGGGTCGCGCCCGGATTGCTGCGCGTGCAGATGCTCGACAACGACGCCGCTTATCTGCGCGAGGGGCGCCCCGAGCTCTGGGCTTGATGTGACGGCTCACGCCGGCGGAACGACAGCGTCGCGCCATCTTCCTGCGCTGGACGGGATCCGCGGCGTCGCGATCATCTGGGTCGTGTTCCATAACTGCCTGGCGAATTTTGCGCCGGCCGGCGGTCCGCTACATCTCATCGACTTGCTGGCACGCCCCGGATGGATCGGGGTGCAGATCTTCTTCGCCTTGTCCGGCTTTCTGATCACGGCCGGACTCCTTCGTACTCAGGGAGTGCGCAATTACTTTTCCGGCTTTTACGCGAGGCGGGCGCTGAGAATCCTACCTCTTTATTACGGCGTACTGCTCGTCTCGCTGGTGATGCTGCCGCGGCTGGTCGGCTCTCAAGGTGTGCTGCACCAGGCTGTTGATCACCAAGCCACGCTCTGGCTCTTCACCAGCAATTGGTCGAGCGCGTCCGTCTATGGATTCAGCCACTTCTGGTCGCTCGCGGTGGAAGAGCAGTTCTATCTCATGTGGCCTTTCCTGGTGTACCGCCTGGGGCCCCGCCCGTTGCTGGCCGCCTGCGGGGGGATCGCGCTGGCCTCGCTCATCGTGCGTATCGGCATGGTCCTGCACGGCGCCTCCCCGAACGCGGTGTACATGGAAACTCCGTGCCGCATGGATGCCCTCGCGCTCGGCTCGGCGGGAGCCTGCCTCATTCGTATCCCCTCCATCTGCAATTACGTGAAGGCCCGGTTGGCCGTGATCGGCACCGCCACCTTCTGCCTGTTTCTTGCGGGCATCCCGCTGACCGCGGCATACGACGAGGGGAGAGCCGGCTGCGAGATCTACGGTTACACGATTTTGGCTTGGTCGTGCGCCGTGTTCGTCACGGGCGTCGCGATGACGGACGGGACGAGGCCGTCGCGGATCTCGGCAGCCCTGCGCTGGCGCGTGCTGCGGTCCTGCGGGACGTATAGCTACGCGATGTACGTCTTTCACGAGATGCTTCACAAGCTTCTCGTACAGCCTTGGCTCGCCGCACGTTTCGGCGGGTACCCGCCGGCTTATGTCCTGTTCGCCGCGAGCGTCGCGATCTTCCTGGCGAGCTACGCGCTCGCCTTCGTCAGCTACCACTACTTCGAACGTCACTTCCTCGCGCTCAAACGGCTATTCGAACCCCGTCGGGAGCATGTACAGCCGGCACACCTGACGTAACGAGCAACCTGACACGCTGCCAGTCGGTCCCCTGCGACAACAACTTTCCAGCGTCGATTCAAAGGGTTGGGCGCGAAATCGCGCATATGTCCGTGAACACTGTCTGTCGATGCAGACATCTCGCTTGACCCCGATGGTCCAGGGCTGATTATAAGTAGTTGATAAATAAGTAATTTATACCGCAGGCACGGACGTTGCTATATAAGCGAAAGCTGTCGCCTCGCGGTTTCGGTCGCTTGCCCGTGGGTTCAGCAGTGTCATCGTACACATGCGTGGGGGGAGAGACGTTCATGAGGTCAGTGGTAGCTGTTTGCGGCCTCGCCGTGATGGCACTCTTCCTCTCGGGCTGTGGGGGGGGCTCGCAGTCTGCGATGAGCTCCGGCTCCTCCGGTCCCACGTCCACCAGCAGCGGGTCGCCCTCGGTGCCGTCGACGGGCGATGCAAAACTCACATGGAGCGCGCCGACGACGAACAGCAACGGTACGGCCCTGACGGACCTCGCCGGTTACGATATTCACTACGGCACCAATTACGGCAGCTTGACGAACGTGGTTGACGTGTCGAGCGCAAGTGCCGTCAGCTACACGGTGACCGGTCTCACGTCCGGTACCTGGTATTTCGCCATTTCGGCCTATACCAATACGGGGCTGCAAAGCGCGCTTTCGAACGTCGGGAGTAAGACTATCAGCTGATAGTCACACCGCGTCGATCTGGGGCGCGAGGGGCGGCCTCGGTCAGCGGCGGCCGATTTTACCGAGAGCATGGCAGGTCTCGACGAACACGCGGTGTGCGGCGCCGCACAGCACGGCGCGCACTGCCTCGGTCTCAACAGGTACTGTCCCAAACCGCGACTTGAACGCTCGCAGTCCCTGCATGTCCGGGCCGGCGCCACCCAGATTGAAAAGCTTGATGCCTTGCTCTTGCAGCGTGCGCGCGACGGAATGCAGAAGGAAGTGCGAGGCGCCGATCTCCATCCCTTCGGGCCTCGTGCCGGCCGAATGGTAGTAGGCGCCGGTCCGGGACCTGATCACGAGCATCGACGATAGGATGAGATCGTCCCGCACTGCCTGGAAGAGCTCCCCGGCGCCGCTGTGCACGAGGCTCGTGGGCTCCAAGTTGTCCGTCACGCTCGGTACGTCCTCACCGCGTTCCTCGCGTCTTGCCATCGACGCTTGGCACAGCGCCAAGTGATCTTGCAGGCTTTCCGCTCGACTGCGCCGAATCGCGACGGCGTTCTTCTGCGCGCGTCGGATGTGTCTGCGGTGGGTCTCGCTGATCTTCCATTGTTCGGCAGGCAGAGTGAGATCGAGCAGGAACTCGGTTCGGGCGCGCCGTTCGATCTCCCGCGGCAAAGGCGGAATCTTCAGAGCGGGCGAGGCGAAGGTATTGAGAGTTGTCTCGTAGATGCGCCGATCTTGGCAGAAGGCGGCCACGGTCGACAGGAAGTTGTTGGAAGGCGCGAAGGGGAGCGATGGGATGTTGAGAGCCGCGGAAATCCGTCCGCGCTTGAGGTACGCGGGGCACAGCTCGAAGTCGTGCTCCAGCATCACGAGAGACTCGCCGAGGCTCTGCCGCGCCTGGGCGTATTCGGCGGTCACGAATGGATTCCCGGGAGCGGATTCCTGCAGCCGCCGCCACTGTGCGGCGGAGGCGTGTTCTGTCGCTTCCAAGGGAGATCGCTCCAAGGCGCCTTGATCGGTGAACGATGATGCTGGAATTGGTGTGGGGGGATCAAGCGACCTTGTGCCGAAAGCAGCTAGCGCGCGTCGTGAAGTGCGTCGCACGGCGAGAGCAGATCGCTGCGAGACGGCCGGCGAAGCTGATAGACTGTCGCTCGCAGGCCTCATTTCCTGATCTTTTCCCGTGAGCGCAGTGAAAACGAATCGGCGGCGGATCCACCTGATAGCGGCCGCGCGGCCGAACTTCATGAAGGTCGCGCCGCTCTATCATGCGCTGCTGCGGGAAGCCTGGTGTGAGCCTCACATAGTACATACCGGCCAGCATTACGACGCGAACATGTCCGACGCGTTTTTCCGGGATCTGGGGCTGCCGGATCCGGCGTACCACCTGGAAGTGGGTAGCGGTACGCACGCCGAGCAGACCGGCCGGACTATGATGGCCTACGAGCATGTATGCATGCAGGAACGCCCGGATGCCATCGTGGTGGTGGGGGACGTGAACGCGACGGCTGCCTGCGCCATGGTCGGCACGAAGCAGTGGATCCCGGTGGTCCACCTGGAAGCGGGGTTGCGCAGTCGCGATCGACGTATGCCCGAAGAGATCAATCGACTCGTCACGGACAGCATCGCCGATCTGCTCTGGACGCCTTCTCCCGACGCCGACGCCAACCTTCGGGCTGAAGGCGTAGACCCGGACCGGATCGAGCGCGTCGGCAACATCATGATCGACTCCTTCGAGATGATGCGGGCGCGGATCGATGGCGCTGCGGTGGCCGATCGCCTGGGGCTCAACGGCTCGCCGTACGCGATGGTGACCCTGCATCGTCCGTCGAACGTCGATCAGGCCGAAACTCTGGAAGAGCTCGTGAGCATGCTCGAGCAGATTACAGCGCAACTCGAGGTCGTGTTCGCGGTGCATCCGCGCACACGCAAGCGCTTGGCCGAGTTCGGTCTCGAGCGGCGGATTTTCGAGCACCCGCGGATCCGCGCGACGGAGCCGCTGGGATACGTGGAGTTCATGAATCTCGTCCGCGGCTGCGCCATTGCCATCACCGACTCGGGTGGTGTGCAGGAGGAAACCACGTACCTTGGAATCCCCTGCGCCACGGTGCGGGAGAACACCGAGAGGCCGATCACGACGACCGAGGGGACGAACCGCCTCGCCAGGCCGGCCGATCTCCCGCGCTTTGTCCGGGAGGCGCTCGATGGCAGCTGGTCGAAGGGGCGGCGGCCCGAATACTGGGACGGGCATACTGCCGAGCGGGCGGCGGCGAGTCTCAGGCGATTTCTGGAGAGACGCGCCGGCTGAGGCGGGCTCGAGATGACGGCACATTTCATTTCGGCCGCGGTGTTCTGGCTGAGCTGTGGCCTGCTCGTATGCGTTTACGTCCTGTACCCGCTGATCATGAAGGCGATCGCGGCCAGGGCGGGCGTTCCCGTACACAGGTCGGAAGACCTGGCCAGGGTGTCGGTCATCATTACCGCGTACAACGAGGAGAAGGGGCTCGGCGAGAAGCTTGACAACATCCTCGCATCGAGCTGTCCGCTGCAGCTCGCGGAAATCATCGTTGCCTCCGACGCATCGACCGACGCGACCGACGACATCGCCCGCTCGTATGCGAGGTCAGGCGTGCGCCTGTTGCGGGTGGAGGGCCGCCAGGGGAAAACGGCCTGTCAGAATGCCGCTGCGGCCTCCGCCACTGGAGACATTCTCGTCTTCACCGATGCAACCACTCGGGTCGATCCCGACGCGCTGCGCAATTTGACCGCTTGGTTTGCGGCCCCTGACGTCGGCTGCGTGGCCGGGAGACTCGTCTATCAGAGCATCTCGAGAAACGCGACCGGCCAGGGAAACGAGGCTTACTGGGACTACGAGATCAGCCTGCGGCTGGCAGAGAGTGCGCTGGGGTCCCTGATCGGAGTGAGCGGGTGCCTGTACGCCGTCCGCCGCAGTGCCTACCGTCCCATCGATCCGCGGTTGATCAGCGACTTCGTCATTTCGATGCGCATGCGTGAGCAGTCGCTTCGCACGGTTCTCGCACCCGATGCCCTCTGCTTCGAGGACACCCTGAGCCATTCCGCGCACGAGTTGCCGATGCGCGTGCGGGTGGCGGTGAGGAGCATCAATGCGCTCTTTTCAGAGCGCAAGTTCCTGAATCCATTTAAGTTCGGACTTTTCGCCTGGCAGCTGTGGCTGCACAAGGTTCTGCGCTACGCCTCGCCTTTCCTGTGGCTCATCGCTCTCGCAGCCAATGCGATCCTCGCGGCGCAAGAGCGGTTTTACGCATTCTTGCTCGCAGCGCAGATCGCGGTAATCGTCCTGGGCACGGTGGGGTTTGCGCTACAATCGCGCCACGCCCGTCTTGGATTCCTCTGGCGTCCCTACTACTTCTTGCTCACGAACGTCGCATCGCTCATCGCCGCACTTCGGTACGTGAGAGGCGACAGGATGGTCACGTGGAAGCCCATGCGTTGAAAGCCTGTGAGGCGCCGTGCGGAGAGGCTGATAAACCCGAAGCGCGAGCCGCGCTCGCGTATCTGGTGGTCGTACACAAAGGGCCGACCTGGGATGTCAAGGACATCGAGCCCTTCTGTCTGCTGCTCTCGCGCAGGTTCACTGGCGAAGTCTGGGCGTTCGGATCGTACGACGCGGATGCTATCATTGGTCGCGTGCGGCTGCGCGCCGTGGGAACTCAGCCTTTCCGCAACATGGCTAGCCTGCGCCGCTTCGCCCGGCGAGCCTTCTGCTGGGCCGGGGAGTTGCGGGCGGCACGTGTCCCGAGGCTCGCCGTGGTTTCACTCGAGCCTTTCACGAGCGGACTGCTCGGGCTGTACGCAGCCTGGCGAGCCCACGGGGCGCTGATTTGCGAGGTCAATGGTGTCTATGCCAGCCGGCACAACACCTCAGATACTCGAGCGGCATTGTTTCGGGCGTTGCGGGTTCTGTTGCGGCAGTTGGTCGGCGCCTACGTGCTTCGACACGCGACGGCCATTCGACTCTTGTTTGCAGATCAGCTGCAGGGGTTTGCAAGGCTGCCGGAGCACGTCGTCACGAGGCAATTCTTCGAGGCGACCGATCTTGCCGCCTTCCATCCGGGTGGGGCGGAGCCGATCATTCTGGGTGTTGGATTTCCCTTCCACGTGAAGGGATTCGACGTCCTTTGTCGAGCCTTCGGACAGATCTCGAGCCGTCATCCGAGCTGGAAACTGGTCTTGATCGGC
>JBOHZT010000035.1:0-16828 GCA_050738535.1 Steroidobacteraceae bacterium
GAGACCCTGCGCCGCGGGCACCCGTCGCTGCCGGTGATCGTGATGACCGCCTACGCAGATTTGGGGAATGCCGTCTCGGCCTTCGAGAGCGGCGCGTTCGAATATTTGCCGAAGCCCTTCGATATCGATCAGGCGGTCGATCTCGTGCGGCGCGCCGCACGCAGTGCCGCTCCCTCCGCGGGCGAGCCGCCGAGCCCCGCGCGTATTCCGGAGCTGCTCGGGCACGCCGCTGCGATGCAGCAGGTTTTCCGCGCGATCGGGCGGCTCTCGCGGTCTAGCGTGACGACCCTGATCACGGGCGAGTCGGGAACGGGGAAGGAGCTGGTCGCGCGGGCGCTCCATGAGCACAGCCCGCGGGCCGCGAAGCCTTTCATCGCGCTCAACACGTCGGCCATCCCGAGCGAGCTGCTCGAGTCGGAGCTCTTCGGTCACGAGCGGGGCGCCTTCACCGGCGCGGACAGCCTGCGCCGCGGGCGCTTCGAGCAGGCCGACAAAGGAACGCTGTTCCTCGACGAGATTGGCGATATGTCCACGCCGCTCCAGACCCGGCTGCTGCGCGTGCTCGCCGAAGGGGAGTTCTACCGGGTGGGTGGCCAGACGCCGATGCGCGTCGACGTGCGCGTCATCGCGGCCACGCACCAGGACCTCGAGGGCCGTGTCGCGAAGGGTCTGTTCCGCGAGGATCTCTATCACCGGCTCAACGTGATCCGCATCGAGCTGCCGCCGTTGCGGGCGCGCGCCGAGGATATTCCCGAGCTGCTGGCGCATTATCTCGACGCCGCGGCGCGGGAGCTCGGCGTGGAGCCGAAGGCGCTCGAGCCGCAGGCGCTCGCGAGGCTGATGAGCCATGACTGGCCGGGCAACGTGCGTGAGCTCGTCAATTTGTGCAGGCGCCTCACCGTGCTCGCGCCGGGAAGCGAGATCGGGATCGAGGATCTCCCGGCGGAGCTCGGCGCCGCCGGCGGCGTCGAGCCGCATGCGGCGGCCGATTGGTCGCGGGCGCTCGCCAGCTGGGCGGAGCGCGCGGCTGTCGAGGGTACAAGCCCACTGCTCGCCGAGGCTCAGCCGGAGTTCGAGCGGGTGCTCATCCGTGCCGCGCTCGAGCGCACCCGGGGGCGCCGGCAGGATGCGGCGAAGCTCCTCGGCTGGGGCCGCAACACCCTCACCCGCAAGCTCAAGGCGCTCGGAATGATCGAAGGGAGCCACTGAGGGCGGGCGCGCGCGGCTTGCTGGGGGACCGCCGCTGAGATGTCAACGCGAGCGGCGCGCCGGTCACGACGGTGCTACGCTTCGGCGGTCCCCGGTGTCACGTCGCCGGGGCAACAGCACAACTCGGGGGTGGATATCGTGACTACCGATCCTCGCGAGATCATCTCGCGGTCGCGGATGGGCTGGCTTCAGATCGTGATCATCGCGATCACGGTCGGTCTCAACTCCCTGGACGGCTTCGACGTGGAGTCGATCAGCTTCGCCGCGCCGGGCATCGCCAACGAGTGGCATCTCGACAACACCGCGCTGGGAATCGTGCTGTCGATGGAGCTCATCGGAATGGCGATCGGCTCCATTTTCATCGGCAACGTGGCCGATCGGATCGGTCGGCGCCGCACCATGCTCGGGTGCCTCGTCCTCATGGCGTTCGGCATGTTCATGGTGACCACCTCGACGACGCTCGAGACGCTCTCGATCTGGCGCGTGCTGAGCGGTCTCGGGATCGGCGGCATGCTGGCCGCCGTGAATGCGGTAACCGCCGAGTTCTCGAACTCGAAGCGCCGCAACTTCAACGTCGCGATCATGGCGATCGGCTATCCGCTCGGAGCGATCCTCGGGGGCATGCTCGTCGCGCACCTGCTCATCGCGCACGGCTGGCGGTCGATCTTCTATCTCGGCGCCGTGTACACCGCGATCTACATTCCGCTGGTACTGATCTTCGTCCCCGAGTCGGTCCACTGGCTCGCGCGCAAGCAGCCCTCCGGGGCTCTCGAGCGCATCAATCGGGCGCTGCGCCGCATGGGCCACGCGGCGGTGACGGCGCTTCCGGCGCTCGTCGCAGACGCGCGCAAGCACCGCGTGACGGAACTGTTCACGCCGGGACTCATCGCCGTCACGGTGCTGGTGACGATCGCGTACTTCTTCCACATCATGACGTTCTACTTCATCCTGAAGTGGGTTCCGAAGCTCGTGGTCAACATGGGCTTCACGCCCTCGTCGGCTTCCACGGTGCTCGTGTGGACGAACGTCGGCGGCGCGACGGGCGGCCTGGTGCTCGGGCTCCTGTCCCTCAAGTGGAGCCTCAAGCCGCTCACGATCGTGATGATGGTTCTGTCCGCGATCATGGTCGCCGCGTTCGGCCGCAGCCCGCATCATCTCGAGAGCCTGTCGCTCATCTGCGCGGGCGCGGGGTTCTGTACCAACGCGGCGATCTGCGGCATGTACGCCATCTTCGCGCAGGTCTTCCCGACGCATGCGCGCGCGGGCGGCACCGGCTTCGCGATCGGCGTCGGCCGCGGGGGTGCGGTGCTCGCGCCGATCATCGCGGGATTTCTTTTCGATCAAGGTGTCTCCGTCGCGACCGTCGCCACGTACATGGGGCTCGGTTCGCTCATCGCCGCGGGCGTGCTGCTCGGGCTGAAGATTCGGCCGGATGCGGAGGAGGACGCCGGCGTGGCGGCGTCAACCGCTGCGGCCGGAGTGGACTGATCGCGGCCGACTGTTGAAGAAGGCGAACGCTGATAGCCTACTGCGCTTTTGTTCAATCGGCGCAAGTACAGGGCGCCGCGCCTGATGGGGCATGTACTCGCGCAGATGCGCCGTTTAATCAAAAGCGCAGCAGGCTATCAGCGTTTGCCCCTGACTCATCGGGCGCGGGGACTGCGCCGCCTACGGCGGCGGGCTTGCGGTGACTCGGCGAAGCGCGGCCCAACTCGAGCGCCGTCTTGTGGGAGCGGCGAGTCGTTCCGCGAGCGCGCTGGCCCACTTCGAGCTCGCAGTCTTTCATGACAACAACGACCGCGAGGCCGAGGCGATTCCTCACTATGCGGCAGCGATACGTCGCGGCTTGAAGGGAGCGCGGGCGGTTCGGGCGCGCGCGTGGCTCGCGAGCAGCTACTGGAAGGTTGGCCGGCCCGACTCGGCGCTCCAGCTTATCGGCGGATTGCATGGCGCACGTATGAGCCCCGAGCTTCGTGCCTGGATTGACCGGCTGGAAGGCCGGCTGACGCGCGATCGCAAGCGGTATGCTCGCCGGGCGGGGGCGCGGGCTCCGCAGACCGATGAGGTCTCAGGGGCTAGAGGAAGAGTAGGTACTCGGGGGCCGCCGTGAAGAAGATGAGCACGCGCATCGCGATCGTCCTGCTGACGATGCTCGGCTGCGTGGGTTGTGATCAGGCCACGAAGGCGATCGCGCGCGCTCGTCTGCCGCTCGGCCAAACGATCTCGTTACTCGGCGATACGCTACGGCTCGAGCGAACCACGAACCCGGGCGGCTTTCTCAGCTTGGGCGAGGCCCTGCCCCGCGGAGCACGCGTCACGGCGTTTACCGCCGGTGGCGCGTTGCTCGTGCTCGTCGCGTTGCTTTGGGCCTTCCGAAGCCGACGCGTCACCCCGCTGCAGGTGTTCGGCGCAGCGCTGATCTGTGGAGGCGGGCTCGGCAACGTGATCGATCGCGTGATGTATGCCGGGCACGTGACCGATTTCCTCAATCTGGGTATCGGCGCGCGCCGCACGGGAATATTCAACGTCGCGGATATGGCCCTGATGGCGGGACTCGCCCTGGTGGTTCTCGGCGCAGGCGAGAGGCATCCGCGCAGTCAGCGCAACGGCTGACGATGGGTTCGCGGCGCAGGAGCAACTCTCTACATCTGCTTGAAGCGGTCGAGATACGTGCGCCTGACTGTCAGCACGTCGGAATGATCCTTCAGGTGCGCCCGGCAGCGGCCGAACACGTCGCGCTGCACGCGCTCCACCGCAGCGAGGCGGACGATCGTGCTGCGATGGATCTGCGCGAACTCACGCGGGTCGAGCGATCGCATCAGATCCTTGAGCGGCAGCACCGCGCCCAAGATCGCATTGACCATGAACTCGATGTTCCCGACCCTGAGGATCTGCCCGCGGACCCAGTCCTTCTCCGGCTGGGCGAGCGTCGGCGCCGAGGAGTTCTGGAAAAGCGCGTCGATCTGCCGGGAGATGCGCTCGGCGCTCCCGGCCTGCGCGACCCCGACGATGTACTGCGAGGCCATGTTCGTGAGCTCGGAGCGCGCCTGGTTGATGTAGTCGTAGTGCATGATCACTTTGTTGGCAGGCGGCGTATCGTGCTTGAACCGGTAGATGCCGGCGATCTTGAAGTTCCAGGCCTTCGAGCCGTCCTTGTGCGTCCAGATCGGCGTCGCGATCGCGAGGCTCTCACCCACCTTCAATCCGTAGCGTTTCGCCAGATCGGCCCCGACCAGCACGCCGGTCCGGTCCTCGAGCATGGCTTGCTTTTCGGACGCCGGGAGCTCGAGCTCGGGGTACAACTTGAAAAACGCGGCGATGCCGACGGCGTAGGCGCCCACCTGATTCTCCGGGTTCTGATAGTAGCCTCCGAAGTAGGCGACCGGCGCCACGGCGGTGACGCCGGGAATGCGCTCGATCTGATCGCGCATCGCCAATGGTATCCAGCGCGTGAAGCTCACCCGGTCCTGCACCCGGACGCGCTGGTCGCTCATCGAATTGACGAGCGAGTCGAAGCCCACGCTCACGCCGTGGAGAAGCCCGAAGAGCAGGAACGCCACCACGATCGAGAAGAACGTGAAGAGCGTCCTCCCCCACCTGCGCGACAGTCCGGCCCAGACGAGCGGGAGGTACTTCATGCAGCAGTCCTCATATCAACTTCGACGAGCCGCCCCCCTTGTCGTTGTGCGGGGCCTCGATCGTCTGCTTGCCCCGGGAGGTCAGCGCTTTCCGAGATCGTGCAGGGAAAGGACGGATATCGCGGGCAAAGCCGCGTGGTCGCTCCCGTGCGGCTGTCGAGATTGGCCGTCGGCTCGTCGGCGAGGACGAGTTGCGGCTTCGCCGCGAGCGCGCGTGCGATGGCGACACGCTGCTGCTGGCCCCCTGAGAGCTCACCGGGGCGCCGCCGCGCCTGATCGGCGAGGCCCACTGCATCGAGCATCGCGAGCACGCGCTTTCGTCGCCGTGCGGCCGACTCGTGCGCGAGCCGCAGCGGGTATTCCACGTTCTCGTAGACCGTCAGGACGGCGATGATATTGAAGCTCTGGAAGACGAATCCGAGCCGCGAGGCGCGGAAATCGCTCAGTGTGTTTTCGGAAAGCGACGCGATCGGCGTTCCGGCGACTTCGACGGCGCCGCAATCGGGCCGGTCGATGCACCCGATGAGATTGAGCAGCGTCGTCTTGCCGCTGCCGGAAGCGCCTGCAATGGCCGTGACTGCAGTTGCGGCGAACCTCAAGATCGATGCCGCGCAAGGCCGGCACTTCTACGCGTCCGGCGCGATAGGATTTGAAGGCCTGCTGGAGTTTCGCAGCCTGCACCCGTCTGGCCTCCGACGAGTGAGCCAGGGTGCGAAGGTAGGGATGAACCGCCGCCGCCGCGAGATCATGCGACGAGATGCGCCAGGGCGAGATGAAGCGTTCAGGGAGCGCGTGAGGCGGCTCGTGACGCACGCCATGCTGGCTTCATACCGAGCGGCCGCGCATCGGGAACCGGGATCCCGGCGATCCCGAGCTGTCTTCTACAAGCGGCTATTGCGGTCTGATGACGTCTGCGCCGCCGCGCCTCATCAGGGGCCGAATTACTGATGAGATCGCTCAGATAAAGGCCGTTGGAGGTAGCGGCCGTCGCTCGAGGTGTCAGACTGGCATCTCTTTGTATTGCAAATGTCTACACAAATGCATATACTCACGAAGTCAAATTTTTCCGGCTTCGATTGGGACGGAGGAAATTGGCCGAAGTGCGGGAAACACGGCGTATCGCAAGCCGAGATTGGGGAAATATTCCAGGGCGCGCCGGCCGTCATGCCCGATCCGCATCCTCGAGAATCGCGTCTGCGCGCCATCGGGAAGACGTGCACAGGCCGTTATGTGTTCCTGGTGTATACGGTGCGCCCGGTCTCGGGCAGGAAACTCATCAGACCGATCAGCGCGCGTTATATGCACGGGGCGGAGGTTGATCACTATGAAAGCTCAACGTCTGAAAAAGATTCCGCCCCTGCGGAATGATGCCGCTGCAGAGCGATTCGTCGCCCAGGCGGATTTGACTGAGTACGATCTCTCCGAATTCAAGCCGATGCGATTCGAGATCGAGCCGAAGTCGGCTGCTCTCAACATGCGGTTGCCGCGCAAGCTTCTCGACGCAGTCAAGGCTAGGGCTCGTGAACGAGGCATTCCTTACACCCGTTATGTGAGGATGCTTCTCGAGAAGGCGGTTGCCTGAAATCCCGGCGCACGCGGCCGATCAAGACGGAGTGACCGTGCCGACCGGTTCGGCCGCGGTGTGATGAAAGCCCCGCTCCGGAAGCGCAAGCACCAGGAGCGCCGCGATCACGTAGAGCGCGAAGATCACTGCGAATGTCGCCATCGGGCTCGGTCCGGCGATGAGCGCGATGGCGAAAGTCGGCACGAAGAATCCGCCTCCAGTCTGCAACAGGCTCACGATTCCGCCGGCGCTACCTCCGTAGGTCGTCCCAATCTCGCGCAGCATGACCGGCAGGGCGACGATCAGGGTGAGCGTGCCGGACGTGAGGAAGGCGCCGACGATGGCGCAGGCCCAGGTCATCGGCCCGAAGGGGACCACGAGCGACGCGACTACGAGGGCCGCCCCCACGGCGGTGATCGATCCCAGCCAGACGCGGGTCCCGCGCCGCCTTCGCAGGATCACGGGCACGAAGAATCCCCCGAGGGCGCCGCCGAATCCAAACGGGAGGCCCACGAGTCCGGCCTCTGCGGGGCTCACGCCCTGGACGTGCGCCAAGGCGCCCGGAAGGTCGCCTGCCGCGCCGGCCAGCGCGGCGAAGAGGAAAAAGGCGGCGCTACCCGCGACCCACACGTGGCGATTGCGTGCGGCGATGCCGACGAACTCGAGAACTCGCTGCGGCGGCGGATCGGGCTGCCCGGCGGGCTTCGTCCTGAAACCGATGAGAAACCACACCGTCGTGGCGGCGAACAACACCCACGCCAGCGTGAACGCCCCTGCCAAGGACTCCATGAGCGGCGCGGTCGCCTCTCCGACACCGACACCGAGCCCTGCACACGCGATGAGAAGCCCCAGCGCGAGCGGCACATGCTCCGGCTTGAACCATGTCCGGACGATCTTCGCACCGAGCGCGTTCGCGAACGCCATGGAGAAGCCGAATAGCAGCATCCACGCGAACAGACTCGCGAATCCGGTCGCGGCATACGTCCGACCGATGAGGCCCACGCTGCTCGCGACGAGCAGCACACTCCCGACCGCTCGCGTGCCGAACCGATCCGCCGTCATGCCGACCGGAATGCCGAACACGAAGTTCATCAGATAGGGCGCGAACAGGCACATCGCGAACTGCATCGGATCGAGATGCAGACGCGACCCGAGGCTGCCGGCCACGCCCGCAAGCTGGAACTGCGCGACGCTCGTGATGAAGAACACGACGGCCATGATCGCGAGGATCATCCATCGGTGGGGGTCCTCACCATGGCGATGCGGGCTCATGCGGGTGACCTCGTGACCGCTCGGCGCAAAGGAACTGAACGCCCGAAGAGGTGGAATTGTCAATAGCCAGCTCGCGCGCGCATGCTACCGGCATGCTGATGATCGTCGGAACGATTCGCTTGCCCCCCGAGAACCTGGAGCGGGCGCGGCCCGTCATGCGGCGGATGATCGAGGCGAGCCGCACCGAGGGCGGGTGCCGGGTGTACTCGTACGCGGAAGACGTTCTTGAGCCCGGTCTCATCCGCGTGATCGAAATCTGGGCCGACCGGCCCGCGCTCGACCGCCACTTCGCCTCGGCGCATATTGCCGAATGGCGCTCGCGCTGGCCGGGCCTCGGGCTCGAAGGCCGAAACCTCACGCTGTACGAAGCGACAGACTCGGGCGCGACGTAGCCTTCAGGCGCTTCTGTCAGCCGATCTCAGCGAATTCACCAGGAATTCAGCTCCCCGAGGTCGCGCAGCAGACGGCGGCTCACGAGAGCGTGCGGACCACCGGGCTCTCTGATCGGCGCGATGACGAGATCAACCTCGATGAGGTGGAGCGGATCGTGATTTGACTCCAGGGCCCCACCGCCATCGAACAGGCCTTCAGTCCGCCGGCTCTTCTTAGGCTACGGCGGCTGCGGTGAGATAATAGGTTCCATCGTCTTGCTCGTGGACTTCCGTGTCCAGGATCAGGCGACGATCGTCGGGAAAGAGCCGGAGCTTGCGCCGCCTGAGCTCTTCGAGGGTGTCATAAGTATCACGCCAGTCGTAATTTGCCGGGACACTCTCTCGGAAGGCCTTCGATCTGCCTGCGCGAGAGGAGCTTCGGATCGACGGCCCAGTTCCATGACATCACGCCGAGTATCGCGAGCTGGCGGTATGCCTCCAGGCTGGTGGCTTTTCCCACATAGGGCTCGATCAGCTCGAAGAGCACGGCGGAGCTCTTCGGCCCTTTGTAGCTCCGCGCCCGCGGCAGCTCTCGCAGGAAACCGTGGGACGCCTGCGCCCGCGCCAGCGTACCCTGGCGCGCCACACGCTGCTCGCGCTTGCGACGCCTGGATTTCCCCATTCGCGTGTACCTATGGCTGCTTCAAGGCTCATTCGGCCTGCGGAATTTTGCGCCGTGCGCGCAAGGTCTTCTCGATATCTACGAGGCGCCACATCGTCGCGGCAGGTGAATGACGTTGTCCGATTCCTGCGTCGCGGTATAGGTCTCGCCGTTCGCGCGCTCGAGGAGCTGCGGGGAGACATTCCAGCGATGGCCGTCGTCCGTGACGATGCTGACGGTCTTCCTGTTGTAGCGGGTGATCATGCCGATCACGGGGGATCGGCCCTCAGGGTGGAAGCTGACACGCTCGCCGATGCGAAAATCGAGCATGGTGGCGTGCGTCCGAAGTTGCTGCAGGAACCGTAACCGCGTGACGATTCGGTGGTTGAGGTCGATGAGCTCGGCTTCGGTGAGCTGGTTGATGTCGATGGGCATGGGCGATCCTCATTCGTTCATGGCAGACCGGCTGCGCGGCTTCCTCGGTTTCGACGCATGGCCCGCCCGACTCGCGGTAACGGGCTCGGAATAGTCCTCCTCGCTCATGGCGGCCATCTTAACAATCCGGACCTTCCAGGCCGAAATGGCGGCGCGGCCGCGGGCCGGGGAACGAGCGCGGCCCGGGACGGGGATAATGAGATCACTCGGGTCATCGTGGCATCATCAGCACCTTTTGCGAGGAGGCGCAGTGAAGATGGGCAGCACTCTCGAGGATATCGCCCGGCTCCTCGGCCGGATCGCCGCGGGGGGCACGTTCGCCACGCGTTCGGCGCGCGGCCCGCAGGATCTACATCTCGAGGTCGAGGGCGCCGGGCGGATACCCCTGCCGGTCGGTCCGGCGACGGCTCGGAAGCTGTGCGCGCTCGGGCGCCCGGCCCGCTATGGCCACAAGGAAAAGACACGTCTCGATCGCAGGGTCCGGGACACGCGGGAGATCCCGGTCGAGCGCCTCGGGCTCGATGAGCACCGGTGGGCCAAGACGCTGGCGCCTGAGCTCGAGCGGATCCGTCGCGATCTCGGGCTGCCGAAGGGGTGCCGGCTGCGGGCGCAGCTGCACAACCTGCTGATTTACGAGCGCGGACAATTCTTCGCGCCGCACCAGGACTCGGAGAAGGCGGACGATATGCTGGGGACGCTCGTCGTGATCCTGCCCTCCCGCTTCACCGGCGGGGAGCTGGTGATCGAGCATCAGGGTGAGCAGCAGACGGTGCGCGGCTCGGCGCGCCAGCTCACCTTCGCGGCCTTCTATGCCGACTGCCATCACGAGGTGCGCCCGGTCCGCTCTGGGTACCGCCTCGCTCTCACCTACAACCTCATCGCCGCAGGGACCGCCGAGGCGGCCGTGCCGAAGTCCATCGGCGCCCTGAGCGCCTGCATCCGCCGGCTCTTCGAGACGCCGACGACCACTTACACGGGCGGCCGTGAGCCGAGCCCTGCGGACCGGCTGGTCTATCTGCTCGATCACGAGTACACGCCGCACGCGCTCGCCTGGAGCCGGTTGAAGAACGCGGACGCAGCACGCGCCAGCGCGCTGCGGCGGGTGGCGCGGCATCTCGACTGCGAGATCTTCCTCGCGCTGGCGGATGTGCACGAGACCTGGGCTTGCGAGGAGGAATACGACTTCAGGCGCTCGCGCTGGAATCGCTATGACGACGGCGACGAAGACGATTATGAATCCGGTGGGGCACTGCAGCTCACGGAGCTGATCGACAGCGGCGTGGAGCTGCGGCACTGGATAGCACCGGACAGCGGGCCGACGCGCGCGCCCAAGGGCCAGATCGGAGTTGCGAACGGCGAGCTCTGCTACAGCACGCCTCACGAGGCCTTCGAGCCGTTTGAGACCGAGCATGAGGGCTACACCGGCAACGCCGGCGCCACGGTGGATCACTGGTATCACCGCGCGGCCGTCGTGCTTTGGCCGCGCGCGCGCGCGTTCGTGATCCGCGCCAAGGTCGACTCGCGCTGGGCGCTGGGGCGGATCGACAAGGCGCTCGCGTCTAAACGGACCGACGAGGCCGTATTCCTTGCGCGCCAGCTCCTGCCGTTCTGGATCGGATGTGTCCGGCGAGACGGGGAGCTCCTCGAGCCGACGCTGAAAATCGCCGGGCCACTCGCCGATGCGCAGACGGCTGCGGCGCTATTGAAGCCCTTTGCGCTCTGGGATCTCACCGCCCGGCTGGCACCGCGGCTGGCTGCTCTCCTCGAGAGCTATGGACTCGACTGGTGCCGCGCGATGGTGAAGCAATGGACGGCCGAGGATCGGGGTTACGAGCCGTCCGAGCCCAGGCTCAAATGGATGAGCGCGGCCCTCGCGGCGCTGTCCCGTGCGCTGGCGGCGCGCAAATCGCCCGGCCAGACGCTCGCGACCGAGGTGCTGGCGGCGCAGTGGGCTTGGTTGCGGCGGCACTGGGCGGAGGTTCTCAAGATGGAGTGCTCGGAGGCTGAGCGCGCCAAGGCGCTCGCCGGCCTCGGCCGCCCGACCCTGGCGCTGATCGAGGGGAGTGAGGTCGCGCGCCAGTCGGGGCTGCACCAGGAGCTCATCGACGCGCTGATCGAGAAGCCTGGCGATCTCCTGCCCCTTCAGGTCGGCGTGCTGCGCGCGGCGGAGGGGCGCCATCGGCCTGAGGCGCTGCGCGCGCTGGGTCTGAGGCGCATATACGAGAGCAGCGCCCGGGAGCTCAGCGCGCGGCAGCGCGCTCCGGCGCGCGCGCAGAATGACTGGTCGATCTCGGTGGCGCTGCGCTGCTCCTGCCAGCGGTGTGAGACGCTGACTCGGTTTCTGCGGGCAGCCAGTCAACAGCGCTTCGAGTGGCCGCTCGCGCAAGCGGACCGGTCGCACATGCACCAGGTGATCGACAGGCGCGACCTGCCGTTGACGCACACGACTCGCCGCGTCGGCAGGCCCTTCACGCTGGTGCTGGAGAAGACCGCCAAGCTGTTTGAGCGGGAGGCGGTGGCCCGGAGAGTCGCGCAGGAGGAGCTCCGATGGATCGAGAAGATAGGCGGACGGCTCTGAAGTCCGAGATGCGAGCAAGTCGCCGTGCCGTTGGTGGATCGGTGTGACGTCGCCTGACAGGTGCCTGATGCGCGTAGATTTCGTTGGTCGCGGGACACCGCGGCTCATCGGCGGCGACGGTTTCCAGATGACTACCGCGTGACTCTCCACCTCACCGCGTAGGGTCATCTTCTGCCTCTCCGCTCCCTGCTCGAACTAGGGCGGCGGCGCTTCGGTTTGTGCCTCTCGAAGACCGGCATCTGGCGTCTCATGAAGGCGTCGAACATCGGTACGGTGAACGCCGTCTCGCCGTGCCGCTGGCTCCAGACCATGCCCTTGTCGATGAGCTGCTCAAGCGCGGTAAGTATCAGGATGTCATCCTGCCGCTGACCGTCCTGCGCCGGCTCGATTGTGTGCTCTCGGACACTAAGGAGGCGGTTCTCAAGCGTCAGGCGCAGCTCAAGGGCAAGGGGCTGGGTGACCCGAACGCGCAGCTCAGGCGCGCCTCGGGCTTGGCGTTCTACAACACCTCCCGTTACGATTTTGACAAGCTCAGCGGCGACGCACCGCACCTCGCGACCAATCTGCGCAATTACATCGCCGGCTTCAGCCCGAACATGCGAGAGGTGCTCGAGAAGTTCGATTTCGACAACACGATCAGCAAGCTCGATGAGGCGGGGCTTCTTTTCCAGGTGCTCGAGCGCTCCTACTCGTACAGGAGGCTACCATGCGGACAACTCAACAGATGAGCATCACGCTGCCCAACGAGCTCGCGGACGCGGTCAGAGCGAAAGTCGCCGCCGGCGAGTACGCCAGTGAGAGCTGAGGTGATTCGCGACGGCCTGCGGGTGCTGATGGCTCGCGATCGCGCGGTCGAGCGCTGGCTCCGGGAGCAGGTCGGACCGGCTTACGATGCGCTCAAGGCTGACCCCTCCCGCGCGGTCACCGCTGCTCAGATCCGGGCGCGCCTCACGGCGGAACACGGAAAGGCCACGGGCAGGAGATGACGCGGCGCGGCGTCATCTTCACTCCCGAAGCCGAGGAGCAGCTGGCGGCGCTCTATCGTTAAATCGCGGAGAATGCCAGCGCGGATGTGGCGCTGCGATACACGAGCGCCGTGGTCGATTACTGCGAGGGATTGGCTACGTTCCCGGAACGCGGCACGCCGCGAGATGACATACGCCCCGCTCTGCGGACCACCTCGTACAAGCGGCGCACGGAGATCGCCTATACCCTCGAGGAAGGAGACGTTTCGATCATCGGCGTGTTCCACGGTGGCCGCGATTATGAAGCGGCACTGCGGCCGGAGGACCCAGACGGCTGACCTAGCACGACGCGGCGTCTGCGCCGCGCCCCCCGCTACTCCACTTCCGCCTTGATCGGCCGCAACATCAGCGCGCGGACGACCTCCCGGGCGGGCTGGCCGTCGTAGAGGATCCGGCGGATGCCCGCGCAGAGCGGCATCTCGACCTGCTCTCGAGCGGCGACGTCGTGGACGGTCGCCGCGGCGAGATAGCCCTCGACGGTCTGCCCTATGGCGGCGAGCGCTTCTTGCACCGTCTTGCCGCCTGCGAGCAGCAGTCCGAAGCGGCGGTTGCGGGACTGGTCGTCCGTCGAGGAAAGGACCAGATCCCCGAGCCCTGCGAGCCCCATGAACGTCTCGCGCCGCGCGCCGAGCGCCACTCCGAGGCGGGTCATCTCCACGAGACCACGCGTGATGAGCGCGACCCGGGTGTTGGCGCCGAAGCCGAGGCCGTCGGAAAGCCCGGCGCCGATCGCGAGCACGTTCTTCACCGCGCCTCCGACTTCGACCCCCGCGATGTCGGTCGAGGTGTAGGCGCGAAAGTTCGCGGACGAGAGCTCGTGTGCGAGCGCGGTGGCAAAGCCGGCGTCCGGCGAGGCGACGGTCATGGCGGTGGGCAGACCGGCGCCGACCTCATTTGCGAAAGTAGGACCGGAGAGCACCGCGAGCGAGCGATTGCCGCCGAGCGCGTCCCTCGCGACCTGGTGAGGCAGCTTGCCGCTCGAGGGCTCGAAGCCTTTCGTAGCCCAGGCGAGCCGCGCGGCAGCCGTGAGGACTGGCGCGAGGCGTTCCAGCACCGCGCGGAATTCTCGACTCGGCACGGCGATCAGCACGTCGGCCGCGCCGCGCACCGCGACTGTGAGGCTCGGCTCCACGGCGAGGGATTCCGGGAATTGCGTCTGTGGAAGGTACCGCGCGTTGCAGCGCTCCGCGCGCATCACGGCCATCCGTGCGGCGTCCCGGCCCCACAGGCGCGTGGGCTTGCCGCTGCGGGCGAACTGGATCGCGAGCGCGGTGCCCCAGGAGCCCGCGCCGAGGACGGCAATCGCGGCGGCGCCGGAATCGCTCAATTCTTGGTGGCCGCCGCCGGCTGCTGCTCCGCGAGCGAGCGCGCGTAGAGCGCATCGAAGTTGACCGGGGGGAGAAGGAATTGCGGAAAGCCGCCCTGCGCGACGAGCTGCGACACCGCGGCTCGGGCGTAGGGAAAGAGCACATTGGGACAGACGCTGCCGACTGCCCGGCGGATATCGTCCTCCGACATGTTGCGCATCAGGAATGCGCCGGCCTGCTTCACCTCGACGAGGAACAGCGTCGCCTCGCCGTGCTTCGCCGCGACGGTGACGGTGAGAACGATCTCCCGCGACTCACCGCCGAGCTCGTTGACGCTCGTGTGCAGATCGAGATTGATCTGCGGGTTCCAGGTGCCGTCGACTCGCGGGCCGTTCGGCGCCTCGTACGAGCAATCCTTGAGATAGACGGCCTGCAGCGCGAGCTGCGGCGCGCTCGGATCCTCCGCTTCGGGTTGCCTTTCGGCGGGCGTGCCGCCGTCTTGCCTCACGATGGCCATTGGCATTCAACTCCTCAAGTCTGCGGTTCGCCAGCGAGCAGCCGGTCGAGGCCGCCCGACGCCTCGAGCGCTTGCAAGTCGTCGCAGCCCCCGATGTGTCGATCGCCGATGAAGATCTGGGGCACCGTCCGGCGGCCGCCGCTGCGCTCGACCATCGTCAGGCGAGCCTCCGGCTGCGCTTCCACGTCGATTTGCGTGTACGGTACTGCCTTGCGGGCGAGCAACCGGCGCGCTCGCTCGCAGTAGGGGCACCAGCTGGTGGCATAGATCACGACTTCCGGACTCGCCATGACGCGCACTCCTGCGGATCAGGGCTTGGAAAGAGGCAGATTCTCGGCACGCCACGCCGACAGTCCGCCCCGCAGAGTGAACGCTTGCGTGAAGCCCTGCCGCGTGAGCTGGCGTGCCGCCGACACGGCGAGCGAGCCAGCATCACAGTACACTACCACCGGCTTGGATTTGTGCCTTTTGAACGCGTCGCTCGCGCGGATGATCTGATCGGAGGCCAGCTGCCGCGCGCCGCTGATGTGTCCGGCCGCGTATTTCTCGGGAGGTCGGATGTCGAGGACGAGCGCGCCTTGATTCATCAGTCGGATGAGCTCCTGCGGGGAGACGGTCAGGGCGCCGTGCGCGCGCAGCCGCGCCTCGTACGCAATGACCAGCACCGCCGCCACGGCGGCTGCCGCGGCGAGCAACGGATGGTGGCTTACGTACTGGATGAGCCGATCCATACGTCTTTAACCTGCGGAGCCCGCGAAAAAAGGGGGCGTAGTATAACGAGCATGCCTCGAGCGCGCCGCCCGGGGGTCCTCGCTGCTTGCGTGGCCGCCCTCGCCCTGTGCATCGTGCCTTCCGGCGGCCGCGCCGCGACGAAACGCGCGCGGACCGAGGCGCAGCTCGCCACCGTGAAGGCCGAGATCGCGCGCATGCACGCCAAGGCGAGCCAGGACCAGGCGCAGGGCCGGAAACTGACACGCGAGCTGCGGGACGCCGAGCTGTCCGTGAGCGCGGCGCGCGCAGCGCTGGACCGCCTCGAGAGCGCCCGCGCGCAGCGGGCGAGCCGCCGCGCGCAGCTCGCCGCGCAGCAGCGCGGGCTGCTCGCGAAGCTCGCGAGCGAGCGGCAGGCGCTTGCCGGGGAGCTCAGAGCCGCTTACCTCATCGGGCGCGAGGAGCCGCTCGAGCTGCTGCTCAACCAGGGGGATCCCGCCCGCATGGGCCGCATGCTCGCCTATTACGGCTACTTCGGGCGGGCGCGAGCCGCCGCAATCGGCGAGGTCACGGCGGACGTGAAGCAGCTCGCCGCGCTCGATTCGCAGCTCGCGGGCGAGGAGCAGCATCTCGCGCAGCTCGCGTCCGAACAGAGTAAAGACCTCGGGAATCTGAAGAGCGCGCAGTCCGCGCGCCAGCAGGCCTTGGCGAGCCTGCAGGCGCGCTCGCGGACGCACGCGGAGCGCCTCGCTCGCTTGGAGCGCGAGCAGGCTGGCCTCGAAAGCCTGCTTCGCCGGCTGCGCCGCCGGCTCGCGAGAGTGCCGCGGGGCCATGGCGAGTTCCCGCGGCTGCGCGGTCGCCTCGCGTGGCCCGTGGCCGGCCGAATAGGCGCGAGCTTCGGTCAGGCGAGGGCGGGAGGCCTCAAGTGGGACGGCGTGCTCATCTACACCGCGCGCGGCGCGAAGGTCCACGCGATCGATGCCGGGCGGGTCATCTTCGCCAACTGGCTCCCGGGCCTCGGTCTCCTCATCATCATCGACCATGGCGGAGGCTATCTGAGCCTCTATGGCCACAACGAGCGCCTCTACAAGAAGGTGGGCGATGCGGTGGGTACTGGCGATGTCATCGCCGCGGCCGGTGAGACCGGCGGAAGCGCGCGCCCGGAGCTTTACTTCGAGATCTGCAAGGGCGATCGGCCGATCGATCCGCTGCCGTGGTTCAAATCGGCCGCGCCCGGACGTTGAAGCGGCGTTCCTCGCCGGCACGCAGGCACCGACGCTCGCTCGCGCTCGATGCGGCGGTGAATCGCAAGCGCGGCGGTATCCGGCTCGGCGCGCCGGGGTCGCCCTATTCGGCCGAATTCGCCAACTGGCGCACCGATTGAGGCGCGGTGCTTACGGGATTATGTCGCCTCGTCGCACCTATATCTTCGATTCGAGGGGTCAATCATCATGTCGATGCGATCGCACACGCTCGTCGCGCTCGTCGCGCTCGTCGCGGGCGTCGTCGGGTTCTCCGGGGCCGTGGCCACCAATGTCTACGC
>JBOHZT010000036.1:0-16812 GCA_050738535.1 Steroidobacteraceae bacterium
TCCAGCGGCCATACACCGCGCTCCTCGAGCAGTACCCCGGCCTCGACGAGCGCAAGCGGATCCACGAGACCATCCGGCGCATGATCAACTTCGTGGTCGTCGATTTGGTCCGCACCACGCGCGCTCGCCTAGAGGAGGCGCAGCCGGCCTCGAGCGACGAAGTGCGCGCGTGCTCGAAGCCGCTCGTCGGGTTCAGTGATGCGGTGCGGGAGGAGCATCTCGCGCTCAAGTCGTTCCTCATGCGCCAGGTCTACCGGCACCATCGAGTGCTGCGGATGACGGAGAAGGCGCATCGCGTGGTGGAGGCGCTGTTCGAGGCCTTCTTGGACAAAGTGGATCTGATGCCGCCCCCGCATCGGGACGCGGCGCATCAGGCCGAGCAAGCAGGGGGAGCGGCTGCGCGCGCGCGCGCAGTGGCCGATTACGTGGCCGGCATGACGGATCGCTATGCGATCCTCGAGCACCGCAAGCTGTTCGATCCAGCGGAAGGCACCTAGGTGCCGCGCCGCTCCCGGCGCCGGCGTGCACGGCCGAGCGCCCGGCTGTTCGGCTGATCGATGAAGACGTAAAGGCCCACGCCATACTCGAGCGTGTGCTTCGAGTCCGGGCGCGCCGAGGCATGGAGCTTGTCGGTGACGGCGTCGAGCAGCGACAGGCCGCTCGAGGCGACGAAGCGCTCGACCTCTTCGAGCTCGCGCGCATCGAGCATGCGGCAAGCCGTCCAGCGACACAGCCGGTGTCCTCTGCGCAGCGGTTCGCCGCAGAAATTGTGTTCCATCGTCTCGGCGAAGTGGCGCATGGCATCGAGCATTGGGGCGCCGAGGAGCGTGCGCCGCGTTCCGAACGGCTCGCTCGAGAGCAGCCGCACACGGCGCCGGCGATCGCAGCGCTGCACGGAGCCGAGCGCCAGCAAGCCCTCGAGGGCGCGGCTCGGCGAGAGCGGCGCACGCGCCCGTCTCACGAGCGACGCGAACGATCCCGGCCCACGGCCGAGGGGGAGCCGCGCGGGCGCGCCGCGCGCGTCGATGAATTCCGGATCTCGCACCCAGATCCTCACGACATCGGCCAGGGCCCGCGAGCCCTCACCGGGCGGTGAGAGTCCGCGCGCCCGGACCTTCGCGTAGCGGCTAAAGGCTTGCTCCGCGGCCGAGCGCACAGCGCTCGCCTCGATTCCGGACGCCCGCAGCAAGTGGATGATGGGCCGTAGCACCCCCGAGGCACTGCGCTGCGATTCCGGCAGCGCGGGTCCTTTCAGGTTCTCCATGAGCAGCCTCCCCCGCCAGACCTGGGATTGTTCTTAGCGCTTCCACCGCGCACCGCGACATCAGCGCCGCCGCGGTGTTATACTTGACTGCGAAAAATCGCACAGCCGCGGCCGACTTGCAAGGCCGGCCGGTGGTGAAGGAAGGCTGCGGCGAGTCAGCGGGACTTCCGAGCATGCTCGAGGGCTTCGCTAATGCAGTCCGACTTCAGAGCCGCATTGGTCCATCTTTGCAGCCGGGTCCTGTACCCCCTCGTCAGGATCCTCATCCACTCCGGCATCAGCGCCGGAGAATTCAAATCCATCGTCGATAGCGCCTACGCGCGCGTCGGGCTCGATTACCTGGCGAGCGCGGGCGGACCGGTGACCCATTCGCGGCTCGCGGTCATCACCGGGATCAACCGCACGGCGCTCGCCGCCATCCTCGCCATTCCTCCGGGGGACGATTTCAAGCCCCGCAGCGGCACCCAGCTCCACCGTGCCGCGCGCGTGCTGCACGGCTGGCACGATGACCCGGACTTCGTGACCCAATCGGGCAAGCCCATCGTGCTCACGGTGAAAGGTGACGAGCGGAGCTTTGAGGCGCTCGCGCAGCGCTACAGCGGCGGGCTCTACTACCAGACGATCCTTGTCGAGCTCGTGCGCCTCGGCGCGGCTCAGCGGGTCGGGTCGACGCGCGTCCGCGCGCTGCGCCGGTCGCTCGACGCAGGCGGACAGAATGCCGAGTCGGTGTTCGCCGCGGGCGAAGTCGCGGGCGACCTGATGTCCACGCTCGAGCACAATCTCGCATCCGGCGCCGTCGAGCAGTTGCCGGTCCGGTCGCTCGTCCTCGAGACCGACGCCCGCAGCCTGCCCCTGTTCCGCGCGCAGATCGGGCGGCGCGCGGACGCCTTCGTGGAGCAGGTGGAAGGGTTCCTCGAGGCGCACCGCCCCGAGCGCGTGCGCAAGGCGCGCGGCGAGCCCAAGCCCGAGTCGTTGACGCTCGGCGCCGCCGTCTTCGCGGTGCTCCGCAAGAGCGAGCCGTCGGCCGCAGCGGCGCCGCCGGAGGCGCCGAAGACCGCGAGCGATTGAAGCCGCGCACGTCGCGCGCAGATCATGGCCGCACCCGCCACCTGCAGGCGCGGCTTTCACTGGTGCGGGGGCTTCAGGATTTCGCGGCGCTCGCCGCCTCGTCCCGCAGGGCCCGGCGCAGGATCTTGCCGACGTTGGATTTCGGTAGCTCGCTGCGGAAGTACACGTGCTTCGGCACCTTGTACGCGGTGAGCGACTTGCGGCAGAAATCGATCACCTCGCGCTCCGTGAGGCGAGAATCCTTTTTCACCACGTAAAGCGCCACCACCTCGCCGGAGTGCGGGTCCGGCTCGGCGACGGCCGCCGCCTCGAGAATGCCGGGATGAGCGGCGGCGACCTCCTCGACCTCGTTCGGGTACACGTTGAAGCCCGACACGAGGATCATGTCCTTCTTGCGGTCCTGGATGTACAGGTAGCCTCGCTCGTCCATCCGGCCGATGTCCCCCGTGCGCAGCCAGCCTTCGGGGAGCATCACCTTCGCGGTCTCCTCCGGCCGTTCCCAGTAGCCGCGCATGACCTGCGGCCCCCGCACGCAGATCTCCCCGGATTGCCCCAGTTCGAGCTCCTGTCCCGTGTCGTCCCTGATGCTCACCTCGGTCGAGGGGATGGGCAGCCCGATTGAGCCATTGAAAGGCTCGAGCGGCGGGTTGATCGTCACGCCGGGCGAGGTCTCGGTGAGGCCCCACGCCTGGCAGATGGAATTGCCGGTGAGGGCCTTCCAGCGCTCCGCGACGGAGGCCTGCACCGCCATGCCGCCCCCGAGCGTGATCTTGAGGCTGCTGAAGTCGAGCTTCTCGAACCCCGATGTCGCGAGCAATGCGTTGAACAGCGTGTTGACCCCGGAGAGCACGCCGAACGGGTATTCGCCGAGCTCCTTCACCAGTCCGCGCAGGTCGCGCGGATTGGTGACGAGCACGTTGTGCCAGCCGAGCTTCAGGAACACCAGGCAGTTCGCGGTGAGCGCGAAGATGTGGTACAGCGGGATCGGCGTGACGATCACGCCCGGTTCACGCGCCTCGGCCGCGAGGAACGGGCGGATCCACGCTTCCGCCTGCAGCACGTTGGCGCAGATGTTCCCGTGAGTGAGCACGGCGCCTTTCGCCACTCCGGTCGTCCCGCCCGTGTACTGAAGGAACGCCACATCCTCGTGACCCACGTCCACCGGATCCAGGCGCAAGCCGCGTCCGGCGCGCAGCGCCGTCCGGAAATCGATCGCGCCTTCGATGTGCCAGCGTGGGGATGGCCTGCGGCGGCGCACGACGGCATTGACGATCCACGAGCGCGGAAACCCGAGCAGATCCCCGACCGAGGTGGTGAGCACGCGCTTCACTTTCGTTCGCGGCAGGACCTCCTGCACCACGTGGGCGAAGCTCGTGAGCACGAGGATCGCGGCGGCGCCCGAGTCCGCGAGCTGATGCTCGAGCTCGCGGGCGGTGTAGAGCGGGTTGGTGTTGACGACGGTGACCCCCGCGCGCAACGCGCCGAGCATCGCGATCGGGTACTGGAGCACGTTCGGCAGCATGATGGCGAGGCGGTCACCCCGTGCGAGCCCGGAGCGCTTCTGCAGCCAGGCCGCGAACGCGCCGCAGAGCGCGTCGAGCTCGGCATAGCTCAGCGAGCGGCCCATCTGCGTGTACGCCGGCCGCGCGCCGAACTGCGCGCAGCTGTGCTCCGCGAGCTTCTTGAGGGAGCGCAGTGCGGCAGGGTCGATCTCGGCGGGAACGCCGGCCGGATAGGATTTCAACCAGATCTTTTGCACGATCGATCGCTCCCGCAAGGGGCTTTGCCGAGGAGGGGCAGCAGGTAGGGCCAGACGTTGTCGAGCACCGGCTCCTCGCCGCGCGCGTTCGGATGCAGGCCGTCCGACTGCATGAGGTCCGGCTTCAAGGCGACGCCGCGCAGCAGGAAGGGCACCAAGGGAACGTGGAAGTGCCTCGAGAGCTCGCCGTACATGGCGGCGAACGGCTCACCGTAGCGCGGGCCGTAATTGGGAGGCAGGCGGATGCCGAGAAGCAGCACCCGCGCGTCCGCACGTCGGCACAGCTCGATCATGCGCGCGAGGCGGCCGCGGGCAGCCTCGACGGGCAGCCCTCGGAGCCCATCGTTCGCGCCGAGCTCGAGGAGCACGATCGCCGGGCGATGCAGGCGCAGCTCCCGCGGAAGCCGGTCGAGGCCCCCGGTCGTCGTTTCGCCGCTGACGCTGGCGTTCACGATCCGGTACCCGTACCCTTTGTCGTCGAGCCGCTTGCGCAGCAACGCGACCCAGCCTTGCCCGATGTCTAGGCCGTGAGCCGCGCTCAGGCTGTCGCCGAATACCAGGAGCGTGTGGGTCGGCGCCGGATGGGGCTCGGCCGTGCGGCTCGGCGCCGGGCGGCCGGGCGGACCGGCGCGCCTCGCGGCGGCGGCGCCCTGGACCTGGAGTCCGATGAGCAGCAATCCGATGCCGAGCGCCCAGGCGCCCGCGACTCGCGACAACGTTCTCAAAGCTTTGAGCCTCTCGAAGCAGGTTAGCAGCCCTGGGGGGACGCTGACCATCGTGCGCGACGTGTCCCTCGAGATCGCCGCCGGGGAATCCGTGTCGATCAGCGGCGCTTCCGGCGCCGGCAAGTCGACGCTGCTCGCCCTGCTCGCCGGGCTCGATACCCCGACCTCCGGGAGCGTGTGGATCGCGGGGCAGGATCTGACGCGGCTCGACGAGGACGGGCGCGCGCGCCTGCGCGCCGAGCGTGTGGGCTTCGTGTTCCAGGCGTTTCATCTCATCCCAGCGCTCACGGCGCTCGAGAACGTGCGGTTGCCGCTCGAGCTCGCCGGCCGCGCCGATGCGCGCGGCGCTGCCCTCGAGGCGCTTGCGCGCGTCGGGCTCGAAGCGCGCACAGGGCACTATCCGCGCCAGCTCTCCGGAGGCGAGCAACAGCGGGTCGCGCTCGCGCGCGCTTTCGTCACGCGCCCGGCGGTGCTGTTCGCCGACGAGCCGACGGGCAACCTCGACTCCGTGACCGGCGAGCAAGTCGCCGACCTGCTCTTCGATCTCAACGCGCAGTCGGGCACCACGCTCGTGCTCGTCACGCACGAGCGGGCGCTTGCGGCGCGTTGCGAGCGGACCCTGCACATGGAAGCGGGCCGGATGGTCGCATGAGGCGCGCGGCATGGCGGCCCTAGGTCTCGCGCTGCGCAGCGTCGCCCGGGAGTGGCGCTCCGGCGAGCTCGGCATCCTGCTGCTCGCGCTCACCATCGCGGTCGGCGCGCTGACGGGGGTCGGGTTCCTCGTGGATCGGATCGCCATCGCGGTCGATCAGCAAGCCTCGCAAGTGCTGGCGGCGGATCTGCGGCTCGGATCCCCGCAGCCCCTCGCGGCCGAGTACTTCCGGGAAGCGGCGCGGCGCGGCGTCCGAACGGCACGGGTGACCTCGATGTTGAGCGTCGTGTTCCGCGGCGACTCGAGCAAACTCGCCGATCTGCATGCCGTCACCCCGGGTTATCCGCTCCGGGGCACCGTCGAGGTGGCTGCCGAGCCGTTCGCCGCCGGCACGCCGGCCCGAGGCATTCCGGGCCGAGGCGAGGCCTGGCCGAGCTCGCAACTGCTCGCGGCGCTCGGCGGCCACGTCGGCTCGGAGCTCTCGATCGGCGCGGCCACGTTCCGCGTGACGCGCGTGCTCATCTCGAGGCCCGATCAGGGCAGCACCTTCGCCGATCTCGCGCCGGGCATTCTCCTCAACGCCGCGGATCTTCCCGCGACGCGCCTGATCCAGCCGGGCAGCCGCGTGAGCTATGCGGGCCTGTTCGCGGCTGATCACGCGAGCGTGGAGGCGTTCCGCCGCTGGCTCCTCGCACACGAGCGTCCGCGCGAGCACCTGCGCGACATCACCGAGGCGAGCCCGCAGGTGAAGGATGCGATGGATCGAGCGGGGCGCTTCCTCGAGCTCGCGACGCTCGCGAGTGTCCTGCTCTCCGCCATCGCGGTGGCGATGGCCGCTCGACAGTACGTGCGGCGCCATCTCGACACCGTCGCGCTGCTCAAGACGCTCGGCGCGACGCGGGCGCTCACGCTATGCATCACGCTGATCGAGTTGCTCGCGATCGCCGTCGCCGCCGCGCTGGTTGGCTCGGCGGTGGGCTTCCTCGCGCAGGAGTGGCTCATCCATGTGCTGCACGGGCTCATCACGGCCCGCCTGCCTGCGCCCGGCCTCGCCCCGGTCGGCATGGGATTCATCGCCGCCGTGGCCGTGCTCGGCGGATTCGCGCTGCCGCCGCTGCTGACGCTCTCGCGCGTGCCCCCGATCCGTGTGCTGCGCCGCGATGTCGGTCCGCCGCCGATCTCCAGCCTGCTCGCTTACGGTCCGGCCGCCGCCGCGGTGCTGGCCCTCACATTCTGGGCCGTGGGTAATTTCCGCCTGTTCGTCGATTTCCTGGTGGGCGGGTGCGCCTTTGCGCTCGCGCTCATCGGCGCCGGACTCGGCCTCACGCTTCTGGCCGGGCGTTTCCGAGGCGGCGCGGGGATCTCCTGGCGCTACGGCATCGCGAATCTCAGCCGCCGCCGCGCGGACAGCGTGGTACAGATCATCGCCTTCGGTGCCGGCTTGATGCTGCTGCTCCTGCTCGGCATCGTCCGGCGGGATCTCGTCGCGGACTGGCGTCGCGCGCTGCCCGTCGATGCGCCGAATTATTTCTTCATCAACATCTCGCCGGACGATCGACACGCCTTCGTGGAATTCCTCGAGTCGCGCGGTGCGCGGCTCACGCGGGTCCTGCCGATGCTGCGGGGCCGTCTCGTGCGGATCGGCGGACGGCCCGTGGATCAGATCCGCTTCCGCGGCGCCTCGGGACGGCGTTTCGCGGAGCGCGAGCAGAACATGACCCGCGCCGCGGCGCTCGCAGCGGGAAACCGCATCGTGGCGGGCCGCTGGTGGCGGCCGCAGGATCGCGGCAAGCCGCTCGTCTCACTCGCGACCGAATTCCAGCAGGCCCTCGGCGTGCATCTCGGCGATCGGCTCACGTTCGAGATCGGCGGCGAGCCGCTCACCGCAACGGTCGCGAGCATCCGCAAGGTGAAGTGGGACAGCTTACAGCCGAATTTTTTCATCGTGTTCGCGCCGGGCACGCTCGAGGGAACGGCAGGGACGTACCTGACGAGCGCCTACTTCCACCCGTCCGACGGGCGCGTGCTCGCGGCGCTCGCCCACCGATTTCCGAGCGTCTCGATCTTCGACATCGACGCTCTCATCTCGCAGGTGCGGTCGCTCACTGCGAAGGCGATCCTCGCCGTCGAGAGCGTCTTCGCGTTCACGCTGTTCGCCGGCCTCACAGTGCTGCTCGCGGCGGTCGAGGCGAGCCGCGACGAGCGCCGCTATGAGAGCGCGGTCCTGCGCACGCTCGGCGCGAGCCGCAGCACGGTGTTGCGCGGCGTCCTCGCGGAATTCGCGACCATCGGTTTCTCGGCGGGGCTGCTTGCCGCGGGCGGCGCGACACTCGCAGGCGCATTCATCGCTTCCCGGGTGCTGCAGATCCCGTACGCCTACGATCCGCTGGTCTTTGTGGTGGGCCTCGTGGGCGGCGTCGTGCTGGTATCGCTCGCCGGCTGGCTCTCGCTGCGCTCCGTCGTGTCGCAGCCGCCGGTGAGAACGCTGCGCGCGGGTTGAAGCGAGAGGAGCGCGCGCGCCGTCAGTGCCGGATGCCGATCGTCACCCACGAGTCCGGCACCGGATCGCCGCGCCAGGTGAGCCCCTCGATGATGAACTCGTAATTGCCGGGCCCCAGGGCCGAGCTGTTGAGCGCGATGCGCAGATGGCCGTTCGAGTCCTTCGCGAGATTGTTGATCATCGCGACGCGGCCCTCGCCGATCCTGTCGATCGTCACGCGGTACTCGTGGTACGGCGAGCGGGTGAGGTCGAGCAGCAGGTTCGCGAGCTGCGCCTGGCCATCGCCGCCGCCGATGACCACGGCGGGAGTGCGCGAGGGACCCTCGTGGCTCGGCAGCACGCGGATCGTGCGTGTCGTCGCCGCGGGCTCGAGCGGCTGGGCCGCGACCTGTCGGGTGAGCGCCGCGATCGTCTGGGCTTGCGCGCCGCGATTCCGCGCAAGCTCGATAGTGGCGGTGAGGAGCACGAGCACCGCGATCACCAGACCGGCCGCGAAGCCCGGCTTCTCCCAGAAACGCTTCGGGCGCTCCTGCCATGGCTCGGGCTGTCCGCTCGCCTCGAGGAGCCGCAGGCCGGCGTTCACGCGCTCCGGTAGCCCCAGCTCGTCGAGCAGCTCGGGATTGGCCTTGCAGAAGCGCTCGAATTCCGTCGCGCCACGAATGGGGAGCTTCCCCGACAAATAGCGCTCGACGATTTGATTGCGTGCGATGAAATCGCGGTCCATGGCCGGCGCGCTCGGGCTCGTGCCGAGCGAGCTGCCCTCGAGACTTGCGCCGGCCAGGGCGCCCGGGCTGTCCGGCGCGGCTGGCGTTCCCGCAGCGCTTGGCGCTCCCGGTGCGCCGGAGGCGCTCGTCGCCTCGAGGGTGCCCGCCGGGAGGGACTCGCGCAGCAGAGTGCTCTCGGCTTCCGCATCCGAGAGTCCGAGGTCGGCGGATACGGCGCGCGCGTATTCCGCGTCTGCTTCGAAAGGATCGGCCGTCAGAGGCTCGGGCTGAGAGTGAGAGGCAGATGGCATCGTTTCGGCTCCATGGCGCTCAGCTGTCGCCGGAAGGCGGGCGAGCAGACGCGAGCGCGCGGCTTGCGCCACCGCGCCGCAAGAGTCCGCCGCAGATACGCGGTTCGCCACTCCGGGTGCAAGAGAGCTGGGCCTCGTTGACGGTTCCGTGGAGTCCTATGGTGCAGTGCGACCCCGCGGGGCCCTGCGCGCTGGCTCACAGATCCGGGGAGCGCGGCTAACGATTACGCGGCCGAATGCGATCGGCTTCGCAGTTTCGCGGGCGCATCAGCAAATCGGTGGTGACATTGCGCCCGCTGCAGCCGGCGGCTGCCGCGCGCGGCCGGCGGTGCTGCGGGGGGCGAGACACTTGGGGCTCAGGTCGCGGCGCGAGTCTGGCCTGCTGCGTCGCAGCATCCTGCCGAATGACGTCACCGACAGCGTGTATTTCTCCTACGACAACCAGGGCCGGATGCTGAGCGCGCTGTACGGCGGCACCGCCGGGAATGGCATCACGGAGACCTACGACGGCCTCGGCAGGCTCCAGACCCGCACCGTCTTCGGTAAGCAGATCGGCTATGCGTATGACGTGGGCGGCCGCCTCGTCCAGCTCACGTATTCGGATGGTTATGCCGTGAGCTACGGCTATACGAATGCCAACGAGCTGCAATCGGTCGTGGACAGCACCGGGGCGACGCTCGCGACGTATTCCTACGATGCCCTCGGGGGACTCCTGCAAATCTCCCGTCCGAACAATACCGGCTACAGCCACACCGGCATCGAGCAGCTCGCGGGACTCGCGCAGGACCTATCCGGGACAAGTTACGACACGAGTGCCTCCTTCGCCTACAACCCGGCGGGGCAGATCGTGAGCAAGACGCAGAGCAACGATGCGGCCTACACCTGGCTCCCCAACCCCCCGAACTCGACGATCTCGGCCTCCTACGACGACACGAACCGGCTGGCGACCTTCAACGGTGCCAACGTCGTCGAGGATGCCAACGGGGATGTGCAGACGGGCGTGAACGGGATGAGCTACGCGTACGACGCGCTTGGACAGCTGCGTCAGGCGACGAGCTCCAGCGGTACCGTGAGCTTGACCTATGGGCCTCTCGGGCTGCTCCACACGGAGACGAACGGCGGCACCACTACCGAATACCTCTACGACGGCTCGAACCTGATCGCGGAGTACGTCAACGGTACCCTCACGGACCGGTTCGTGTACGGGTCGGGTCCCGGACCGCTCGTGTGGTATCAAGGCTCGGGGACGAGCGCCCCGATCTACCTGCACGCCGATGAGCGCGGCTCGATCATCACGGCGAGCAATGCGAACGGGGTGGCGACGGGGAGCGTCAAGTACTCGAGCTACGGGGAGTCCGCGTCCCTGGTGTCCCCGTTTGGGTATGCCGGGCAGCTGTACCTGCCGGACCTGCAGCTCTATTACGATAGAGCTCGGATGTACTCCCCCCAGACCGGCCGATTCATGCAGCCCGACCCGGCCGGGTATGCAAGCGACATGAACCTCTACGCCTACGTGAGCGGGGATCCGGTGAATGCGGCAGACTTCAGCGGTATGACCACCAACGATGACTGCGCGGCGGCCGGTTTGCCCTGCAACGGTGCATTGCCCCCTTCGCCAGGGTACGTGACCCAGACAGTAACGGTTAGTGGTCGGCGGTGCGACGAGGAGTGCCTATTTCAGGAGCTGCAGGTATCTCTGGACCAGTTTCAGCTTTGGATCCTGCTGCATTCTGGATCAACGGCGTACCTCCCACCGGCTAGGTCGGTAGCACCGAATGCCGGAACTGGGGGTGCCACGCCGCAAACACATCAACCGATAAACTGTGGCACCGCGCTTCCGGACCAGTCTACGGTCGGTAGTCACGTCAGCTCGCTCTCTAACGGCGTAAACAATTCTGTACAGTTCACTTCAACTCCGTACGGGCCAGTTATTCAGTTGGGAAATGGATCTGATCCATACAGCGTAGCCTCGCGTGTCTATTCGGGGACGAACTTCAGATCGATGTATGGTGGTCCTAATGCCAACTACGTTTTTCTGGGTAATGCTGGGAATTTTGCATACGGTGCGGTTTCCGCGGACATAGGCGTGCCCCAGTGGTTTGCGGAGCTCGTTGCGGGGGTGTACTCACTATTCACCCATTCGGCCGCGGATCGTGTGGGCCCGTATGGCATGGACGAGAGTGCTACGGCAAGTGTTCCTGCGGGATATAGCGCGCAATGCAAAAAATAATCAGCTGTGCGGCGATTGCTTCAGTGCTTTCGCTTGTGTCGTGCGGAGACTCCACCAGGCAGAGCATGATGGAGTTTGTGAATGGTCCGTTTAAGATCGATGTCCGGTCTTGGGAATACCATGCATCTGGCATTTACAATGTAGATATCTGTGTAGCAAAAGCCGCCAATCGGCATTTTCCGGGGAACAAAGGTCAATGTTTTCTTCACGGTTATGACTTTTCTGGGTTGACGGTCAAATGGAGGTCGCCGACTGAGGTGGAGATATTGTTTGATTGCGGGCGAGTGTCTTCATTCACAAACTACGCCATTCTGGCGCCGCGCGACTCTAATCCCATAGAGTTCCATGTGACATTGCTAGATGAATGTGGAAAGAAATTGAAAAACATGAGAGCTCTCGCTTCCCAGGGAGACTAAAGAGTGTCTGGGCAGGCGGATGTCGTCTCAAAGCAGTGAGCCCTGCTTGGCGAGCTCGCCGGGATCGACGCCGGTGCGCAGCAGGCCGATGAGGATGAAGGTGCGCGGGTGCAGCTTCATGGTGCCCATGATGAAGTGCGGATGGCGGGCGGGGATGCGCTCGCCGTACTCCTGCGCGAGCATGCGCAGCGCCTGCTCACGGGTGCCATAGCGGCGCAGGTACGCGAGGTAGGCGGCTTGCACCTCCCAGTCCTGGATGGTGTGGGTGTGGGGGCGGCCGCCTGAGGTGTACTTGTAGCCGCAAACACAACCACAGCAGTGCCACCCAGGGACGACGTTCGGAAACAAGCTGATCAGTGCCGGACAAGGGGTTGCTGGGTACGGGGCAGCAACTTCATTTGGAGGAGGTCTGATCATGGCTGGTGGTGCGGTAGCGACGCTCACAGTCGTAGGCGCTCCAGAAGGCGCTGCCGCGATGGCGGGTGGCGCAACAGTGGCGGCGATCGGGGGCGCAATTACAAGCGTGGGTGCCGGCATCGAGCTGGTGGGTGTCGCGCTAAATGCAGCTCACAGCGGGGTTGGCTCTGTCGAGGGCAATGCGGTTCAATTGGGATCGGTTCTCGTGGATGCGGTTGTCGGACGCTTACTCCCCAACCTTCCGGACGTTCTGGGGCCTTTCAATCCGGTTGATATAGCAGCAAATCGGATCAGCAATGGAGTCGCTGGAGGTGGCGCGTGTCAATAGGGACGTCGACCCGCAAGGGTCTGCTACTTGCCGCCTACGGCCTGCTCATCCTTGTTGGCTTGGTTCTCATCTACCTTGCGCTGCATGGTGTACTTCCAATAGGGGCCGAGGTGCTGCTGCCGATCGCTTACGTGGTAGTTATTGTGCTCTTGGTGCGATTTCAGATGCATGCGTTGCCGAACGACCAGCAGCCAAGTTCTCTTCACATTGAAATAAAGTTTCCGAATTTTGCTAAAGCGTTGCTTTGCCTCGTTATCGCATTTTTGTGGACGTTCGTCGTTGGCTCCATGTCAGGCAACTCTACCATTGGAAACGCACTAGCCGTTGGCCCCGCTCTGCTGATCGTTCTCATTGGGGGTTTTTATTTCTACCGAAGCTTTCCGAAGTGGTTCCGGAAATGAGATGCGGTAGAGTTCCCCGAATCAGCATTGCCGTTGCCTGTTGCTACGTCTCTGCGATCTCGTTGCTTTGGATCTTTGGATCCGTCGCCGAAGCGAGTCCCGCCAACGCGATGACCATCGCGGACGCTCAATGCGTGGTAGTCGGCGCGCGGCTTGCGGAATCCTCCAATCAGCGTTTGAAGTTCTCAGGCGAGATGCTGCTCAGTTACTTTCTCGGCCGAATAGACGGCCGATCACCGAAGATCGACCTCGAGGCGCTCGTCAAGCGGGAGGCGAGCAAGGCGACGACATCGAACTTCAGGAGATGGGCGCGCCGGTGCGGCACGGAGTTCTCGGCACGCGGCGTGCAGATCACCCGAATCGGCAAGGATCTTGAGCGATCAGGGATCTCACCGAGAGCGACGGCGTCGGGGCGGAGCGGGAGGTCCGGAGAATAGCGTTGGCACGGTAGCCGTAGTTCCCGCTGCCATCGGCGGAGAGTCCGGCGCGTAGGGTTGCGATGTGGCTAGAGCCGGTCTGGTGGGGGGGGGCACACCCGACACATGGTGCGATGTTCGCCATCGCCGTTGGCGAAATCAGCTCTTCTCGCCGAGGTCGGTTGTGAAGCCGATCGGGCGACGCTTGGTGGGCGGCGAGCTCATGAGCTGGCGGATCGCTGAGAGGATGGCGGCGATGGCTTGGTCGTGGGTAGTGAGCTTCTTCTCGAGTCGCGCCTCGAGCTCATCGAGGCGGCGGGCGAGTTCCTTGTTCGAGGCCAGAAGTTCCCGCATGCGGACGAAGGCCCGCATGATCTGGATGTTGACGGCGATCGCGCGCTCGCTGCGAAGCACCGAGGAGAGCATAGCCACGCCCTGTTCGGTGAAGACGTAGGGCAGGTACTTGCGGTGCTGACCGCGGCCGGTCTTCAAGGTCACAAATTGTGATCTTAAAGCGGCCCACTCGGCGGCGGAGAGCTGGAACATGAAATCCTCTGGGAACCGTGCCCGGTTGCGCTTGACGGCTTGCACGAGGACGCGGGTCTCGACGCCGTAGAGTGCGGCGAGCTCGGCATCGAGCAGGACGCGCTGGCCACGCAGGACGAGGATCGACTGGGTGATGTGCTCGACCGGCACGAGGGCGGTGGTGCGGCGAGAAGCCATCGGTAAATCCCCCTTCCACCCGCTGCCGCTTACCGGCTTGCCTGGCTCCGCATTTAGCTGAGACATGAATTGATCGGGGATTCGCAAGCGGGTGCGGTGGACCTGCGGGTCAGGCGCTTGGCGTGACCCCGCAGTGTGGCGAGCTCGGCATCGAGGAGCACCTTCCGCTGCTGGTTAACGGTTTCGAAAGTCGGTCCCAGGAAAGTGTAAATAATTTATCGCATTGCGCAAGCCCTTCCGGGGCCGGTTCAGGGACTTTCTCTAGGAGCATTGAGAGCCAGCACATGAAATCCTCTGCAAGGCGCAGGGGACGTCAGAGTACGGACGTCTGGCTACGCCGATCCTCTCAGACTCTCGAGGATCTCCCTCGCGGCGCGCCGCCCGCTCTGCAGGGCGGCCTCGACGGTTCCGGCATCGGCGCTGCTCGTCGCTTCTCCCGCAAAGTAGAGACGGTCGTGCAGTGGCCTGGCGAGAGCGTCCGGCGCGCCAAGGCCCCCTACCGTGATGTAGCTGTAGGCGCCGCGCGCGTACGGATCCTGCTGCCAGTCCTGAACGTAGGCGGCGGCGAGCTCTTGCGTGCAGCGCTCGGCGGGGCCAAACAGGCTCTCGAGCGACTGGAGCGCACTTGTGACGAGCGCATCGCGCCCCGCGCCGCGCATTCGCTCGGCGCGGGGGCCGCCCATCCACGCGGTGAGCAGGGGAACGCGGGCCGGCAGGGCGGTCCAGAACGTTGGGAAGGCTGCATCGGGCGCGTGGAGGAACCCGGTATGTCGCAAGCGCCCACCGTCGATCGCCTCCCAGAACGCCCGCCCGAAGCGCAGGATCACTTTGAGGACGGGGCCGAGGGCGATCCCGCGAAGCGCGATCGCCTTTTCCGTGAGCGGGGGCGTGAAGCCGATCGCCCCTGGTGCACTGGGTGCGAGCTGGAGGATGCTCACCGGCACGGTCAGGAGCGCACGGCGCGCGACGCTCACGAAACGCCCAGCGGGCGAGTGTCCTTCGACCCGCACGTCGTCTTGGGTCCAGTCGATGGCGTCCACTTCGGTCTCGAGGCGGACCGATCCGTGTCCTGCCGCGAGCTCGCGTGCGAGCTGGGCCATGAGCACCCCGTAGCCGGCCGCGGGCCTGGCGTTGCCTCCGTCCATGCTCTCCCACTCGTGCGCGATCGCACGCACGCTCGCCCGTGCGGGATCGGCGGCATCGAACCCCTCGGCCATCCGGCGCGCGTGAGCGCACGCCTCCGCGAGCTTGGGATCACGCGCCTCGCGGGACAGGAACTCGTCGACGGAGAGATCGTCCTCCGCCAGCGAGCTGACGCGCCCCATCAGCTCGCGCACACCGCTGAAGATGTCCTCCCGCGGGCGCGGTGCGGAGTCGCGCACGGTCAGTCGGGTTCCGACCGTGTCGATCGCGAGCATGCCCGCGCGCGCGAGCAGCTCGGCGGTGGCCGGCGCGCGGCCATGGATGAATTCGGCGCCGAGCTCGATCGGCCATGCGAGATCGGGATCGCTCGAGGTCAGGATCCGCCCGCCGATCCGCGGGCGAGCCTCGAGGACCTCGACGGCGCAGCCTGCGGCGGCGAGAGCGGTCGCGGCGCTGAGTCCGGCCGCACCGGCCCCGACCACAGCCACATCGAGGGTGCGTGCCGTCTGTCCCATGGAGGGAGATTAGCGGATCAATTCGCCTGTGCCAGCTCCCGGCCGAGCGCTTCGAGTGGCTGCGGTGCATCGAACAACGCGCCCTCGGCGAATTCGAATCCGGCCGCCGTGAGCCAGCGGCAGACCTGGCTCGTATCGACGCCTTTGGCCGCGCACTCGATGCCGAGAACGCTCGCGGCCTGCGAGATGGCAACGACGCGAGCCTCGGCCAGTTTGTCGCTGGAGACCGCGGCAACGAGCAGTGCGTCGAGCTTGACCAGGCGCAGCGCCTTCGAGCGCAGGATCTCGAGCGCGCCGGAATCGAACGTGAAGTCATCGATGACCAGGAATCCGCCGAGCTGCTCCATCAGCAGCGCCAGTTGCGCGACTCGCGACGCGTGGCGCAGGCAGTGCGCCTCCGCGATCTCGAGCCCGAGGCCTTCGAGCCGCCGGGGCGGAGCGCCGAGCCGGTCCGCGATCCAGCGAGGCAATGCCTCTGCCTCGAGGGCTGCGGCCGGCACCCGGATCGAGAATTCTAGAGTCGCATGGCGCTGCCGCTCGCGATGCGCATCGAGCCAGGCCGCGGCGGCTGCGAGCCGGGCGAGGAAGACCCGCGCCTGCCCATCGGCCAAAGCCCGGCCCCGCTTCGCAGCGGCTGGCTCGATGTCCCAATCGTCCGTGTGCCGAACCGCGATGTGGAACCAACGTGTTCGTCCGCCGGGTCGCAGCCTCGCCAGCTCCCGAACAGCAAGGTTCCGCATTGCGAGCAAGGTGGCCTCGGCCTCGGCCTCGGCCTCGGCCTCAGCTTCAGCTTCAGCTTCGACCTCGACCTCGGCGTTGGCCTCGACCTCGGCGTTAGCCGCGGTGCTGGCCTCGAGAAATGCGCCCGTGGTGCTCGCGTCGCTCGGTAGCTCTCGCCGCTCAGCCGGCGAGGGAATCTCGAGCGTGAGGATCTCCTCGATCGCGCGGGGATCCTCCAGCTCGAGCGTGATTTCGCCGGGGTCGCCAAGCGGCTGCCCCGTGATTTCCGATCCCGGACCCGAGGGGGGCGTAGATCTCGGATCATGGGTCAAGGCGGCAGGCGGCGGTCCGAGGCCGGTCGCCAGGTGCTCGAGAACGGCTCGGACGGAAGGCGTCATGACTCGCGTCGCGAGGCCCGCGGCGAGCGCTCTGCCGTCCACCAGGATCATCACGACGCCGCAGAGCTCGGATCGCGGGGAGCGGATGGCGAGGAATACCGCGCCGCGCCCGTCCTCGAAGG
>JBOHZT010000037.1:0-16571 GCA_050738535.1 Steroidobacteraceae bacterium
AGCTGGCCGACGACTACCGCCTCGGCCAGCTCACGCGCGAGGCGGGGCTCACGACGGTGCTCTCCGAGGTGGTGGTGGATACGTGTGTCGAGGAGCGGAGCGCCCGCGACCTGATCCGCCACGAGCTGCGGTGGCTGCGCACCATCCGGGTCGTGCGGCCCGCGGGGTACGCCTGGTCTTTCGTGACCTTCGGGCTGCCGGTCGCCGCGCTCGGGTGCCTGCTCGCGGGCGGGACCCGCGTCACGCTCGGGCTGCTCGCGATCACCGGGGCCGCGCGACTCCTGCTACATTTCGGCGTTCGCAAGCCCAGTTCCGCTTTGTTACAGTTGTGAGTGTTGCCGCTCAATGACTTGCTTAGCTTCGTGCTGTGGTGCTGGGGTTTCGCATCGAGAAGCGTCCACTGGCGGCACGCCCGCTACCGGGTGGCTCGCGACGGCTCAGTGCAGCCCATCACCTGAGCGGCCGCTCTGAGTCCGCTCAGTCACGGCCGAGATGATGCACAGCTGGCGCATGACCCAGCGCCGCCTGCGCGAGGGCGTGGAGTTCTTTGCCGGCCCCTTCACGCGCGCGAGGCCTTGAGTGTCTGATCGTCGCTCCATAGTCGCATCCCGGGCGTGCCCTGCCGGGGCCGGTCATCCGTGATCCGGCTTCCTTGGCGCCGCTCGACGAGCTTGCTGGCGCCAGCTCTGCTGTCCTGCGCTCTCGTGCCTCTCGGAGCGCATGCTGGCGCTAGCATCAACAACCCTTCCGTGCGGGGTGGGTCCGCCAGTACGGTGATCGTGCGATCGCAGCCCTTCACGAAGCAGTTGCGAGCGTATGCCCAGGTCGAGCCCATTGCGGTGCTGCCCGTCCGGGCAATGCAGTCTGGCGTCGTGATGCGACTGCGGATGGTCCCTGGATCAGCGGTAAAGGCCGGCGAGACTCTTGCGGAGCTCGGCGGGCCCGAGATCCAGTCCGTAATGGCACAGGATGAGGCCAACGTACGCGCGGCCCGGGCGCGCCTCAGCGCCGCGACGCGAGCGCTGACCAGCGAGCGCGAGCTGCTCACCGAGCAGCTCGCGACCCGGCAGACCCTCGCTGCGGCGGAGAGCGCGCTGGCGGCGGCGAGAGCCGCCTTCCAAACCGCCGCCTCGGTGCTGCGAGCCGCGCAGCGCTTGCGCACGTTGCGCGCGCCCGGCGACGGCCTGGTGCTGGCGGTGAATGCTGCCGAGGGCGAGCGCGTCGCGGCCGGCCAGAGCGTCTTGACGTTGCAGCTCACGCATCGGCTGTGGTTGCGGGCGGCCTATTACGGCGCGAATGCCATGGCGATTCACGCCGGGATGCGGGGGCAATTCGTGCCTACCGAGGGCAAGGCGGTTGCGGTCGAAGTCGCCACGGTCTTCGGCACATTGCAGCCCGACGGCGGCGAGTCGGTGGGGCTCACCCCCACCGAGCCGATTCGATGGCTCGCCGGCGAGACCGGCATCGTGACGCTCGACGGGCGGGCGCGCTCGCTTCCGGCCGTGCCGACACGCTCGCTGATCCTGGATCAGGGCCGCTGGTGGGTCCTCGTCCGCACGCCGCGGGGCGACATTCGCCGACTCGTGACGCCCGGTCCCACTCGCGGCTGGCAGACGTTCATCGAGCACGGCCTCGAGCCCGACGAGCGCGTCGTAGTCGTCGGCGCCTATCTCGAATTCCATCGGGAGATCGCCCGGCAGTACCAACCGCCCGACGACTGATCCGCGAATGGTGGCCGAGCGTCCCCGGTCGCAGATATGGCTGCGTCCCGTGCTCTGGGCGCTGCTCTATGGCGCGGCGATCGCCTACGGCGCCTATGCGCTCTGGCGCATTCCGGTCGAGGTGCTTCCGCGCTTCGATTTCCCGGAAATCCGAGTCATCACGCAGATGCCGGGCCTAACCTCGACCGAGCTCGAAACGCTGATCGTGCGCCCGATCGAGGGACAGATCCTCGCGCTGCCCAACCTCGCGAGCGTTCGCTCCATCATGGGCAACGGCACAGCCGAAACGGACGTCCGCTTCGGTGAGCGCACCAGTGCCCAGCAAGATCTCCAGGCCGTGAATTCGGCCATCGATCGCGCGCGCCGGGTACTGCCCTCGGCTGCGCAACCGCTCGCCGAGATCATGGGCAACGCGATCAACGAGGTGGCCGATTACGCATTGCGGATTCCCGCCGGCATCGCGCCGGCCGCGGTCGAGCGGGCGGTGGAGGCGAGCGTGGCCCCGCAACTGCGCGCACTCAAAGGCGTGCAGCGCGTCGAGGTTTTCGGTACCGGCGAGGAGGCGCTCTGGGTCCAGCCCGACCTCGCGGCGATGCACCGGTTCGGTGTGTCCGCCGCCGCGCTCACGCAGGCGATCCGGGGGCAGGTCCTCCTCGGCCCCTCCGGCTACCTCGAGCAAGGGCACCAAGACGTGCTCGTCGAAGCCCGGAATCTGCCGACCCGCATCGCGCAACTCGAGAGGATTCCCGTCGCGGGTCGAGCAGGTCCGATTCCCCTCGGCGACCTGGCCCGGATCGTGAGATCGGCCGTGCCGACGCGCAACGCCGTCGAGCTCGACGGCGAGCCGAGCGTCGCGCTCATAGTGCTGAAGCAGCCCGACGCCTCCACCGTGCCGGTCACGAGAGCCGTACGAGCGGCGCTCGCGCAGACGCGCAGCCAGCTGCCCGCCGGGGTACAGTGGGTGAGTATTTACGATCAGGGCCACATCGTGCACCTGATCGGCGCCGACCTCGGGCGGAACCTCCTCATCGGCGCACTGCTCGCAGCGGCCGTCCTCCTGTGGGTCCTCGGCGCCAGCCGCGGTATCTGGATTCTGGCGGCGAGTATTCCGCTCGCGCTCCTGCTCGGCATCGCCGCGCTCTACGCGGTGGGGCAGAGTCTCAACCTGCTGACCCTCGGCGCACTGACGGTGGCCCTGGGGCTGCTGGCCGACGATGCCATCATCGTGCTCGAGAGCATCTATTTCTGCTGGGAGCGCGGCGACGAGCACTGGGAGGGAATCTGGCGCGGCTTACGGAGCATCGCTCTTCCGGATCTCACCGGCACGCTGACCAACGTCGCGATCTATGTCCCGCTGCTGCTGGTCGGAGGCCTCGCCGGTCTCTTCTTCCTGCCGTTTGCGCTCGCGATGACACTCGTGCTCATCGCCTCCCTCGCCATCTCCGTCAGCCTGATCCCGCTCGGCCTCGGATTCATCGGAGCGCGCCCGCCTGCGGCGCCGGCGGCCGGCGCCAGGATGACCGAGCGCCTGAGGCAATTGAACGAGCGGCTGTTCGAGTTCGTCGCGCGCTGCCCACGATGGAGCCTCGCGGCCACCTTCGCGGTGCTGATCGTGAGTCTTCTCGCGCTCGCCCTGGTGCCGATCGACTTTCTGCCGCTCCCGAACGAGGGCGTGCTGCTCGAATCCTTCACGCTACCGCCCGGCAGCTCCCTGGCGGACACCAAGGAAGCCGTGAGGACTATGACCCGGCGGCTGTCGGCCGATCCGGCGGTGGCGCACGTCTTCGCGCGCATCGGCTCCGCCTCAAGCACGGAGTACACCGAGCCCCCGGATGCCGGAGAGATCCAGGTCGTCATGAGGCCCGGAATCGACGTCAACAGCCTCGATCGGATCGGCCGACGGGTGACCCGAGAGAGTGCCCTCCCCGGAGTGCAGACGTCACTCGATACGCCCACGGTGGAGCGCCTCGGCGAGAGTCTCTCAGGGCTCCCCCAGCCCTTCGTGATCCAGCTCTTCGGTAACGATCTCGGGCAGCTGCGCGCGCTCTCACAGCAAATCGTCGCACGGCTGCGTCCGATCACCGCCCTCGAGGGTCTGTTCAATAACGATGGCTATCCGGTCACGCAACTCGAGATGCGGCCCCGGGTCGAAGCGCTTGCCGCGCATCACTTGACCCCGGCGCAGTGGTATGCCCAGGTCGATCCATTGCTCGACGGAGAAGTCCTCGCGCAGATCCCGGACGGCAACGTGCCGCTCGCGCTCTACATCCGCCTCGCCGACGCGCCATCGATCTCGCCGGCGGCGCTCGCGCGACTGCCTATCCGCACCCAAGGCTGGACGCCGCTCGGTGAGCTCGCCGATCTTGAGCTCACGACGACGCCCAACCAGATTCGTCACATCGCCGGCGCCCGAGTGCTCACGATCGCCGCCACGCCGACCGGCCCTCTGGGAAGCACGATCGCCGCGGCGCGGCGCGCGCTCGCCGAGCTGCGGTTGCCGGCGGGTTACCGTATCAGCTTCGGGGGACTGGATGCCGAGCTCGAACATGCGCTGTTTGCGCTGGGGCTCGCAACGGCCGCCGCCTTGCTGCTGATGCTCGCGATCCTCGTCCTGCAGTTCGACGGCCTGCTCGTACCCGGCCTGCTGATGCTCGAGATCCCGCTCGCCTTGATGGGCGGCGCGATCGCGCTCGTCGTGAGCGGCGTCGGACTGAACGGCATCGCGCTCGTGGGATTCCTCACCTTGATCGGCATCGGCCTGCGCCACGGCATCGTGCTGCTCGATCGCGCGCGCCGCAATGAAGCTGCCGGCATGAGCGTCGAGGACGCGGTGCGCGAGGCGATCGAGGCCCGCTTCCGCCCCATCGCGCTCACGGCACTCGTCGGCGCTCTGGCAATGCTACCCACCGCTCTCGGCTTCGGCGAAGGCGCCGCACCCGAGCAGGGGCTCGCGATCGTGATCCTGGGCGGTCTCATCTGGAGCGCTGTTCGAAGCACCAACCTCATCCCGGCGCTTTACTTGCACTGGCGCCGGCAGCAGCTCGCGAGGCAGCCGCGCCGCTGACCGGCCGGCAGCCGGAAGCTCGCCCGTGCTCGCACACGCTCGCCCGGCGGTGGACTCGATCCGGCTCGCCTCAACCGCGAGTTGCCCGAGGCTGCCTCACCGTGAGCCCGATCACGACCGGCATCGCGAGCAGCACCAGCGGGAGCTGCACGATGATGCCGGCGATGATCGCGATCGCAAGCGGCTGCAGCATCTGATCCCCGGAACCGCTGATCGCCGCGCCGAGCGGCAGGAGCGCCAACACCATTGCGAGCGTGCTCATGAGAATCGGGCGCAGGCGGTTGACGGCCGCATGTTGAAGCGCGGCGTGCGGCGGCATCGTCTCCCGCAGCGCCTGGTACTCGGAGGCGAGGAAGATCGCCATTTCCGTCGCGATACCGATGATCATCACCATCCCCATCATCGCGGTGATGTTGAATTCGGTGCCGCTCACCCACAGCCCGATGAAGACGGCGCCGCTCGAAACGATGGCGCTGCCGATGATGATGACGGGCAGCCAGAACTCGTTGTAGAGGAACAAGAGCAGCAGGAACTCCGCGATCGCGCCCGCGGCGAACACCTTGATCATTCCCTGTAGCGCGAGCTGCTGCTGTTTGTATTCGCCGCCGATCGTGTAGGTGACGCCCGCGGGCAGCAGCCCCGGCTTGGCGATGGCCTGTTTCACTCGGTCGACGGTTCGGCCGAGATGATAGGCTCCGCCGATCTCCGCGGTGACGGCGACGATCTGCGCGAGATTGTCACGCGTGATCTCGGGCTGTCCGCCGGCGAAGCTCACATGGGCGACGGTCCGCAGCGGAAAGACGTGTCCATCCGGCGAGCGCATGAGCAATCCTCCGAGCTCGTCGCGGTAGATGCTGCTCGTCGGCGGGTCGAGCCGCAGCCGGACGCCCACGTCCTGATCGGTACCGAGGTACTTCGTGACGACCACACCATATAGGTAATGATCCAGCTGATTCTGCACCTCCGTCGGCGTAATGTCCTGCGTCGCCGCTGCCGCCGGATCGACGCGAACCTCCAGTGCGTCCCCGGCGGGGATCACGCCGCTGTCGACCGAGTCCGCGACGACTCCCTTGACCCGACTTACCGTATCGGCCACGGCGGCGGCGACCCTGTCGAGAACCGCCGGATCCTTTGCGGTGAGCTTGATGACGACGGGTTGCGGAAGGCCGACCATATCGTTGATCATATCGTCGAGCAGCTGGTGCGGATCGAGGAGGATTCCGGGCACCTGATTGGTGATCTCGGTATTGAGCTGATCCATCACGGTCCATAGCGCAGGCCGCTTGGACACCGGAATCAACTTCACGAAGAAGTCGCCCTGATACGTCTCCTTGAGATCCCCGCCGAGCCCTGCGCCCGTTCGCCGCGAGTACGTGTAGACGTACGGGCTCGCCTTCAGAATGGATTCGACCTCCTCGAGCTCCCGATTCGACTCTGCGAGCGAAGTACCCGGTTGGGTCTGGTAGTCGAGCACGAATCCCCCTTCGTCCATTCGCGGCAGAAAGCCGCTGCCCACGTGGCGATACGCGAATACGCCCGCTGCTGCCAGTACGGCGATTCCGATCGCGATGATGAACGGTCGCGCAAACAGCCCGCGCAGGGCCTTCGCGTGCGTCCGGGTCATCCAGCTCTCGTGGCTGCGGTTCGGATCCATCCACCTCGAGAAATCGATGAGCCCGCGCATCAGCAGCGGGACGATGAGCGCGGTCAGGATGAAGGAAATGATGAGCGAGGACGCCATCGTGATCGACAGGAATTTGAAGAAGGCTCCGGTGACCCCCGAGAGGAACGCGAGCGGGATGAAGATAATGATGGTCGCGAGGCTCGAGCCGAAGAGCGGTGATAAGAATTCGCGCGCGGCCGGCAGCACGGCCCGGTTCGGCGTCTCGAGGCCGGGGACGCCGGCGCGGCGGGCGATGTGCTCGATCATGACGATCGCGTCGTCGATGAGGAGCCCGATGGCCGCCGCGACCCCCCCGAGCGTCATGATGTTGAACGTCATGCCGAGCAGGTAGAGCAGCAGCACGGTGACCAGCACGGATAGCGGCACGACGGTCATCGCGACGAGCGCCAGGCGCCAGTTGCGCAGGAATCCGAGCACCACGAGCGCGGCGAACACCAGACCGATGAGGATTGCCTCCTCCATGGCGCCGATGGACGAGCGCGTGAGCTCGGTCTGGTCGTACCACTTGTACAGGTGGATGGACGACGGCTGCGTCTTCATGAACGTACCGAGGCGCGCCGTCACCTCCTTCGCGAGGGTCAAGGAGTCCGCGCTGTCCTGCTGGTACACGTCGAACGTCACGGCGGGGCGGCCGTTGTCGTTGACGAGCAGCCACTGGGGCACGTTCCCCATGCTCACGGTAGCGACGTCCGAAAGCCTGACGATGCCGTCCCTGCCGGTGCGCAGCACCATATCGCGCACCGATTTCACCGAGTCGAAGGCATCGTTGCCGATCACGAGGTAGAGCAGATCATTGTCCTCGAGCCGCCCCACCGCCCTGATACTGTTGGTCGCTGCGATGGTGCTCGCGACACCGCTCAGCGTCAGTCCGTAGCTGGCCAGTTTTTGGGGGCTGATGCTCACCTCGATCTCGGGCGTTTGCCCGCCGAGGACGCCGATGCGACGGATGCCTTGGATGCCTGAGAGGAGCGGTGTGATCTGGTACTCGGCGATGTGCCTCAGGGCCGCCGGGGAGACCTGCTTGGAGATGAGCGCATAGGAGACGAACGGCATGAGCACATCAGGGCTCATCTGGATCGCATCGTACGTGGTGCCCGCCGGCAGGCTTGGCAGGATCTCGGCGAGCGCCGCATCGACACGCAGCAGCGCTTGATTCATGTTCGAGCGCCAGGGGAAATCGACGAAGATCTGTGCCGAGCCGCGTGAGGTCGTCGATTCGACGTTGATGGCACCCGGCACTGCTCGGGTCGCGATCTCGAGCGGCTGCGTCACGTCGATCAGCATCTTCTTGGCCGGCATGGTGCCCGAGCTCACCTCGATGCGGATCCGTGGAAAGCTCACCACCGGGAACAGGCCGACGGGAAGGGTAACGGCGACAAAGGCGCCCGCGAGCCCGAGCGCGAGCGCGACGCAGAGCAGCGCTCGGCGATGATGTTCCAGCAGCCGGACGAAGCTCATCGTCGGGCGTGACTCGGGGGATCTTGGAGCCGCACCCTCATTCCGTTCTGCAGCTGGTAACTTCCGGCGAGGACTAGCGGCGCCTTCACATCGAGGGACCCGGCGACGGTATCGCGGGTTCCGAGCGAGGCTAGGATGTGGACATACACGATCTTCGCGACGCCACCCTGCGCCTGAACCACGTACGTCTCTCCCTGATTGTCCACCAGGATCGCCTCGTGCGGCACCACGTACCCGTGAACCTTACCCACCGTGATCGCCGCTTGCGCCCATTGTCCCGGGAGCAGCGCCCCGACGGGCACGGAGAGCTGTACCGGCACGAGCCCCGTGGAGGCGTTCACGACCGAGCCCCGCATCATGACCTTGGCGGGAAAGACCTGGGTGCCGCCGATCGCCGTGACGCTCGCAGGGTCGCCGTGCTCGACCGTCAGCGCCTCGCTTGGAACGATGCCCACGTTCAAAATCAGTGCGTTCGGCCGTACGAGCTCGAGGAGCGCAGTTCCCTCGGCGGTAATGGCGTGCGCGGTCGTCGAGATCACGGTGACGATGCCGCGGAACGGAGCGCGCAACGTCGATGGCCCGGCCGCGCCTTGAGCCTTCAGGGCATCGAGAGACGCTCGCGCGTCCGACTCGACCTTCTTGGCGCTCGAGAGCTGCTGGCGAGTGGCGAGATGCTCGCCGAACAGCTCCTTCGTGCGCTCGACCAGGTCACGTGCGACGCGGGACGCTGAGACGGCCTGCGCATAGGAGGACGCTGTCTGCGGGGTCGGCACCAGGCGCAGGAGCGGTGCCCCTTTCGCGATCTCCTCACCGACGCGCACGTAGACGGTCGCGACGGTGGACGCGACCGGTGCCATGATGGATTCGCGCGCCGAGGAATTCGCCTGCACCGTCCCGTAGGCCCTCACGATCCGCGGCAGGCTCCCCTCCTTCACGGACGTGGTGTGGATCAGCACGCTCGGTCCGCTGCGCTTGGCTTGCGCCGCCGCGGGCGCAGGCGCGCGTGCGACTGCGATCGTGAGCGCCGAGGCGAGCAGCCCGCCCACGCCGATCGCCGCCAAGCCAAGCCGGGACGGGGCGCAGAGCCATTCTAGTGTTCGTGCCATGTCAATGTGCGTTTGAAGGCTTTGATGTGCGCTGCAATCGAGACTACCCAGCGCTCGCGTGCGTGACCGGCTCGACCTGGGTCCCGAGCACGGTGGCGAGCGCAATGGAGTCGCTCCACAAGTTCTCAAATACGGTCGCGCGCGTCGCCTCGGCGGCAAGATAGGCGCTCACCAAGGTCAAGTAGCTCGCGGCCGGGAAATTACCCTGCTCGTACGCGCGCGCGGCGCTCTCGACGTTCGCTCGCATCTGCGGCACGCGCCGCTCCAGGTCGCGTCGCTGCACATCGAGCTGCCTGATCTCCCTCCAGAGCTGCCAGACCTGCCCGCTCGCCTGATCGAGACGCGCCAGATACGCCGCCCGCAGCTGCGCACGCGTCGCGCGCTGGATGGCGATCTGGCCACGTCCGCGATCGAAAATCGGCAGCGTCAGTGTCGCGCCGAACCCGGTGGTATGCACATCCGAGACATCGCGTGCACGCGTGATCCCGAGTGAGAAATTCGGAAATTGCGACAGGATCGCGGTGCGTACGCTCTCCTCCTGCGCGTGATAGCCCGCCTGAAGGGCGCGCAGGTCCGGCCGGGTCCGGGGAAGCCGGGCCAAGTCCGCTTCGACGCTCGAGCGGCTGAGCGTCGTGGGCACTCCGAGCGGCTGCAACGGTAATTTCACATCGGGCTCGACGCCGAGCAAGCTGCGCAAGCTCGCTTGCGCCTGGATCAAGCTGCGATCCGCGACGCCGAGCTGTGCTCGAACGTCGAGCAGCACCGCGAGATCGGAGCTCTTCTGCTCGAGCGTGACGTTACCTTGTGACAGCGCCTTCTTGGAGCGCCGATAGGCCGCCGCATAGACCTTCTGCGCCGTCGCGAGGAAGTCGTGACGCTCACCAGCGATGGACTGTTGCACGTAGAGGGTTCGGGCTTGGGCCACCGTCTGCCACTCCTGCCACAGCAAATCGAGCTCGGCCTGCCGAAGCGACGCTTTCGCGGCTGCCTGCTTGCTGGCATGAGTGAGCAAGGCCTGCAGATCGATCGAGAGCCCGAGGCCGTAGGCATCGTATTCGGGAAAGCGCGGATCGGTCGGGGAGGTGACATGATCCATCACGAAATCGTCCGAGTACGTGAGCTGCGGGTCCGGCAGCAGCCCTGCGGCGAAGGCCTGCGCCTGCGCGACGTGCATCGCGGCACGGGCCGCCCTCAAGGTCGGGTTGTTCAAGACCGCCAGTGTCGCGACGGCGTTCATGCCGAGAGGCGCGACGCCGTGCGGAGCAACGCTTCTCGCCAGGTCCGCGCCGCTCGGCAGAGGCTGTGGCGAATAGGTCGCGCAACCCGCGAGCATGACTACCGGTCCGAGGCCCAGCCAGCGCCAGAGCCCGTGCCGGCGCCATCCCCACCACCGCGATCCCCGCATCGAAGAGCCGGCCGCCGTAGACTAGCGGGCGAAGATGAGGAGCTCGAAGCTATGAGGCACGATCGTAGGCCGCGGGAATCTCCTCTTGGCGGTCGGCGCAGGGGTCTGCTTCGGAAATATCAGCTTGGCCGTCACGAGATAGACCCGGCCCGTCCGCGGATCGAGCTCCATGGTCCGCGCGCCGAGCGCCGTCGGCACGTTCCTGACGACGTGATATTCGTTGGGCGTGACCTCCTTGATGACGGTCAGATTGCCAGAGCGGCCATTCGAGCTGAAGATCAGGCCGTCGCGCGGGTCGAAGCGATTGGAATCGACGCCCTGTCCGATCGGAACGGTCGTGATCACCCGCCCGGCTTGCGTGTTGGATACGGCGAGCACGGCATTCCGGCAGCCTGAGAAGAGCCTATGGTGCGCCGCATCGATGGCGATGCCCGACGGATGTGCACACGGCGCCAGGGGCCACCGCCGCTCGACCGCGAGCGTCTTGCTGTTGAACTCGGCGATCTCGCTCTTGTCCTCGATGTTGACAAAAATGGAGCCGTGATCATCGCTAGCTGCGGCTTCCGGCCTGCCGCCGAGCGCCACCGTACCCACCGCCTGGCCGGTCCTCACGTCGATGGCCGTGGCTTCGGTATCATGCCCGTCGAAGGCGAAGACGCGGTGCGAGTAAGGATCGTACAGGATGTTGTCCGGCCCCGGCCCCGCGGGAATCTTCCCGAGCTTGCGCAGCGTCCGGCGATCGAAGACGACCACATCGTTCGCGCCGCCGTCGCTGATATAGCCGCGGCTGCCGGCGAACGCGACGCCATGAATCTCCTTCAGTCCGCCGATCTCGCCGACCGGAGCGCCGGTCCGCCCACTGACGACGGTGACGTGGTCACCCCGGGTGATGTAGAGATGATCGGTGAGCGGGTCGAGAGCCATGTAGTCCCAAAAGGAGGTGCCTCCCAAAGTGACCGTTTTGATGAGGTGATAATGGGAGGGGCCCGCCGCGAGAGCCGGCACCGCAACGGCGGATGCCAGCACGATGAGCACCCCTGCGAGGTATCCTCTGAGCCGGATGGATGCAAGCTGTCTCATGGGGTGCTCCTCGACTGACGACCGGCTCACGGCCCGGGCGGGGACCGATTATCGCCGCGCCCCGCCACAGTCGACCTTGTATTTTTGTAAGGTTTCGCCCGCGGGCGGCTTGCCGTTAGATTACTCGCCATGAAGGTGTTGCTGGTCGAGGATGATCGCGAGACCGCGACGTTCGTCGTGGAGGGTCTCGTTGCGCAGCGCATCGAGGTCGAGATTGCTGCCGACGGACCGTCCGGACTGCAAATGGCGCTGGACCGGGAATTCGACGTCATCGTTCTCGACAGGTTGCTCCCGGGCCGAGATGGGCTTTCCGTCGTGCAGGAGCTCCGGGCCTCGGGGCGCACGACGCCGGTCCTCTATTTGACGGCGATGGCCGGGCTCAACGATCGAGTAGAAGGTCTCGAGGCCGGTGGCGACGATTACCTCGTCAAGCCCTTCTTCCTCGCCGAGCTGGTGGCGCGCGTGCGGGCGCTCGCGCGCCGGGTCTTCACGGCCGCGGCGCAAACCAGGCTCCGCGCTGCGGATATCGAGCTCGATCTCATCAGGCGCAAAGCGATGCGCGCCGACCGCGAGATCGCGCTTCTCCCGCAGGAATTCAAGCTCCTCGAGTACCTTCTGCGCAACGCCGGAACCGTCGTGACCCGCAGCATGCTGCTCGAGCGCGTGTGGGAGATCCATTTCGATCCGCGCACCAGCATCGTCGAGAGCCACATGAGCCGCCTGCGAGCCAAGCTCGGCGACGGTGGGGATACGGAATACATCCGGACGATCCGCGGATCGGGGTACATGTTCGTTGCGGGCCTCTAGAGGGATCACCAGCGAGACCGCGCGGCTCTCGGCGCTGCTGATCGCGCTGTTTGCGGCGTCCGCGCTGGTGCTCGGGTTCACGGCCGACTGGATCGCCGGACGCGCGATGCGCGCGGAGCTGCGCGACATCATCGGCACCGACGTGGGCGCCATCCGCTCGGGCTTCGCCGCCGAGGGTCGCTCGGAGGCCATCGAGGTCGTGAACCAGCTCACCGCCGTGCCGGGACTCTCGGAGCGCATCCTGCTCGAGGACCCCAACGGAAGGAAGATGGCTGGGAACCTGTCCGCCATGACGCCCAGGACCGGAGTTTTCCGGCTGGACACGCAGGAGAGCGCCGCTGGCGGACCCATCGAGGACCCGGTCATCGGCGAGGGCGGATTCCTTCCCGATCGGACTTACTGGTTCGTCGGCGAGAACGCGGAGCCGCTTGCCCGGATCAGGAGCCGCCTGCTCGTCTCCTTCGCCTGGATCATCGGAGTGACGATTGCCCTCGCCGCCCTCGGCGGGTTCGCCGTCAGCGCCGGCTTCTTGAGGCGCATCGATGCGATCACCGGTACTTGCCGGGCGATCGTCGCCGGCCGCTTCGGCGAACGCATCCCCGTACACCACTCGCAGGCGCAGCTCGATCGCCTGTCGGCCACCATCAACGAGATGCTCGATCGTATCGGCGCGCTCCTCGAGAGCCTCCGCCAGGTCTCGAGTGATATCGCCCACGACCTGCGCACGCCGCTCACGAGGCTGCGGCAGCGGCTGGAATCGGCTCGCACCAAATCCAGTTCGGCCGCGCAATACGAGCGGGTCGTCGATCGCGCGCTTGCGGATTGTGATGCCATCCTCGATATCTTCGCGGCGCTGCTCAGCATCTCCCAGATCGAATCCGGCGTGCGGCTCGCGAAATTTGCGCCGGTCGACCTGCATCAGCTGCTGCTGCAGGTGGCCGAAATCTTCGCGCCGGTCGCGGAGGATGGCAGCCAGAGCCTCTCGACGGACATCGCGAGCGGGATCGAGGTGCGCGCGGACCGCACGCTGCTCCTGCAGATGTTCTCGAATCTCGTGGAAAACGCGATCCGGCATGCCGGCGCGAATGCCTCGATTGCGATCGCGTGCCGTACGGCGGACGGCGAGGCGGTCGTGCGGATCATCGATTCCGGCCCGGGAATTCCGGCCGCCGAGCGCGAGAAGGTATTCGGGCGACTGTATCGGCTCGAACGCAGCCGCAGCACGCCAGGCAACGGCCTAGGACTCGCGCTGGTCGACGCCATCGCGCGGCTGCATCACTACAACGTCGACCTCGACGATGCCGGACCCGGCCTTTGCGTGAGTATTCGCATCCCGCTCGAACGGACCCGCTGCCTAGGCTAGCCGGATGCGAGGTCCGGCAGGCCGAGGCGCTGCGAGCGCTCGTAAGACGCGCGCGAAGTCGGGCTTCGTCGCCCTCAGGATCTCGAGGATCGCCTTGCGCTCGTGCGCCGGGATGCCCGCGTACGCACCGGTCGTGTCATGCCCCGTGAGGATCTGGATGAGCCTCTGGTAGAGGTAGTCCTTGACACTCGGCATCAGGAAGGCGAACGCCCGCGAGTAGATGAGGTAGCTCAGCCGGTACTTGAACAGCCGCGTCTTCAGATCGAGGTCGCGCAGCGAGCGGTGGTGGGAATCGAACGGGCCGCGCGCCTGAAACCACTGCGCATACCCGGAAGTGCCCTGCACCGGCGCCGGCAGTTTCACCATGCCGACGTAGAGCATCCCGCGCACGAGCGGCTCGAGCAGCGCGCGGAAACTCTCCTGGATGGACGCGGGGAGCTGCTGCCAGGTGAGATCCTTCTTGGAGCTGCCGCGGGAGTCCTTCTCGAGCAGCATCCGCGACTTGTAGCTCGCGTGGATGACGAGATTGTGGACGTCGATCTGGCTCTCGAGCACCATCACCGCCACGACGTCGCTCTTGTCGCTCTCGTAGGGCTTGGCGTTGAACCAGGAGTCGAGATTCGGAACATCCGCGCGGCTCACCTGCGTGATGGGAATCGGCCGGCCGGTGGTGGTGAGATTGCCGAGATCGAGCATCCCGCCTAACTTCCCGGTCACGTACCAACCGCCCCAGCGCTGCTCGAATGGCGTCTCGTTGGTGGTCTGGACCGCCGAGGCGTCCGTCATGACCTTGCCGTTCTGGATCTGGTAGGCCGACAGGAACAGGAACTGCGGAATTCCTCCGCCCTGGAGCGAGAAGCTGTCGTGGCAGGCCAGACACTCCAGAGTCTGGCGCTGCAGGTGCGGGGGCGCGTCGTTGCGCTCGTTGAGCGTGTAGAAGACCGGGCCGAGGGAGCTGTCCATCGTATTGATCTCGATGAACGGAGCGCCGCTGATCCAGGCGACGTAGGTGTCGTCGTTGAAGTAGATCGCCCGCGGGGTCGCGGGACTGATGATGCGGGTCTGCAGGCTCGTCTTCGAGAAGACGAGCGACTGGGAGGTGGGGCTGATCTTCAGGGCCTCGAGGAACGAATCGAGATAGCCGCGCGGCTCGCGGAAGTGGAGTTTCAGCTTCCCGCGCGCCATCTCCTCGATGACGTGGGCGACGTCGTTGTGACTCGCGACTCCCGAGTAATCGAGCCACGGATAGTCGTGGTCGTAGACGCGCACCTCGTCCGAAGCGGGCTCGAGCACCGAGTGAGGGAGGGACGAGGCGGCCCGCTCGTGCGAGGCCGCCGCCCAGGCGGAGGGGCTCAGCGCCAGCGCCGCCACGCACAATGACGCGAGCCCTGCTCCGCCCCTTCGAAACCCGTACTGCGATGAAGTGCTCATGATGTCCCCTGCCCGGCCCGGGCCCGCGCGCGCGCCCTGCCACTGACTTTGAATCTGCGCAGCACGCGCCCACGTGCGTCGACGACGACCTGGAAGCGCCCCGACTCCCCGAAAAACGTCAGCCGATAGCGCCCCTCGTCCTCCTCCGAGCCCTTCTCCAGCTTGCTGGTCACGCGGCCCGTCCGCAGCGCTTCGAGGACCTCGGAGGCCGCGATCCCGAGCCCCTCGGCGATCACCTCGGCGTCGACCCGGATACCGCCGCTCGCCACTTCGATGCCGACTGCGTCCATGGCTCACTGCACCCGCGGCGCGACGAGCATCCGGCCGTAGTGAATCGCGAACAGCGCGAAACTCGCGACCCACAAGGCGGCAGAGAGCTCGATGAGCGGCAGGAAGTCCTTGCCCGCGACGCCCGCAACGATCCTGACGGCGGCCGCGAGGCACACCAGACCATAGATGGGCCCCGTCACCCGATCGGCCCGCAGCGCCCGTCCGGTATGTCCGAGCGACACACGGGTCATCACGGCCAGCACCATCGTTCCGATCGCACCGGCCGTCAGCGCATGCACCGCGGCCGCGAGCGGTACGGCTGCGCCGAGCATCGAGGCGCCGAGCAGCGCCACGCCCACCATCACCCACCCGTAGCCGACGTGCAAAACGGCGAGCAAAGGCTCGGAGAGGGTCGCCATGCCGCGCCAGCGCGCGAGACGGTAGAGCGTCAACGCCGCGGCGGCGATGAGCACGGCGCCGAGCGCGTGAGATACGGGCAACAAAGCCCACCCGATGAGCCCCGCATGCAGCACCGCGAGTCCCACTCGATCGACGAGATCATGGACGGCGGGACGGCGCGCCGCGCCGCGGGCGACGAGCCAGTTGCGGGTGAAGCTCGGAACGATGCGTCCGCCGACGGCCGATATCAGGATGATGATCGCGGCAAGCCCGAGCCGCCAGCCAAGCTGCGGGGCGACGGAGACTCCCGCGAGCGGCAGGTACATCAACGCATCGGCGACGCCGAGCACCGCGATCGGAATCGGCATCGGAAGATTGCGCCAGTTGCGCGCCGCGATGATCTCCCGGGCGGCCACCGCACACAAAGCGAACGGGAACGCGAGATCGACCGCCGCCGCGAGGGCGAGCGGCATCCGCGCGGAGCACAGGCATGCCGCTCGCCCGAGCAGCCACAACAGCGCAAGCGCCGCCAGCGCGCGGCCGCGAATCGGCTTGCGGCCGGTCCAGCTCGGGATCGCCGTGAGCATGAACCCGGCGATCGCGGCCGGCACGAACCCGAACAGCATCTCGTGGATGTGCCACGAGAGCGGATCGAACCGGCTCGGCAGCTCGGCGCCGGTCGCGAGCATCACGATCCACACGACGATCGCGATGACGGACCACAGACTCGCGGCGAGGAAGAAGGGCCTGAAGGCGAACGTCCACAGCGCCGCCGGCCACGCC
>JBOHZT010000038.1:0-16378 GCA_050738535.1 Steroidobacteraceae bacterium
CGGTGGATGGAATCGTGCGCATTCCTTCGGATTTCGAGCGCCGGGTCGCGGCGGGGAACGCGCAGGTCCAGGTAATCGCTTACGGCGGCGATGCCAATCGCGCGCGCATCATCGAGGGCTACGCGAGCGGCGCCATCGCCGCATGGATGAGCCGGCAGGCGGCCGAGGGACGCAGCGTTTCCGGCGTGGGCCCCGTCGTGGTCCAGAGCCGTGTCTGGTTCAACGAAGCGCAGGATAGCCACTACTTCCTGGTCCCCGGCCTCATCGTGCTCGTGATGACCCTCATCGGGGCATTCCTCACGGCCATGGTCGTCGCGCGCGAGTGGGAGCGCGGGACATTCGAGGCGCTCTTTGCGACACCGGTGAGGAGCGGGGAGATCCTGCTCGGCAAGACCATTCCCTATTTCGGGCTGGGGATGGTCGGGCTTCTGCTGTGCGTCGCCTCGGCGAAGTTCCTGTTCGGCGTGCCCCTGCGCGGGTCGCTGTGGATGCTGCTCGCCGCCTCGATGCTCTATGTCCTCGTGGGGCTCGGGATAGGGCTCCTCATCTCCTCGGCCGTCAAGAACCAGCTGATCGCGAGCCAGCTCACCATGCTCGCCACCTTCATGCCCGCTTTCATGCTCTCGGGGTTCCTCTTCGATTTGAGGAGCATGCCGGTCGCGGTGCGCGTGATGACGTACGCGCTGCCCGCGAGGTACTACGTCTCGCTCCTGCAGACGGTGTTCCTCGTCGGGGATGTGTGGCGCGTGCTGCTGCCCAACCTGGCGGTGCTGCTCGCGATGCTGGCACTCATCGCCTGGGCAAGCCGGCGCATCATGCACAAGAGGCTCGCCTGATGCTGGCCGCGCTCCTGCGCATCGCCGCGCTCACCCGCAAGGAGCTGCTCGCCGTGCTCAAGGACCGGCGGGCGCGCAACAGCCTGCTCCTGCCGCCGATCCTCCAGTGCCTCATCTTCGGGTACGCGGCGACCTACGATTTGAATCACGTGCCCTATGCCGTGCTCAACCAGGACGGCGGCCCGGCCTCCCGGGATCTCATCGCGCGATTCGACGGGAGCGGGGTCTTCGAGCACGTCGCGAGCCTGCATCGGCAGTCCGAGATCCGCTCCATGATCGACGGACGGCGGGCGCTCCTCGTCCTGCAGATCGGCTCCAACTTCCAGCGCGAGCTCGAGCGCGGACAACCCGCCAATGTACAGGTCATCGCGGACGGGCGCGATTCCAACACGGCGGCGACCGCGTTGAGCTACGCCGATGCGGTGATCGGGGGCTTCAACGCCGACTGGCGCGCCGCGCACGGCCTCGGCGATCCACCGGTCAGCATCGAGGAGCGCGCCTGGTACAACCCGAACCTCGAGACGCGCTGGAACATGATCCCGGGGATGATCGGCACCTTGACGCTCCTGCAGACGCTGCTCCTCACCGCGATGTCGGTCGCGCGCGAGCGGGAGGAGGGCACGTTCGACCAGCTCCTCGTGACCCCGTTCCGTCCGTTCGAGATCATGGCGGGCAAGGCGCTGCCGGCGATGCTCATCGGGCTCGCGCAGGCGACCGGCGTGCTGCTCGTCGCGCAGCTGTGGTTCCACATTCCGTTCGCCGGGTCGTTCGTGACGCTCTACGCCGGCCTCATCTGCTTCGTGCTCGCCTCGGTGGGCCTCGGGCTCATGGTGTCCGCGTTCTCGTACACGATGCAGCAGGCGATGCTCTATTCGTTTCTGATGATCATGCCGTTCTCTATGCTCTCCGGCCTCACGACGCCGATCGGGAACATGCCGCTGCCGCTGCAGTACTTCACCGACATCAATCCGCTGCGCTATGCCGTCGACATCGCGCAGCGCGTGTACCTCGAGGGGACGGGATTCTTCGGGCTCATGCCGGACCTGTGGCCGCTCGCCATCATGGCGGTGGTGACGCTCGCCATCTCCTCGTGGATCTTTCATCACCGACTCCAGTGACTGCCATGCGCACTGCAAACCGTTCTGCCCTGCTCGCGGGCTTGCTCCTCGGCCCGATGCTCGGCCTGCTCGCGGGCTGCGCCGTCGGCCCGAACTTCGTGAAGCCGAAGCCGGCGGTGCCGGCGCGCTGGTCGCGCACGGCCCTCCAGGCGAGCGGCAGGCGCGCGAGCGTCGTCGACCCGCAAGCGCAGGCCGTGACCCAGTGGTGGCGCAGTTTCCATGATCCGGAGCTCACCTCGCTCGTGCGCCGCAGCGCCGCGGCGAACCTCGATCTGCGCGAGGCGGTGTTGCGGGTCGACGAGTCGCTCGAGGAGCGGGCCGTGACGGCGGGAGGACTCTGGCCGAGCCTCTCGGGGAATGCGAGCTTCACCCGCGAGCGGCTGAGTCCCAACACGCCGAACGGGGCGATCTTCGGCAGCTCGGTCCGCTTTCCGGGCCTGCCGCCCGGCGTGTCCCTCACCAATCCGTTCAACCAGTTCCAGCTGGGGCTCGCGGCGTCCTGGGAGATCGATTTGTTCGGACGGCTGCGACGGTCGGTCGAGGCGGCGAGCGCGCAGGTCCGGGCCTCCGTCGAGGACGCGCATGGCGTCATGATCTCGCTCGTCAGCGACGTGGCGGCGGACTACATCGAGCTGCGGGGCGCGCAGCTCAGGAAGTCCATCCTCGAGAAAAGCCTCGCGACCGATCGCGGCGTGCTCGAGCTCACCCGGCAGCGCTGGAACGCGGGGCTCACGTCGGACCTCGACGTCGAGAACGCCGCGAGCGAGGTCAACTCGACCGAGGCGCAACTGCCGCTCGTCGAGCAGCAGATCACGGACGTTATCAATCAGCTGAGCGAGCTTCTGGGCCTGCCGCCCGAAGCGCTGCGCGCGGAGCTTGCGACATCGAAGCCGGTCCCGCCGGTGCCGCCCGCGGTGCCGATCGGGCTGCCCGCGGATCTCGCTCGGCGCCGGCCCGATATCCGCCGTGCCGAGGCGAACCTGCACGCGGCGACGGCGCGCATCGGCGTCGCGACGGCGAGCCTGTTCCCGCGGCTGACTCTCACCGCCGCCGGCGGACTGCAATCGCAGCAGCTGTCGGAGCTCATCGAGGCGGCGAGCCGTTTCGCGACGCTCGGCCCGGCGATCGAGCTGCCGATCTTCGATGCAGGGGCGCATGCGCAGGTGCGCCTCGAGGACGTGCGGGCGAAGCAGGCCGCCGTGGCGTATGCCAAGACGGTGCTCGATGCGCTGCATGAGGTGGAGGATGCCTTGGCCGCCTACGGCGCCGATCAGGACCGGCGCGTGTCGCTCACGAAGGCGGCCGCGGCGAGCGCGAGCGCGCTCGAGCTCGCGCAGCAGCGCTATCAGGGAGGACTCACGAGCTTCATCGAGGTACTCGACGCCGAGCGCACGCTCGAGCAGAACCGGCTCGCGCACGCGCAGGCGACGACGGCCGTCTCCGCGGATCTGGTGCGGCTCTACAAGGCGCTCGGCGGAGGGTGGCAGGGGGCGGAGGCGCCGCGGGTGGCGAATAGCGGCGAGGCCGAGCACCCCTGAGGTCACTGCGGCGGGGTGAGCTGGTATCGCCAGGCCTCTACAAATCCTACGCGAGCACGCATTTCAGGGTTTCCTTGTCCACAGGGAAAGATCATGGCGGTTCTTTCCCTCTGGACAAGGAAAGGGGCGGTCAGCTTCGCTTGCGATCCTGTTTCGGCCGGCTCTCGGGCGCGGTGGGTTCCTTGGGCGAGGGCGAGGAGTCCGGCGCGCGCGCGATGGGGAGATGCCAGCGGCCGTGGATGGCGGCACATCGCGCGCCATGCCGCCGCCGACGCCCGTCAGCATACCCAGGAGCGCCGCCATGACCGGGGGTAGCCCGAAGGACAGCGCCTTCTGGGCGCCGGAGACGGCAAAGAGCGCGAGCCCCGCGCCATCGAACACGAGGACGGGGTTCCACTCCCGATCGACGGACGAGGGCCACAGGAAGGTGATCACGCCGGCGAGGAGCGAGACGCCGAGATAGCGCCAATCGCTGATCGCGGCCGGCGGAGTTGCGCCGATCAGCAGGTCGCGGGTGATGCCGCCGAGATTGCCTGCCGCGAACGCCAGCACCAGCACGCCGAACAGATCGAGCCGGCGCTTGACCCCGGAGCTCGCGCCGCTCAGTGCGAACACGAACGTCCCGATGAGGTCGAGCGTCAGCAGCACCGGTCTCGCGTATGCGATCCGCGGGGAAGCGGCGGCGGAACGCTTCGAGGACGCGCTTGCTCGCTGCGGCGTCGTTGACCGCGAGGGGATAGCGGTCGAGCGGCGTGATCTGCGGCGGCCGCGGAGCGCCGGAGGCCTGGGCCTCGGCGGTGACGATTCGCTCGATGGCCGCGAGGATGCGCTTGCGCACCCTCTCATCGAAGCTGCGCACGTTGAGCTTGATGACGGCCTCGTCCGGGATGACATTCTCCTTGGTGCCGGCTTGCAGTGAGCCGATGGTGACGACCGCCGCCTCGGAGGGGGCGATCTCCCGGGAGACGATGGTCTGCAGCCGCATCACGACGGCGGCGGCCATGACCACGGGATCGACGCTCGCCTGGGGCATCGAGCCGTGGGCGCCGCGTCCGAACAGGCGGATCTGCAGGCTGTCGGCCGCGGAAGTGATGACGCCGGCGCGCCCGCCGATGCAGCCGGCCGGTCCGACCATGACGTGCTGGCCGAGCACGACATCGGGTTTCGCGAAGCGCTCGAAGAGCCCGTCGTCGATCATGGCTTGCGCGCCTTCGGCGGTTTCCTCGGCAGGCTGAAAGACGGGCATCAGCGTGCCGTGCCAAGCGTCACGAGCTTGGGCCAGGAGCGTCGTTGCACCGACCAGCCAGGTGACGTGCATGTCGTGGCCGCAGGCATGCATGACCGGCACGGTCTTGCCCTCGCGATCCACGGCCTCGAGGGTGCTCGCGTAGGCAAGGCCGGTCGCCTCCTCCACCGGCAACGCATCCATGTCGGCGCGCAACATCACCGTCGGCCCCGGGCCGTTGCGCAGGAGACCGACCACGCCGGTCTTGCCGACCGCGCCCGTCACCTCATAGCCGGCGGCGCGCAGCCGGTCGGCCGCGAGCCCGGCGGTGCGGGACTCCTGCATCGAGAGCTCGGGATGAGCGTGCACATCTTTGTAGAGCGCTTCCAGCTTGGGCAGCAGGGCAGGTATCGCCTCGAAGCAGGCGTCGGAAGCAGCGCCGGTCGCAGTGCTCGTCATGGGGCTCGCCTCCTTTCGAAAGGTCCCGTGAATGGGGAACTTTGCCTGTCCGCATCGCGCATCTCCAGCACAAAGCGGACCGCGCACGAGCCGGCCTCAGCGGATCGGCAGCACGCTCGAGCGCGTGACCGTGCGCAGCGCGAAGCTCGAATGCACGCGGGCCACGCCCGGAAGGCGCGTGAGCTCCTGGCTGTGCATGCGCTCGAAGTCCGCCGTGTCCGCGACGGCGACGCGCACGAGGTAGTCGAAATCGCCCGTCATGAGGTAGCACTCCATGACGCCCGGAATCCTCCGCACGGCGTCCTCGAACGCCTGCAGATCGACCTGATCCTGCCTGTCGAGCGTGATGCTCACGAACACGTTCACCGGCAGGCCGGCCTTCTCCTGGTCGATGCGGGCGGCGTAGCCGGTGATGAGGCCAGAGTGCTCGAGCGCGCGCACTCGCCGCAGGCAGGCGGATTCGGAGAGGCTCACGCGCTCGGCGAGCGCGGCGTTCGTGATGCGCGCTTCGCGCTGCAGCACCTCGAGGATCAGGCGGTCGATACGGTCGAGGCTCATTAGGTGAACTCCGCACTAAATACCGAGCTAAGCGCAATTATCTGCCATTTCTGGCGTCATAAGCTATATCACATGCAAAGGGGTGCTTCACTCGAGCGATAGACTTGCGTCATTGGATGGCCTTTCGCAGTGCGCCTCCGGGCACCGAAGCCCGAGCGTGCCGGAAGACACCACCTCACGGAGCAAAGCTCATGCGCATCGGTGTTCCCCGGGAGATCAAGATCGAGGAGTCTCGCGTCGGCCTCACTCCCGCCGGCGTTCGCGAGCTCAAGTCTGCCGGCCACGAGGTGATGGTGGAGGCCCACGCCGGCGAGGGCATCGGGATCGTCAATCTGCAGTACGAGGCGGCCGGCGCCCGAATCGGGTCCGATGCCGCGGAGGTGTTCCGGTTCGCCGACCTCATCGTGAAGGTGAAGGAGCCGCAGCCCACCGAGTGCCGCCTGCTCCGGGACGGGCAGGTGATCTTCACGTTCCTGCACCTCGCCGCCGATCCCGGGCAGGCCCGGGCGCTCATGGATTCCGGGGCGACGGCCATCGCGTACGAGACCGTGACGGCTCCGGACGGCTCGCTGCCGCTGCTCGCGCCGATGAGCGAAGTCGCCGGCCGCATGTCGATGCAGGTCGCGGCTCGCTGCCTCGAGAAGCCGAACGGCGGCAGCGGACTTTTGCTGGGCGGCGTACCGGGCGTGCCTGCGGCGAAGGTCGTCGTCCTCGGCGGCGGTGTCGCCGGAAGCGAGGCGGTCGCGATGGCCGTGGGGCTGCAGGCGGATGTGACCGTGGTGGACCGGTCGCTCCCGCGATTGCGCGCGCTCGCGGCGCAGTACGGGAGCCGGCTGAAAACGGTGTTTTCGACGGCTCAGTCGATCGAGGAGGCGGTCGAGGGCGCCGACGTGGTGATCGGCGCGGTGCTGATCCCGGGCGCGGCGGCCCCGAAGCTCGTCACGCGGGCGATGGTCGCGGACATGAGGCCGCGGTCGGTGATCATGGATATCGCGATCGATCAGGGAGGCTGCATCGAGACGAGCCGGCCCACGACGCACGCGGCTCCCACCTACCTCGCCGAAGGCGTGGTCCATTACTGCGTCACGAACATGCCCGGCGCGGTGCCGCGCACCTCGACCCATGCACTGACGAGCGCGACGCTGCCGTTCGTGCGGACGCTCGCCGACCTCGGCTGGCGGGCCGCATTGAAGCGTGACCCGCACCTCGCGCATGGGCTCAATGTGCAGGGCGGAGAGATCAAATGTGCAGCAGTTGCCGCTGCGCTCGAGCGGAAGGCGGCGTGACGGGCGGCGGGAGAGCGCTCGAGGGTCGTTTCGGCGGGCTGGGTATTGACCGGGCTACGCTATTGCTGAGTGGATCGGGCGAGGCGACGTCATTGCAGACGTCGCCTTTGCTGCCGTCACGATCTTTGAATTTGCGTTGCAAAACGGCAAAAATTGAACCCGCGCGATGCCGTCGCGAGCGCGAGCGCTTATCATCCGTTCGTCATGAAATCCAAGGCCGCGCCGCTCAGTCCAGAGGAGTATCTCGAGTGGGAATCGAGGCTGCCCACGAAGCACGAGTACGTGGACGGTGAGATTCACGCGATGTCGGGTGCTAGCCGTCGGCACAATCTCATCGCCACGAATCTGATTCGCCATGCGCAGGTTGCCGCGGAAGGTCGCGCGGGCTGTCAAGTCTTCGGTCCGGATATGAAGACGCGGATCGAGCTGCGCAATTGCTTCTATTATCGGGATCTCAGTGTTTGCTGCGATCCGAGCGACCGCCGCGAGCTTTATCTCGTGCGGCCTTGCTTCTTGGTTGAGATCCTTTCGCCCGCGACGGCCGCTATCGACCGGCGCGAGAAGCGGCTCGCGTATGCGACGCTCGCGTCGCTCGTGGACTATGTCATCATCGATCCGAATCGGATGCGCGTGGAGAGCTATCGGCGCGCCGCATCGGGATGGCAAGGCTACCTGCTCAACCGACCTGATGATCTCATCGAGTCCTCCTGCCTCGAGTTGCGACTGCCCCTCGAGCGGGTGTACCGGGGGGTCGAGTTTCCGGACATTGCGGAGCCGGAGCCGCCGGAATACGGCGCCGAGTGGGACCCCTCGGAGTGGCGCCCCGTGGAGTGACGTACGCCGCTGGACCGAGCGGCTTTATAATCCCGTCCATGGATACGAGCGCCTTACGTCAGGCTCCGTTCGGGAGCGCGCTGACCGATAGCATGTCGATTACGTCGTTCCGCGGCGGGAGCTGGGAGCCTGAGCGGCTCGACCGGACGGCGCCGCTCGCCATCCATCCTGCGGCGCATGCCCTGCATTACGGCAGCTCCTGCTTCGAGGGGTTCAAGGCCTACCGCCGCGCGGACGGGGGGATCCACATCTTCCGGATGGAGCAGCATATCGAGCGGCTGCGGCAGAGCGCGGAGCTGCTCTCGCTCCCGCAGCCCGAGGCGGCCCAGGTGCAGCGGATGGTGCTCGCGCTCGTCGACCGGTGCCGTGCCGACGTGCCGGAGGCGCCGGGCGCGCTTTACCTGCGCCCCGTGCTCTTCGGGACGACGCCGAACATCGGCGCCGCGGGGGTTCCGAGCGCCGAGGCGTGCCTGGTGGTGCTCGCGAGCCCCGTCTGGGATTACTTCGCGGGAGGGCTCAAGCCGCTGCGCATCCTGCTCGAGCTCTCGGCCCGTACCGCCCCGAATCTCGGCCGGGTGAAGACCGGGGGCAACTATGCGGCGGCCTTGGGTCCGACACTTGCGGCGCGTCGTACCCATCGGGCCGATCAGGTGCTGTTTTGCCCGAACGGCAAGGTCCAGGAGACCGGAGCGGCAAACTTTCTCTTGGTTCGGGATGGCGAGATCCTCACGCGCAGCCTCGACGCCACGTTTCTTCACGGCGTGACGCGGGACTCGACGTTGACGCTCGCTCGCGATCTGGGCTACGAGGTGAGTGAGCGTATCTTCGATATCGACGAGACCTTGCAGTGGATCACCCGCGGTGAGGCGGTGCTGTCCGGAACGGCAGCCGTGCTCACCGGGGTGGGGGCGCTCATTCACGAGGGGCGCGACATCACCGTCGGCAACGGTGAAGTCGGGCCTCACACGCGAGCGTTGCGCGCCGCGCTCATCGCCATCCAGCGCGGGGACTCGCCGGACAAGTTCGGGTGGCTGACGCCGGTGTGACCGTATGCCGGCGCGTGGATCACGGCCGTCCATGTCACCGCGCCATACCTCACGCCTGCACATTCCGCCTTCCCCCGCCCGCCCCGGCGACCCGCCGGATTTCAGCGACCTCAAGATTTCCCCCGCCGGCGCCGTGGCGCGCCCCGAGATCACCGCGCCGCTCGCGCAGATCGAGCCGCTCGCCGGCGAGATGGTGAGAGTGCTCGACGACGAGCATCGCGCGGTCGGGCCGTGGGATCCGCATCTCGAGCCCGACGAGCTGCAGGTGGGCTTGCGCCACATGGTGCTCACGCGCCGCTTCGACGAGCGCATGCAGCGCATGCAGCGACAGGGGCGGATCACCTTCTACCTCAAGTCCTCCGGCGAGGAAGCCGTGTCGGTCGCGGGCGCGATGGCGCTGCGGCCGGACGACATGCTGTTTCCTTCGTACCGCAACCAGGGGTTGCACATCGCGCGCGGACGCAGCCTCGTCGAGCTCATGTGCCAGTGCCTCTCGAACACGCGGGACATGTGCAAGGGGCGCCAGCTCCCGGTGCTCTACCACTGGAAGAGCGGCAACATTTTCTCGATCTCCGGGAACCTCGCGACGCAGTTTCCGCAGGCGGTGGGCTGGGCCATGGCCGCCGCGCTCAAGGGGGAGGATCGGCTCGCCTCGAGCTGGATCGGCGAGGGGGCGAGCGCGGAGGCGGATTTCCATCACGCGCTCACCTTCGCGGCGGTCTATCAGGCGCCGGTGATTCTCAACGTCGTGAACAATCAATGGGCGATCTCGACTTCGCAGCGGATCGCGGGCGGTGAGCTGCGCACGTTCGCGGCTCGCGGCCCCGGGTACGGCATTCCGGGGTTGCGGGTGGACGGCAACGATTTCCTGGCCATCTTCGCGGTGACGCGCTGGGCCGCGGAGCGCGCCCGGCGCGGGTACGGACCGACACTGATCGAGCTCGTGACGTACCGCGCCTCGGCCCACTCGACGAGCGACGATCCGTCACGCTATCGGTCCCGGGACGAGGGGCAGGCGTGGCCGCTCGGCGACCCCGTGACGCGGCTCGAGCAGCATCTGATCCGGCTGGGGGATTGGTCGGCCGAGCGGCAGGGGCGGCTCGAGGAGGAGCTCGATGCGCAGCTCGCCGAGTGCTGGAAGGAGTCCGCGAAGTACGGAACGCTGAGCGAGGGGCCGACGCTCGATCCCCTCACGATGTTCGACGACGTCTTCAAGGAGATGCCGCCGAGCCTCGTGCGCCAGCGCCGTGAGCTCGAGAAACTGCGTGGGAGTTGAGTTGCCGCGAGCAGCTGACAGGCCGCGAGGAGGTCCGGCACCGTGCCGCAGATGAACCTGGTCCAGGCGGTCAACTCCGCCCTCGACGTGATGCTCGAGCGCGATCCGAGCGTCGTGGTGATGGGCGAGGACGTGGGCTATTTCGGCGGCGTGTTCCGCTGCACCGAAGGATTGCAGCGCAAGTACGGCGAGAACCGCGTGATCGATACGCCGATCGCGGAGGGCGGCATCATCGCCGCGGCGATCGGCATGGGCGTCAACGGACTGCGGCCGGTCGCCGAGGTCCAGTTCGCCGACTACGTCTATCCCGGCTTCGACCAGGTCGTGAGCGAGCTCGCGCGGCTGCGCTATCGCACGGCCGGGGAATTCTCCTCGGCCGTGACGGTGCGCATGCCCTGCGGAGGCGGCATCCGCGGTGGACAGACCCATTCGCAAAGCCCGGAGGGGATCTTCACGCACGTCTGCGGCATCAAAGTGGTCATGCCGTCGAATCCCTACGATGCCAAGGGGCTCCTCGTCAGCTCGATCGAGGACGACGATCCGGTGATGTTCTTCGAGCCGAAGCGGCTCTACAACGGCCCCTTCGACGGCGAATGGCAGAAGCCCGCGGTGCCCTGGAGCACGCACCCGAAGGGCGTCGTGCCCGAGGGCCACTACACGGTTCCGCTCGGCCGCGCGCAGATCGTGCGGCCGGGCGAGGACGTGACCTTGCTCGCGTACGGCACCATGGTGCACGTGGCGCAGGCGGCCGTCCGGCTCGCCGGCGTCGATGCCGAGATCATCGACCTGCGCACGCTCGTGCCGCTCGATACCGACATGATGTGCGACTCCGTCGCGCGGACCGGCCGGTGCGTGATCGTTCACGAGGCGACCCGGTTCAGCGGCTTCGGCGCGGAGCTCTCCGCGACGGTGCAAGAGGAGTGCTTCTGGCGCCTCCTCGCCCCGATCCAGCGCGTCGCGGGCTGGGACACGCCTTATCCGCATGCCTTCGAATGGGAATACTTCCCCGGACCCGAGCGAGTGGCCGCGGCTCTCGAGGCCGTGATGGAGGCAACGTGAGCCGTTACGTGATGAAGCTGCCCGATCTCGGTGAGGGCACCGTCGATGCGGAGATCGTCTCCTGGAAGGTCCAGCCGGGCGAGGAGATCCACGAGGACGAAAGCCTCGTCGAGATCATGACGGAGAAGGCGACCGTGGAGGTGCCTGCGCCGGTCACGGGCCGGCTGGTCTCGGCAAGCGGCGCGCCGGGGGATCGTCTGGCAGTCGGATCGGAGCTTGCGGTGTTCGAAACCGATGCCGCGGGGGCTGAGATTGCAGCAGTAGTCGACGTCGCGACGGACGTTGGGGCAGAGAGTCGCGAGGCGGCGGCCGAGCGAGCGACAGGTGCGCAGTCCGCGCCCTCGCAGGCGAGCTCGCGCAACGCGCGGGTGCTCACCTCGCCCGCTATCCGGCGCCGCGCCCGCGAAGCCGGCATCGACCTCACGCAAGTCCCGGGCTGCGGTCCGGGCGGCAGGATCCTGCTCGCGGATCTCGAGGCGCATGTGGATGCGGTAAAGCGCGAGACCGCCGATGCGACCGAGGAGGTGAGGATCATCGGCGTGCGCCGCGTCATCGCCGAGCGGATGAGCGAAAGCGCACGGACGATCCCGCACTTCTCGTACGTGGAGGAAGTGGATGTCACCGAGCTCGAGCGGCTGCGCGTCCATCTCAACGAGCGGCGGGCGGAGGCCGCGGCGCCGCTCACCTACCTGCCGTTCCTGATCCTGGCGCTCGTGCGGGTGCTGCCGGACCATCCCGAGTGCAACGCGGTCCACGAGGCCGCGAGGGGCGTCGTCGTGCGGCATCGAGCCGTGCACGTCGGCCTCGCGACACAGACGGCCGAGGGGCTCAAGGTTCCCGTGATCCGGGACGCCGGGCGGCGCTCGCTCGATGAGCTGGCGGCCGAGATCCGGCGGCTCACCGAGGCGGCGCGCACTGGGAGCGCCTCACGCGCCGAGCTCACGGGCTCCACGATCACGGTGACGAGCCTCGGCAAGCTCGGCGGCATCGCCTCGACGCCGATCATCAATGCGCCGGAGCTCGCGATCATCGGCGTCAATCGCGCGGCGGAGCGTCCCGTCGCGATCGCCGGCGCCATCGCGATCCGCCGGATGATGAATCTCTCGGCGTCGTTCGATCACCGTTTCATCGACGGCCATGACGCCGCCGCGATGATTCAGGCGTTGAAGGAGCGTCTCGAGCACCCGGCGACGATTTTCATGTGACTGGGAAGCGCGCAGGCCGTTGTAGGTCTCGAAGGCGTCTTGCAGCCCTGGCTCAGGACTCTCCTTCCGTAAAGGAGAACAATACGAGATATTCTCCTGATTAAAGGGAGAATATATGGCGTCGGCGCTCGCATCCGGTCCGCGTTCAGCGCTCATTGAGCAACTTGCCGACAGAAACTCCGCGTGGCTGTCGTCATTCCATGGCATGCTAGAGTTGGAACACGTTGCCCTCTGGGTCGTGGCCATCGCAGACTTTTGCACCCTCGAATTCCCACTCCCGATTCGACGGGTTGAGCTCGCCTCCGAGCTCTGCGGCCTTGGCTCGGCTCTCTTCTAGATTCTCAATCGAAAAGACGAGCTTGATGCTTGCTCTCTCACGCCGAATCGGCGGTGTCTCGATCGCGATAGTGGCGGCAATTTGCGTCGGGATTTGGACGATCATGAGCTGAGCCGACGGCGAACCCAGCACGCAAAAGCTCTCCTGCCTGCTCGTGATCTGTAAACCGGCTACTGCGGAATAGAACGCCGCAAGCCGCTCGAGATCCTTGGCGTAGAGCACGGCTCCTATGAGTTGCGGGGTGGCCAAAGTTTGGACTCGGTGACGGCGGGGGCTCGCCGGGCCTGCTCGCCCGGCCGGGGACTAATCCGCCTCGCCGAGTCCCCAGCCGCCGTCGATGATGATCTGCTGTCCCGTGACGTACGAGGAAGCGGGGGAGGCGAGGAACAGCGCGAGGCCCTTGATGTCGTCCGGGAAGCCGACGCGGTGCATCGGGACGTGCTTGGAGACGGTCTGCTGCACGGCCGGATTCTTGGCGTGGCCGCCGCCGATGTTGGTGATGAAAAATCCCGGCGCGATCGCATTGACCGTGATGTCGTAGGCGGCGAGCTCGAGCGCGACGTTCTCCACGAGGTGCGCGGCGCCTGCCTTGGCCGCCATGTAGGCGGCGCCGATGGCGCCCTCGCATTTGACCGCGGCGAGCGAGGTCGTGACGATGATCCGCCCGCGCCGCCGGGGCTTCATGTGGCGCGCCGCGGCGCGCATCGTGGCGAAGACTCCGTTCAGATTGATGTCGATCACCTTCGTCCAGCGCTCGTCCGAGTAGTTCTCGAGCGCGCCTTCCGCGACGCGCGGGCGCTCGGTCCCGACCCAGCCGCCGACGAACCCGGGCCCGGAGTCGACGCCGGCGTTGGCGAAGACCACATCGAGCGCGCCATGCGCGGCCACTGCCGCGTCGAACGCCGCGTCGAGGGCGGCGTGATCGGTGACATCGACGACTTCACCGCGGACATCGAGCCCCGCTTTGCGCAGCCGCTCGGTCTCGCCGGCGACCCGCTGCGGATGGGCGTCGAGGATCGTCACCCGGGCGCCGTTCTCCGCGAGGGCCTCGGCGTACGCGAGGCCGAGTCCGCTCGCGCCGCCCGTCACGAGCACTCCGTAGCCTTGGACTTTGAACAGGTCAATGATTTTCATCTCGATGCCCCTTCGGCGATTGCTCGAGCTTCAGCATATTACCGGCGCGAGCCGGGGTCGAGGGTGGCGTATCATGACTCGATGCTTACGCTGAACGCGGCGCGGCGAATCTGGCTCAGGGGGTGCGCCGCAGCGCTCGCGAGCCTGCCGCTGCTGTGCGCGGCAGCGGCACCACCGGCCACCGCGCTCTCTCCCGATCAGCGCCCGACGCTCGTGATCGTGGCGATGGCTTCCCCGCTCCTCATCGCTCATCACCCGCATCCCCTGTCCGATGCGGCGGCCGAGCAGCTCGCGTTGAAGATCGGCCTGCAGGCCGCGGTGCCGATCATTCGGCGCGACGCGCGCCAGGGGCTCGATCCGTTGCCGGACGCGTGGAAATCCGGAGAGCCCGATCGGGGCTTCACCGCGGCGCTCGCGGCGGCGCTCGAGCGCCCACAGGCCAACTGGCCCTGGCGCGACCTACGGATCGTGCAGTCCCAGGCAGACGTGCGTGATGCCATCTCCGAGCTCACCGGGCAGGATGTCGCGATCGCGACCATCAAGTGCGAGCTCGAGGACTGGATGCACACGGTGCAGTACAGTGCCGTCGCCCACGTGAGGCTGTTGCGCGCGGTCGGGACGCCGCACGAGTCGCGTACCCAGTTCACGATCCGCCACCTCTCGAAGCGGCTCACCGCGGACTGGGGGGATGCGCGCCAGTACGCCGCGGTATTCAAGGCCGACGGTCCGCTCGACCACGTGGTCGGTGCGGCCGCCCTCGACCTCTCCCGGGTGCTCGCGGTGACGATCGCGCGGCTCACGACGGCGACTCCGGATGTGCAGATCGCCGGGCGCCGGTTCTCGGCGCTTCCCGAGAAGCCCGATTGCAGCGCATGCGAGCCGTCCGACCCGGTGCTGCACACCGAGCCGGGCCGAGTGTGGGTCGCGCCCTCGAAGCTCGCCGGCACGGTCCTCTCCCTGCCGGTGCCGAGGGATCCGGATCAGCAAGTCGCGAGCGATCCGCCGCCGCGAAGGACGCCGCCCGTACGCGCCGCGAGAAGCCCTTAGGCCCGGCGCGAGGGCGGGCGGCGAGCGCGGAGCCACTCGAGGCTGTCCGTGGTGCGCTCGCTCGAGGGGTGGTACTCCGCGCCGACCCAGCCTGCGTAACCGCTGCGCGCGATCGCACTGAAGATCTCTCCGAAAGGTACGTGGCCCGTTCCCGGCTCGTGGCGGCCGGGGCAGTCGGCGAACTGGATGTGCCCGACCGATGCCTGGGCGGCGGCAAAGGCGGCCGCGGGCGCGAGGCCGAGCCGCGCGGCGTGATACACGTCGAATTGCAGCCGCACGCGCGGATCAGTGCGTGCGAGCACGCGTGCGGCGAGATCAAAGCTCGGCACGCAGTACTCCGGCGCGTCGAGAGGATTGACGACCTCGAGCAGCGCGCGTGCGCCGACCGGCGCGAAGATCTCTGCCGCGAGCGTGAGATGCTCGATGAGCTGTGCGAGGCAGATCTCGTGCTCCTGGGGAGCGGCGCGCCCCGCGAGGACGTTGATGCTCGGGGTCCCGAGCGCAGCGGCGTACTCGGCCGCGCGCCCGAGCGCTGCGCGAAAGGCGTTCCGGTGCTCGGGACGGCAAGCCATCCCGGGAGCGCGAGGGTCGGGCCCCATGGGAGCATTGATAAGAATGATCGGCAGCCCTGCAGCCGAGGCTGCCCGCGCGAGCTCGCTGGACGCGATTTCGTACGGCACCTGGATCTCGGCCGCCGCGAAGCCATCCGACCGCGCAGCGGCGAACCGCTCGATGAGCGGCAGCTCACGATAGAGCAAGCTCAAGTTGGCGGAGAACTTCAATGCCGGCTCGAATGCCGGCTTGGATGCCGGCGCGGAATCTGCCGCGGATGGGAGGCTCGTCATGTCGGAACTCCGCTCGAATGTCTATTCCGGAAATCCCACGATGCCAGCCCGGCCGCGGGAAGGGAACCGCATGCCGCGCGAGGATTTCTAACCAGCGCGTCCCCACGCGAACCCGGCGCCTCGCGGCGCCCAAGGAGCTTCAACATGAACGCGGCATACATGGAATCCCGATCCACCGAGGCTGCAGCTTACGGAGGCATGGTCGATGCCATCGGTGGCATCGCCACTGCTGTCCTCGCCATCATCGCCCTCACCGGATTCGATCGCGCTCTGCTCGGATCGATCGCCGTGATCGTGTTCGGCGTCGCGTTGCTCGTCCAGGGCGGCACGCTGCTCTCGGAGTACTCGGGGTTGATCTTTCCGACCGGGGCGGTCGCCTCCTCGGCGGCGACGGAGTCCTTCTCCGGCGACGGACTCGCTGCGATGTTCCTCTGCGGCGCGGCGGGCGTCGTGCTCGGAATCCTGGCGCTGCTCAGCATCGCGAGCGCCGTTCTGATCTCGGTCGCGGTGATTGCCTTCGGGGCGGCGCTCGTTCTCTCGAGCGGCGCGGTACGGCATCTGTATCGGCTCCAGAC
>JBOHZT010000039.1:0-16327 GCA_050738535.1 Steroidobacteraceae bacterium
TATCTCGCCGGCCGGCGCTTCCTGGCGCGCCCCTGGAATCTCGCCTTCACGGCGGCGGTGGCGCTGCTCCCCGCGTTCATCGCCGATGCGCAGACCGCGAGGATGTACGTCTTCATGGTGACGAGCATCGCGGCGTTCGTGGCGCTCGTGTTCGCGTGGGAGCGGACCTCCCGCCTCGGGTACCTCGTCGCGGCGATCGTGGTCCTGGTGCTCGGGATCCAGTTCTATCAGCTCGCGATCTTCGCGACCTTCCTGGTGCTCTATCCGGGGCTCGTCCGCGGCGAGCCTCGCAAGCTCCTGCTCGGTGCGCTCGCGTTCGCGGCGATCCTCGTCGGCTTCTTTGCCTTGAGCGATTGGATCGCGCATTCCTATCCCGCCACGCCCGCGCCCACGGATGTGGCGCATGCGATCCGGGGCGCGCTGGAGCGCGCAGCGGCGCCTCGGTTCAGCATCCCGGCGTTCAGCCTGGGCGCCGCCATCGCAGCGCTGATCGCCATTTGGGTGGCGCGCGCGACGCACCTCCCGGGGAAGGCGCGCGCTGTGCCCGTTTGTGCCGGAGTGCTGCTCGCGGGCGGGCTCATTGCAGCACTCGCGGCCTTCGATCATGTGGCGGCGCTCGCGCTGGCCGCCGGGGTCGTCCTCGCGGCACGCAGCGGCCCGCTCGCCTTGCGGCGGGCGCTGCTCGCCGTTCTGCTGGGTCTCGCGCTGCTCGCGCTGCAGCTCTCGCAGCTCCTCACCGCGGGCATCGGGCTGCGTCAGGCCGCCGGCGCGCTCACGGGCTGGCCGAGCGTGTGGCCGTACCTCGCGGTGGGGCGGTATTCCCCGTTCGCGGGCGCGCTCGCAGCGGCGGCCGTCGTCATCGCCTGCGTCGATCTCGCGCGCCGTCGGCGGATCCCGGGCTTCCTGCTCTTTCTCGCACTCGGAGTGTGGATTCCGCTGCTCATGATCGGCGTCTTCAAATGGTCGGTACCGATCCGCTACACCTCCGCCGAGAGCTTTCCGCTGCTGCTCGGAGCCTTCGCGGCCGCCCAGTGGTTGTGGCGGCGCGCGGCGACCGGCGTGGACGCGTGGCGGGCCGCGCGCGCCTGGAAGACGCCGCTCGCCGCGGCGATCGTGTGCCTGCTCGTCGCCAATCCGGGCAGCCTCGCGCGCACGGTGTACGGGGGCTACTCCGATCACCCGGATCATCAGGGCGCCGCCCGGTTCATGCGCTCGCAGCACCTGGGGCCCCGCGACATCGTGGTCGCCGAGGATGCGATCGAGCAGACCTACTATCTCGGGCACGTCGATTACTGGCTCGAGGGCCGCACCATGGCCTCCCAGTTCGTGCACGAGGTGCATGGACGGCTCGCCGACATCTACACCGGCGCGCCGCTCATCGGCACGGGCGCGGCGCTTGCGCGTCTCATCCACGATCCCGGCCGCGGCACCCTCTACATCATCGGCAGCGGCGAGCAGCAGCAGGACGGCCGCCGCGCCGCGCGCGGGCCGGGCATCGAGCACATCCTCGAGGCGCTCTCGCGCCGCGTCGTCTTCGTGGGCCGCGACGGGCTCACCAAAGTGTGGAGGATTCCCTCGCCCACGCTCGCCCCGGCACGCAGGCGCGCGCCGCCCCCGCTCACCGCGCGCGCCGCGCGGCACGGGTGAGGACGGGCTCGATGGGACTCGCGAACCGCGCCATTGTGCTCACCGTGTGCCGGATGACCAACTACGGGCTCATGCTCGTGAGCCCGATCATCCTGGTGCGCCTGTTCTCGGTGGCCGGCTTCGGCCGCTATCGCGAATTCCTGCTCTACGCCGGCATTCTGCAGTCGATCGCGGCGTTCTCCATTCCCGACAGCCTGCTTTACTTCGTCGCCGCCAATCCCGACAGTCCGTGGCGCGTGGTGAAGCGCAGCGCGGTGCTCACGCTCGTCAGCACCGGGGTCGTGGCGCTCGCGCTCCTCGTCGGTAACGCGGCGACGCACGGCGCGCTCGTCGGGCCATATGCCTGGCCGCTCGCCGCCTACACGCTCTTCTCGGTCAATCTGGATTTCTGGGAATGCTTCTGGGTGGCCCGCCGCCGCCCGTTCGCGGTCTTCGCGTACTCGACCGGCCGGCTCGCGGCGCGGCTGACGGTGGTGATCGTGGTGGCGGTCGTGACGCGCAGCGTCTGGGCGATCCTGTGGGCGCTCGTCATCGTCGAGGCCCTGCGTCTCGCGGCTTCGGCGGTCGCGCTGCGCCGGCTCGGCTCGCGCGCGCCCGAGCCGCCGCTCGCCGAGCCCTGGGCGGGGTTCCTGCGCTTCTGCGTGCCGTTCGGCATGGCCGCGGTGCTCGCGCTCTTCAGCCGCAATTTGAGTCCGCTCACGGTGACGAAGTTGCTCGGCACGGCGGCGCTCGCGCAGTACATGATCGGCCGCTTCGGCGAGCCGATCGTGACGACGGTGCGCAACTCGATCTCCGCGGTGGTGTTGCCGGAGATGGTGCGGCGGGGTCAGGCGCGCGAGAGTCCGCTCGCGCTGTGGCGGCAGGCGACCGTGGTCAACGCGCTGTGCCTGTTCCCGATCGCCGTGCTCGTCGCGCGCTACGCGCTGCCGCTCATCCGCGCCGTGTTCGGCGCGAGCTACGCGCCGGCCGCGCCGGTCATGCAGATCTACATGATCGTGGTGCTGCGCGAGTGCCTGGATTTCGGTCCGGCCCTGCGGGCGGCGGGTCGCACGGCGCCGCTCGTCGTGAGCAACGTCGCCTCGCTCCTGTCCTGCGGCGCGCTGCTCGTCGTCCTCGCGCCGCGCTACGGGATCGCCGGGGCGATGCTGGCGTTCGCCATCGCGAGTCTCATCGAGGCCGGATACCTCGCGGGCGCCACGCTCAGGACCTATCGCATCACCCTCTCGCGGCTGCTGCCCTGGAGGAGTCTGAGCAAGGTCGGGCTCGCCTGTGGGCTCGCCTCGTTCGTGCTGCTCGCGGGTCCCTTGAGCGGACTTCCGGTGCTGCTCTCGATCGCGATCGCGGGCGCCGCCTATCTCGCCGTCTACGCGCTCATCGTGTACGGCCTGCGCGTCCCCGAGGCGCTGGCGCTCGTCGAGCGCGCGCGGCGGGTCCTGTGGCACGGCGCGATGCACGGCGCCTAGCGTGGAACCCCTGGGGAACCCTGAGGAGGACCTCACGCCGTGAGATGGCTGCTCTCATTGTTGGTCGCGGTGATCGTCTTCTGCGACATCTTCGACGTCGGCCTGAGCCTCGGCCCCGGGGTCTCCGTCAAGAACGGTGTCCTGTACCTCATCGCCCTCGGCCTGTTCTTCCGCATGGTGATTGCCGGCGAGGTGCGGATCGAGCTGCCGAAGATCCATGCCCTGTTCGTGCTGTGGATCGGCTATGCGGTCGTCACCTCGATCGTCGATGCGCTGATCCTGCATCGGCCGCAGTACCACCTCACGGCGGCGGTGATCAACCTCAAGGCCTTCCTGATCGATCCGACGATGTTCTTCCTGACGGTGTTCTACGGGCTGCGCGACAACGAGGATGCGCGCACGTTCCTCAAGGCGCTCGTCGCCGCGATCTGCATTGCCAACGTGATGACGCTCGCGGACGTCGTGGGCATCTTGCACATCTCGATGAGAGTGGGCGAGGAGGGGATCGAGCAAGGCCGCGTGTATGGATTCTTCGGCCACGCCAATTCGACCGGCACGCTGATCGCCTGCATGTTGCCGGCGATGATCGCGCTCGCGGCAACGGGTCGCCGGCTCACGCGCATGCTGTGGTACGGGGGCGCGTTCGCCTCGGCGATCGTCCTCATCATGACCGTCTCGCGCGGCGCTTTCGTCGCGGCCTTCGCGGCGGCCGTGTGCGGCGGGTATCTGTGTCGCCGGTACGTGCGGCCCGGCCGCCTCGTTGCCTGGGGCATCGCGGTCGTCGCGCTCGTGGTGCTGGTCGGCGTCGTCGCGAGCATCGTCTATCCGCAGACGGCCGCCGTGCTCTCCGAGCGGCTCATCGGACAAAGCTCCACCGTGAGCGTCGGGGAATTCACGTCCGGCCGCTCGAGCATCTGGGCCACGACGCTCGAGAGCATGATGGATGCGCCGCTTTCCCTCATCACCGGGTTCGGCTGGAATGCGTACGAGAGCATGCCGTTCACGCTCTCGACCCACAATTACTACCTCGATCTGTGGTTCGATCTCGGCATCGTCGGCGTCGCGTGCTTCGTGCTCATCGTGCGCCGGACCATGCTGGTCGCGGGCCGTGCGATTCCGCTCGCGAGCGGGGACGAGCGGCGCCAGCTGCTGGCGTTCCAGTTCGGCATGATCGCGATGCTGGTCGCGGTTTTCTTCACGCTGATCTTCAAGCCCTGGCCGTACCTGTGGATGTACATGGGCGCGATGATGCGGGTCGCGCTCATCGCAGAGGCCGCGCAGGCCGAGGCAGCGCCGGAGCTCGCTATGGAGGAAGCGCAGGCGGCGCAGGCCGCGCCGCTAGGCTTTGGTGCTGCCGGCCCTCTTGGCGCAGCCGCGCGTCTTGGCGCCGATGTGCGCTTTGGCTGGGTGGCGTCTCGGGAGGATGCGGCGGGTGTCTCGCGCCCTGCGGTTCCCCCCGGAGCCGCCGGCCGGGCGAGTGCGGCGCGTCGCGCCCGCGAAGCGGACGGCTCGTCTACTTCAGCGCCGCGACATGCATGAAGAGCAGATTGCGGATGCCCCGCACCCGGCCAGTCCTGCGGCGCAGGCGGACGGGGAGCAGCTCGAGCGCGCGCTCACCGAGCACGAGCAACGTGAGCGGCGCGCGCAGGTACCGCCGCCCGATGCGCACGTAGGGCGCGACGCGGCGGAACCCCGCGCGCCGGAAGAGCGCCGCGAGCTCGCCGAAGGTGTACTCCTTGAGGTGCAGGCCGGTCGCCACGTCGTCGAAGTAACGGGACACGTCGTGCGGCCCGTTGAGGCGGCTCGGCGTGACGCAGACGTAGCGACCGCCGGGCGCAAGCGCCCGATAGATGTTGTCGAGCTGCGCGATCGCATCGTCCGGGTGAATGTGCTCCATCACCTGGTTGCTGTACGCCACCGTGATCGAGCCGGCGGGCACGGGAACGGAGCAGCCGTCCGAGAGGACCGCGCGCACCTTCGGCTCATCGCGCGCGAGGATCTCGCTCGAGACATCGAGCGCGTAGCACAGGCGCACGCGCTGGGCGACCTCGCGCGAGAGGCTGCAGTCGCCGGCGCCGATCTCGAGAAACACCGTCTGCGGCTCGAGGAACCGCGACAGGAACGGCAGGAGCTCGGCCGCGACGAGGCGCTTGGCGTCGGTATCGGCCCGCCGGGTGAGATACGGGTGATGCGGCACCTCGCGCAGCAGCTCGTCGTAAACCTGGCCATATAGAGGGCCGCGCACGGCCCGATCCGCGCGCCGCAAGCGCTCCGCGAGCGCTTTCTCGATCCGGTAGTGATGCTCGATCTGTTCCGGCGTCTGCATGAGGTCCCTCCCGGACGCACAAATCGGCATGCAAACGACGGGCCTGGCTGCCCCCGGGGAGGGGGGGCTCCGTACGGCTCAGCTGAAGGTGGTTGGTAACTCGGGAAACCCTGCTGTCCCAAGAGGCACACCCTTGAACTTCTCTAAATATAATTAGAGAATCAATCGCATGCCCAAGCGTCACCTCACGCCCGCCGAGGCCTGGGACTTGCGTCAAGCGCTGCACGTGGCGACGCTCGATGCGCTGATGGCATCGCGCCGCTGGGAGCCCGGCGACCTGGTGTTCCAGGGAGGCACGAGTCTGCACCTGGCGTACGGGTCGCCCCGATATAGCGAGGATCTCGATTTCCTGGTGAATTCCTCGCTCAATCTCCAGTCGATCGCCAAGGCTGTGGAAGCCCGGTTGGAGGGGGCATCGTGGCTGCTCCCTCAGGGGGCGAAGCTCGTCGTATCCAAGGCCAAGGATGCACGTAACCCGCATACCTTCGTGGTTACCATCGGCGGCCCTGATCTCATTGGCGCGGTCCGCGTGAAGGTGGAGCTGTGGCGAGCTCCCGAATCGACGGTGAATGCCGTGAAGACCACCGTCAGCCCCATTCGTCTCGCGAGCGGCGCCGCATCCGGGCTGCAAACGTTCGTGCCCACCGCGGATCTGTCCGAGATTTACGTGGACAAAGTGTTCGCCCTCGGCGCACGCCCTTATCTGAAAGCGCGCGACGTGTTCGATCTCCATTGGCTTCTGTCACACGGCATGGCAGGCGTATGTACGCCCGAGAGCCTGCGCGTCCGCCTGGCGACCTATCCGGGCGAGACCGCGGCCGCTTGGCTGGTCAAAGCACGGGCGCGGCGAGAAGAGCTTGCCTCCTCGGTCGATTCCATCGAGGAGGATTTGAAGCGCTGGCTACCTTCTTCCTGGCCGCTGGCTGGGGAGGCAGTGCAATCCATGGTCCGATCCGCGATCACCTCGTTGGACGAAGGAGTCCGCGCCATGCGCCAGATCGAGGCGCAATCGCGTGCCAAACCTGCGGATCCGTCACCATGAGAACGGATTCAGGAGCCCGGGTCTCGGCCTTCGAGCGTTTGCGCGACCTTCCCGCGCTGTTTCGTGGAGGCGATCTCACGCGGCGGTTCGGTTGGACTTCGAAGACTGCCTCGCAGTATCTGTACCTCTGGAAGCGTCGCGGCCTGGTGCAAGGTCTCGGCGGGCACAGCGACGTCTATGCCAATCTGCTCGCCAGCCGCCACCCGGACTGGGAGGGGGCCGTGGTCATCGCGATGCCGTCCGCCGTGCTCGTTGGCATCGAAGCGTTGCGTCGCGCGGGCTGGACGACCCAGCTGGTGCAACGCCCCACGGTCGCCGTCAAATCCGGCTATCCCGTGTTCAAGACAGAACACTTCGATGTCGTAAGCCGCGATCCACGGTGGTTCGATCAAGTTGCGCCAGGCATCGAAGGTAGTCCCGATGAGGGGCTTCGCTCTCTGCGGCCGGCATGGGCGCTCGCCGATTTACTCCATCCCGCTGGCTGGAAGCACAGTGGACTCTCGCCCGATGACATCGAGTGGTCTCAGGCCGCCAGCGCAGAGCGCGATTGGCGTGCCGCGCGTAAAGCATTCGGACTGGCGCCTGTTGCATTGAGCAACATGGGCGTCTCCTCTCGCGCTCATCAACCGCGGATGGCCGTCGCGCAAGCGCATCGGTCTCTGCGGCGCCTGGGAAAACCCTGACTCTCAGGGCTGGCTGACGGTCACCGGCCAGCCACCCAGTGCGAGCGCCGGCGGGAATAGCCGGATGAAGGCTTCGACCTTGTGGATCTGCCCGCCGTAGACCTTGAACAGCTCGAACGCCGTGAGCTTGTCCGAGCCCGGACCCCGCGCGTTCCAGGAAAGGCGCAGCGCGACGATGCCCATCCGCTCGTCCACGTACACCGAACGCACGGTGACGTGGCCGAGGCGCTTGAAGATCCGCAGCGATTGCGTGGCGATGTTCTTGCAGGTGGGGCTGAACACACAGTCGGGCCCCGCCATCACCGCGCCGTTCTCGACGCGCCGGGTACCCGGCGCGAACGGCGTTCCCACCGAAGCGAAGGTGTCCGCGGAGTTCAGGCCCTTCGGGTAGTACATGGCGATCTTGATCGCCTGCTTGCGCGTCTCGAGCTGCGAGAGTGGCGGCGCGAAGCTCATCTCCTCGCTGGGCGCGTTCAAGGTATCGATGGTGAAGCTCAGGCCCTGCGCGCGGCTGCGTGTGGCCACCAGCTCGAGCTGGCTGATCTTATCGCCCTGTACCTTGACTCGCACCACCAGGATGACCGGCGCACCGGATTCCTCGACGACGACCGCCGCGAGGCTCTGTTCCGCGCTCACGTCGATGACGTCCTGGCGATAGCCGCGCAGCTTCGTCACGGTCCTGACCAGCCCGACTTTGGCGAGTGGCTTTACGATTCCGTCCTCCGTGACCCGCAGGTTCTTCGTCACCGGCAACTTGCTCGTGTCGTGGTCGACCAGGGCGTAGAGCACTTCGGTGACCATGCCGCGAAGGCATTCGCGATCGCAGGCGGGCGACGTAGGCGACGGACACTTCGCCCCGGTGGCCGCGAAGGCACTGGACGACAGCAGCATCAGACATAGCGCGGCGACGGTCTTCATGTTGGCCTCCCCTGCGGCGCGGTTGGCCGCTGCCCGTTCTTGTGGTGGTGATAATGGACCACGCGGAACGAGCGCGCTACCGTAATTTCCTTCTACAATTCCGGACCATGAACGCGAAAGCTGCAAACAAGGCCTCGAATTCCAACCGGCCTGCTCAATCGCTGATGAGGGACCGGATCCGCTCCGCGTCCGCCGGCGTCGCGGGGTTGTAGATCACCAGGCCCAGGTCGGGCCGGCCGTCGACCGCGAAGGCTGAGTATTCGAACGCGATTTCCCCGGCAATCGGATGCCGCAGGCGCTTGGCGCCCGCACCGTAGCTGCGGACATCATTCTCGCGCCACAGCGCTGCGAATTCGGGACTGCGTCGGCTCAACTCCGCAACCAGGGACTCCACCTCCGGTGGCGTCCCGGCGCGTACCGCATCGGCACGAAAGGCCGCCACGGCGAAGCGGGCGACGCTCTGCCAGTCGAACTGCACGGCGCGGATGCCCGAGTCCATGAAGATGAGGCGCAGGATGTTGCGTTGCTCGGGCGCGAGCGCGCCGTAGTCGGTCAGCACCGCCGCCGCGGCGCGGTTCCACGCGACGACGTCCCAGGTGAGGGTCTTCACGATGGCGGGGCTCACCTCGAGCGCATCGAGCACGCGTTGCAACCGCGGCGTGACCCCTGCGGGTGTTTGGTAACGAATCTCCGGCGCGCGCCCTAAACCGAGTCGGAAGAGATACTCCCGCTCGGCATCCGTCAGCGCGAGCGCCCGAGCAATGCGCTCGAGCGCGGCGGCCGAAGGCGCTCCGCCCCGGCCTTGCTCGAGCCACGTGTACCAGGTCGCACTGATATTGGCGCGCTGGGCCACTTCTTCCCGGCGCAGACCGGGCGTGCGCCGCCGCGCAGCGGCAAAGCCCAGGGCGGCTGGATCGAGCCTCGTGCGGCGATCCTTGAGGAACGCGCCGAGGCTACTACTGCGGGCGGCGGTGGGCATATAGGTCCTGTCAGTGATTATACCTGGATAATCTCACGACTTTACCGGTATGAATCGGCACCCAATGATAGCCGCAGTCCTCAAGTGCGGAGAACTTCCATGCGTGTTTTCATTACCGGTGCTACCGGCTTCGTCGGATCGGCCGTCGTCGCGGAATTGATCCGTGCGGGCCACCAGGTGCACGGTCTCGCCCGCTCCGATGCGGGTGCTCAACGGCTCGCCGCGGCAGGTGCCGAGGTTCATCGAGGTTCACTCGAGGACGTGGAGAGCCTCAAAAGCGGAGCGGCCGCGGCCGACGCCGTCATCCATACCGCCTTCAACCACGACTTCTCGAGATTCGCGGAAAACTGCGAGCTCGACCGGCGCGCCATCGAGGCATTGGGCGCCGCGCTCGAAGGCTCGGATCGGCCGCTGCTGGTCACCTCCGGGTTGGCGCTTGTGGCCGAAGGTCGCATCGCGACCGAGAACGATCCGCCCGTTCCCGTCTCCCCGGCCTATCCCCGCGCTTCGGAAGCGGCGGCCGTCGCGCTGGCGGCGCGCGGAGCGCGAGTGGCGGTGGTGCGCCTCCCCCCTTCCGTCCACGGCGAGGGTGATCACGCCTTCGTGCCGCGCCTCATCGGCGTTGCACGCGAGAAGGGCGTGTCCGCCTACGTGGGCGAAGGACGCAACTGCTGGCCTGCCGTGCACCGGCTGGATGCCGCCCGTGTATACCGGCTGGCCCTCGAACACGGCGTTATCGGCGGCCGGTACCACGCCGTCGCGGACGGGGGCCTGCCGCTCAAGGAGATTGCCGCAGTGATTGGCCGACGCCTGAACGTGCCGGTCGTGAGCAAGACGCCGCAGGAAGCGCAAGAGCACTTCGGCTGGTTCGCGCCGTTTGCGGCGCTGGACGCTCCGAGCTCGAGCGAGCGGACCCGGAGCCTGCTCGCCTGGACACCGCAACAGCCCGGACTGATCGCCGAGCTGGAGCAGGGGCACTATTTCGAGGCTTGATCGGCTCGCGAACCGCGGTGCTTTTTGCGCCCCCGGAACCGAGAATTATCGAGCAGAATGCCAGAGATGATGGACCAGCACAGGAGCCAGCGCCATGACCGATCGCAATAGCCTCGGCGGAGAATTCACGCTGCCGGGAACGTCCATGACTTTGAACCGCATGGGCTACGGGGCCATGCAGCTTGCCGGCCCCGGGGTTTTCGGGCCGCCCAAGGACCGAGACGCCGCCGTGGCGGTCCTGCGCGAGGCGGTCGATCGAGGCATCAATCACATCGACACCGCCGATTTCTACGGCCCGTACGTCACCAATGAGATCATCAAGGAGGCCCTGCATCCCTATCCGGATGGGCTGCGCATCGTCACCAAGGTCGGCGCGTTGCGAGATGCGCAGGGCGGCTGGCCTCATGCGCGCGCTCCCGAGCAATTGCGCCAGGCCGTGTACGACAACCTGCGCCGTCTGGGTCTCGACGCGCTCGATGTCGTCAACTTGCGCGTCGGCGGCTTCAACAGTCCGGAGCCGGGCTCGATCGCCGAGCCGTTCACCGCGCTGGCGGAGCTGCAGCAGAAAGGGCTGATCAAGCACCTCGGCTTGAGCACGGTCTCCGAGGAGCAGGTCACCGAAGGCCAATCCATCGCGCCCGTCGCGTGCGTGCAGAACTTCTACAACCTCGCTCACCGGACGGACGATGACCTGATCGAGTCCCTCGCCGCGCGAGGCATTGCCTATGTGCCGTACTTTCCACTCGGCGGTTTCACGCCGCTGCAGTCGACGACGCTGTCCGATGTTTCCCGGCAGCTCGGCGTAACGCCGATGCAGGTGGCGCTTGCGTGGCTGCTGCAACGGTCCCCGAACATTCTGCTCATTCCCGGCACCTCGTCGGTGGGACACTTCCGAGAAAACCTGGCGGCGGCAGACCTTGAGCTGCCGAGTGAGGCGGTCTCCGTGCTGGATCGAATCAGTACCGAAACGAGGTCAGGCTGACGCGCCGGACTCGGCAAACGCCGTCGCCGTCAGCTCGATGTCGGCACGTGCGATTTTGAGTGCGTGCGCAGCCTGGCGCCAGCTGCGCGTCTCATGCAGGACTTCCGCGACGATGACCCGGCCTCTGTCGCTCGATCCCACGTAGCACTCCGAGGTCTCGATCACGGTCGCGAGACTTGGCCGGTTGTCCGACTCATCGATATTGAGAACGTGGTCGGTTCGCTCGGTGCTGGGGTTGAGATCGAACGCCGGTGCGAGACGCCAGCCTGTTGGGGTCAGAAGAAACCCATGGTTCCGCAGATGATCGTCGCGGTTGCCGATCGCAACGTTGAAGACCACTCGCCGGAAGAGCTGTTCGAGGTCGGCCTCGATATGATCCTTGGCTCCGCGCGCGTGTAGAAACTCCGCAAGCTCGAGGTAACTGGTTCCCTCGCTTTGGTCCTTGCGCAGGAGCGCCATCGCGGAGGCATAGAAGCGCCGTCGAACACCGGAACGGTCGAAGCGCTGCACGCAGAAGGTGTGATAGCCGCCGCTGAAGCGGCGCAGTTCGGAAGGGGGCACCTCGATGCCTGCGCGGGCGGCCAGCTTGTGCGCGAGCGCCTCCCAGGCGCCGACGTCACGGCTATCATCACAAGCGGGAAACTTCGCGATCCATAAGCTGCCGTCGGTTTCGGTGAAGTTCGCCTTCGGGCGAGCACCGCCCAAGGAGGCGCCTGGAGCCACGAGCACTCCCAGCCACTGGCGAAGCGCTTGGAGATCGTCTAGCCGCTTCGCGGTGATCTCGCGGGCCACGGACTCGAGCTCCCGAAGGCTCGCGGACGGCGGCACGGTCAAGGTCTCGTGGGCGAGGAACGCTTCCTCATCCGGGCGGCGATAGCGCAGCGCCCCTTGGCGACTTACATCTTCGACCCCCAAGAGAAAATCCCATGTATGGAGAGTCCGGGGTTTACGGCCTTCATCCTTGGCGGCGAGCGCCTCGCGGCGCTTCATGAGGGTCTGACCCCAGCGATCGGGCGCGGAGTCGTCGAAGACGCAAAAATTGCCGGCTTCCGCGTTAGGGAAGTAGCCTCCCTCGCCGAGAGAGAGGTTGGAGTCGAGCGCGAAGGCCTGAGGATTCGCGAGCCACGCCGGGGCGTACGCAAAACGGAGTGTTCCGCGATCGTGGGAGAGCGTGCCAACGCGTGTGCGCTCGAGGAAGTCGGCATCGAGCCACACTTCCACCTCATCGGTCACGGCGCGCGCTCCTTCGGTTCTACTTTCGGGCGGCCACGCGAACTGCGACGCCTTCGCTCCGGGAGCGCCTGGTCTTGCAGCAGCCTCCCAACTTTATCGTCACGCGCGAGAGCTTCGAGATCGCTCTCGAGCCCCAACACGGAGAGAATCCGCAGGAGTGTCCCGACTGCGATCGCGGGGCTTCCGGCTTCCGCTCGAAAAAGTGTCATCCGTGAGATACCCGCGCGCTGACAGGCGATGTCGATCGTGAGCTTGCGGCGCAAGCGTGCGAGTCTCAGCCGCTCGCCGAGCGCCGTGAGGATGCGCCTTTGGGTCGGGTAGAAGGGGGGTTGTTTGGCTGGCATGTATCGTAATATAGCATAAGTCCTTGTTTTAGTCCATAATGTAATACGACGGTTCTGGAATGTCCTAAAGGACCATCCCACTTCACCGAACCGGCCTCAAAGCTCACGCGCGACGCGAGCCGCTCATCGAGGCACGAAAGTTGCGCCCGGCTCCGGGTTTGGACAGCCGGCGGGGCGGGTCCGCGCGGCACTGCGTGCGAGGAGCGGAATGGGAGAGGTGAGCTCGAGGGTCGGCAGTCTCGTGGCTCGGTCACGCGAGCCGCGCTCCGGGTCTGCCTCGCGGCTCGTATGGCTCGCGCACCGCCTGCGTGCGATGAGCGCGGAGGAGGTGGGCTTCCGGATCCGGCGCAAGCTCGAGTTGCGCGCCGAGCTTTCGGGGTTCCGCCTCGCGCGGCCGCCCGCCGCCTCGGGACGCAGCGGGACACCCTGGCTCGCGCCGCTCCCGAGGCGTTTCGAGCACGGGCGCTATACGGATGCCGCCGATCGCATCCTCGCCGGCCGGTTCCGGATCTTCGCGCTCCATGATGTGCAGCTTGGGTTCCCGCCCCGCTGGAACGTCGATCCGCTGACCGGCATCGAAGCGCCGTCGGTCTTCGGCAAGTCGATCGATTACCGTGACCGCCGACTGGCCGGAGACGCGAAATCGCTCTGGGAGCTCAACCGGCATCTCGAGCTCGTGACGCTCGCCGAGGCCTGGCACCTCTGCGGCGATCCGCGCTATGCGAAGGGCGCGCGCGCGCTCCTCGAGTCGTGGATCGCCGAGTGTCCCTACCCGCTGGGGCTCAACTGGTGCGTGAGCCTCGAGCCGGCCGTACGGCTCATCAACTGGATGTTCGCCTGGCATTTGCTCGGGGCGGAGGCGTCGATCCTCTTTCGCGGGCCATCCGGCCGCAGCTTCCGCGAGCGCTGGCTGCGGTCCGTCTATCAGCACTGCCATTTCATCGCAGGCTATGGCTCGCGCCACTCCTCGTCCAACAATCACCGGCTCGGCGAGGCCGTCGGTCTGCTCGTCGGAGCGCTCACCTGGCCGCTCTGGGAGGAGAGCGCGCACTGGCGTGAGACCGCATACGGGGAGCTGGCCCACGAGACGCTCGAGCAGACATTCTCGGACGGCGTCAACCGGGAGCAGGCGGTCTGGTACCACCAGTCCGTCGCCGAGATGACGCTGATCGCGGGGCTCGTCGCGCGGGCGAGCGGGCGCGACTTCGCTCCGCAGTACTGGCAGCGGCTCGGCGCGATGCTCGATTTCCTCGCGAGCCTCATGGATGCGAGCGGCCACGTTCCGGCTTTCGGAGATGCGGACGATGGGGTGCTCGCCGGGCTCGTGCCCCGCGGCGAGGAGCAGGTATTCGAATCGCTCCTCGGCTGCGGCGCGGTGCTGCTCGGGCGCCCGGCGCTCGCCGCCAAAGCAGCCGGCCTCGACGACAAGTCGCGCTGGCTCCTCGGGGATGCGGCGGAGCAGCGTTTCGCGGCGCTCGCGAGTGCCGGCCGGCGCGAGGAACCGATCCGTGCGTATCGCGACGGCGGGTACTTCGTGCTCGGCGAGCGCTTCGGGACACCGCGCGAAGTGCGGATCGTCGCCGATGCGGGTCCGCTCGGATACCTGTCCATCGCGGCGCACGGTCACGCGGACGCGCTTTCCTTCACGCTGAGCGCGGCGGGCGTGCCGATGCTCGTCGATCCAGGCACCTACTCCTACGATCCGACGGGCCCGTGGCGGCGCTACTTTCGGGGCACGTCGGCGCACAACACGATCACGGTGGACGGGGAGGATCAATCGATCTACCGCGGCGGATTTCTCTGGGACCGGCATGCGTCCGCTCATGTCGAGCAGTTCGATCTCGAGGGCGCGGTGCCGACGCTCGTCGCGCGGCACGAAGGATATGCGCGGCTCAAGGATCCGGTGCATCACCGGCGCACGTGGCGGTATGCCGCCGCGGAGGGCACGCTCACGGTGCTCGACGAGATCATGTGCAACAGCGCGCATCATCTGGCGCTGCACTGGCATTTAGCCCCGCAGTGCCGCGTGATCCAGCAAGGGCCGGTGATTTTCGTCGAGCGACAAGGTGTCCGTCTGTGGCTCGAGGGGCCGGCGGTCCTTCAACCGCAAGTCGTGATCGGACGCGAGGAGCCGCCGCTTGGTTGGTTCTCTGCCTCGTTCGGCGTGAAGGAGCCGGCGCCGACGGTCGTGTTCTCGGGCGTGCTCTCGGGCAATGCGAGTCTCGTTTCGCGTCTGCGAGTCGAGCTCGACCGGGAGTGATCTCTGCCGGGCCCGGCTGGCTAGCTTTGACGGCAGCCCAACGGTTGCGGGTTCCGCGCACGCTGATCAGTCATCTCGCGGTCGTTGTGTTCAACACGCGCAGTCGGCGATCGCAGACGACAGGGTGTTTGTCGGTGATAACAGACGAAAGTGCGCTTGACGTCGCGCGGCCGGCGTCGAGAATGTTCGCTACACCGCGGCGGATCACCGCGGCGCCTCGACACGGATTATTAGATGGACTCGAATGGCCGCTCCCGGCCCTCGAACGTGGGGGACTCTATGCTCAGAACTCGTCATCTGGCGCTCGCCGTGCTGCTCGCTGCGCTGCCGTGCCTCGCACTCTCTCAGACCTCCAGCAGCTCCTCGGCTTACTCGCCGCCTTTCCCGAGGCTTGCCGGCATCGACATCGGCGGGCCGTTCAACTACAACGATCCGAGCTATCAGGCGGCGCTCGCGAAGGAGAACCTCGTCATCCTCACTGATTACCCGGGTCTTGCGCCGGGCGGGGAGTCGATGGACAGCATCATCAAATCGATCAAGGCGCTCAATCCAAAGACGCTCGTGTTCCTCTACACGATCGACAACTGGATCAATCCTTCCGATGCGGCCTATGCGCCGCTCATCCAGAAGCTCGATTCGATGGGTTGGTGGCTCTACCCGGTGGACAAGGGCGGAACGCCCATCTCGGGCGGTGGCAATCTCCAGGTCATCAACAACACGATGGATACCGCGCGGGATTCCTCGGGCGAGGATTCCGTCGATTGGCTCGCGCATTATTTCGTGAGCACCATTTATCAGCCCAACTCCTCCGCGGACGGCCTTTTCATGGACAATATGTTCTGGCAGCCGACGGTCAACGGGGACTGGACGCTCGGCGGCGCCAATCTGTCGAACGCGAGCGCGCAGGCGGGCGCGGCGCTGCGCGACGGCTATCAGCGCTACATTCAGGATCTACGCAAGCTCATGCCCGGTAAGCTGCAGATCGGCAACATCGCGACGTGGGGCCAGCCGCAGGCGGTGCTCACCCAGTATCAGGGCCTGCTCGACGGCGGCGTGATGGAGGGGCTGATCGGGGCGTCGTACTCGGTCGAGTCCTACGGCGGCTGGCAGGCCATGATGGCCTACTACCAGAAGTCGATGGCCGCGCTCGACAACGACCAGCTCGGCATCTTCGGACAAGAGGGCAGCCCCACCGACTATCAGTCGATGCGCTATGGGCTCGCCTCCTGCCTCATGGGCAATGCGTATTACAACTTCAGCGACCAGAGCGCCGAGTACCACGGCGTCGTCTGGTTCGACGAGTTCAACGCCAATCTCGGGCAGGCGATCTCGCCGCCGCCGACCGCGGCGTGGCAGAAGGGCGTGTGGCGGCGGGATTTCCAGAACGGCATCGCGCTCGTCAACCCGAAGGGCAACGGCACGCAGACGGTGACGCTCGAGACCTCGTACGTGAAGCT
>JBOHZT010000040.1:0-16264 GCA_050738535.1 Steroidobacteraceae bacterium
GCACTCGAGCGGAATCCGCCGTGCCGCTGAACGAACGCGAGTGGGGACCGGCAGGAGTCGAGGCAGGCGTCCTTGGCGGGCGACCATTGGTAGGCGCCCGCGAGGAGGAGCACCGCCGCGCCGAGTCCCCGGCTCGACGCCGCCATCATGGGCGTGAGCAGCGCCAGCGCCTCGAGACCGCACTGTGCGAGCGCCGCCGCTGCGGAGAATCCGATCCAGGCGGCGAGATAGCCGGCGGCGAACAGCGCGGCCGGTGCGAGGGCTCGCCCGGACGGCGCGAGCTGCTCGGCAACTCGCGCGTAGAGGAGCACCATCGGCAGGACCGACGGCGTCATCATGGCCACCATCATGACGGCCCACATCGCGAAGAGCGTGAGGACGCGGCCGGGCGTCCAGGGGGCGAATGTCGGCGCGAGCATCCCGGGCGCCGTCGCTCCTGCTGGCATCGACCCTGCTGCCATCGACCCTGGCATCATCGACCCGGATACCATCGATCCGGCGGCCGCCATGTGCATGTGCGCCGCGAAGCTGCCGAGATAACCCCAGGCGATCGCGATGACCACGAGCGCCGCCCCGAGGATGAACGACCGGGGGCGCCGAGATGCGGCGGCGAGCGCCGTGCCGAGGCTCAGGGAATGCCGTCCTGGCAAAGATCGAGTGCGTTGAACTGGCCGTAGGAGTCGCTGAGCTCGAACGCGATCGGCCCCTGGGTCGTTGCCCAGCCGCGGCCGATCTCCGCCTTGCGATACTCGAAGCCGCCCTCGATCTCGATACGCACTCGGTGCTCGGCTCCGGTGACGGGATTCACGATCGGCTCTCCGCGCTGCTCGATGTAGCCGGCCACTCTCAAATGCGCGCGGCGCTTATCGATGTCCACATGGAAGTCGATGTCCGCGAACACCGGCTCGTGCCGCCTCGCAACCGTCGCGGCGAGTGCCTGGAATATCGTGGCCCCCGGACGGGTGTCCTCTCCCTCGAGGATGCGCAAGATCGCGCGGCGCTGTGCCGCGCTCGCGCGGCCGTCGACGACGGCGAGCGCCTCGCCGTCCCCGAGATGAATGGCGCCTGGATAGCGGAAGATCGAGGCGAACCGCAGGCCGTCGAGCCGGGTGTCGGCGTGGTATCCCGACTCGATCTCGGCGCCCATCACCGCCCAGCAATGGCCGTGTGTCGGCAGGGCATTGAACTGGCAGGGGCAGCCGTACGAGCAGTTGCAGCTCGAGAATTCCCGGCCGTGAATGGCCCACTGCGTACCCATCGGGCGATTATGCCTCAGCTGCCGAGCGCCAGGAGCCAGGCGAGCGCCATCGGCGCCACCGCGAGCGCTCCCGTGAGCCACTGGGGAAGCGTGTCGAGCACACGGCGCACCGCGGGAATCGCGACCACGACGCCGAGCACTCCGCCGACCACGAAGCCGGCGAGGTGCGCGAACACGTCCGTGTGCGCTCCCGCGGTGCCGAGCCAGCCGAGCAGCACCACGCCCGCGATGAGCGGGCCCCAGCCGAGCGCCCAGTGGCGCTCGAGTCCGCGTCGCGTGCTCCAGGTGTGGGCGGCGAGCAGTCCGAGCGCGGTGAAGACCGCGGTCGAGGCGCCGGCGGCGCGATGCGAGGGCGCGGCGAGCAATCCCTCGATGAGGTTCGCGCACGCGCCGCCGTTGACGATGAGCGCCCAGGCGAGCCCGGGGCCGAGCACGCGCCCACACAGATAACCGAACCAGACGCCGGCACCGAGGTTCGCGGAGAGGTGCGCGGGGCCCAAGTGCAGCGTGAGCGCCGTCCAAGCCCGCCACCACTCGCCCCGCTGCATGGCCGCCGCGTAGAGCTCACCCACGGAGAAATCGTCGAGCCGGCCGATGCCGTGGCTCACCGCGTAGGCGATCCACAGGAGCGCGATGGCGTAGATCGCGCAGCCGACCCACGCATCGGGATGCAGCCGCGGCGGGGGAAGCGGCGCGGGGCGCGGCTGCGGACGCCTCTCCCACTCGTACTGGCGCAGATGGAACTGGGCCTCGGAAGCGGCGTGGGGATCGACCAGGAGTACGAACTCGGGGCCCGGATGATCGATCTCGCTCGGCACGCCGACGGCCGTCAGCATGAATGCGCGCTCCTCGCAGTCGGCGAGCCGCGCGGAACGGTACACCTCGATCGCCTCGCTCAGCATGCGCCGAATGTAGCGCGACGGGTCACGTGTGGCGCGCCGGGACCGAACGGTGCTTCAATCGGGCGCATGGACCCGATGTGGCTCGATTGGGCGCGGCGGCTACAGGCCATCGCGCAGACCGGTCTCACCTTCACACACGACGACTACGACCGGGAGCGATACGAGGCCGTTCGCGCGCTCGCGCTCGAGGCGATCGGGCGGGGCAGCGGCCTTGCAGATGGCACGGGGCCGGACAGTGGCCTCGAGCCGCGCGCATTCGATCTTCTCGAGGACCTCCTGAAGCGCGAGTCGGGCTATGCGACACCCAAGGTGGACGTGCGCGCCGCGGTGTTCCGCGACGAGCGGATCTTGATGGTGCAGGAGCGCTCGGACGGAGGATGGACGCTTCCGGGCGGCTGGGCGGACGTGGGCGACAGCCCCCGATCGGCCGTGGAGCGCGAAGCGCTCGAGGAGTCCGGTTTCGAGGTCCGCGCCGTGAAGCTCGCGGCCGTCTACGACCGCAACCGGCAGGGGCACACGCCGCACTTGTTCCACATCTGGAAGCTGTTCTTTCTGTGCGAGATCACGGGAGGCTCGCCCCGGACGAGCATCGAGACGTCGGCGGTCGATTTCTTTGCGGAAGATGCGCTTCCGGCGCTGTCTCTCGGCCGGGTCACGGAGCGGCAGATCCGCGCGATGTTCGAATATCACCGGGATCCGGAGCGGCCGCCGGCTTTTGATTGACCGCGGGGCGCGGCAAGAGGCACCATCTACCCATGGTCAAGGTCAAACGCAAGGTCGCGGCTGGCAAGCCTCGGCGGCGGGAGAGCTTGCCTCCGAATCCGTGGACGAACGTCGCTCTCGACGGCGCGACGCTGCACATCGGCCATTTCCTCACGTTCCAGATCATCCGGCTCGCGACGGCTGCCAAGTCGAACGTCACGCGCAAGTACCTCGCGGACCACGGCTTGAGCGTTCCGGAGTGGCGCCTGCTCGCGATGTCCGTGCGTTTCGAGCCGGTGCGGTTCTCGGAGCTGGTCGCGAACAGCAGCATCGACAAGGGACAGGCGAGCCGCACGCTCCAGGTCCTCACCGAGCGCGGTCTCATCATGGCGCAGACGCTCGGCGGAGGCGTGCGGCGCAAGCGCGATAGCGGCGCGCCGGTCATCATCACGGTCACGCGCAAGGGCCGCAGGGTCTACGACACGGTGCTGCCGGTCGCCCAGCGCAACCAGGCCCGCTTGTTGCACCTGCTCACCCGCGACGAGCGCAGGGCGCTCTATGTGATCCTCAACAAGCTGTACGCAGCGATCGGGGACCTGACCGTACTCGCTTGAGATTTCCTTGCGGCCGCGTCCGGCCGGGAGGCTCGATGCCGCTCAAAACCCGGCTGCCGGAAAGGGCTTCCAGCGTGTTGCCCGCAGGCGTTTCCAGCACGAGCTTCGCGCGCGCGCTGCGGCAGCTGCGGCGCGTGGTGGGCGCGGCGCACGTGCTCACCACCGACGATGATCTGATCGCGTACGAGAAGATCATGCTTCCCGAGGAGGCGTCGACCTACGCCCCGTCCGGGGTCGTGCTGCCCGCCTCGCTCGAGCATGTGCAAGGCGTCCTCGCCGTGTGCAACAAGTACCGGATTCCGCTCTGGCCCCTCTCGACCGGACGAAATCTCGGTTACGGCGCCGCGCTGCCGGCCACCCGCGGCCAGCTCATCCTCGATCTGCGGCGGATGGACCGCATTCTGGAGGTGGATGCCGAGCTGTGTACCGCGCTCGTCGAGCCGGGCGTGACTTACCAGAAGCTCCAGGATTATCTCGACGAGCGCAAGCTCCCGCTCTGGCTCGATTTCCCGGACGACGGACCGCTCGTCGGGCCGGTCGGCAACACGCTCGAGCGCGGCACGGGGCGCACGCCCTACGCGGATCACTTCGCCCACCTGTGCGGCATGGAGGTGGTGCTCGCCGACGGCCGCGTGCTGCGCACGGGCATGGGATCGCTGCCGCATGCGACGTCGTGGCAGGCGTACAAATACGGCTACGGACCGTACCTCGATGGATTGTTCTCGCAGTCGAACTTCGGGATCGTGACGAAGCTCGGCCTGTGGCTGATGCCCGCCCCGCGGAGCCATCGCACGGTGCTGGTGCGGTACTGGGACGATCAGGGCCTCGGCAGCGCGGTGCAGACGATCCGGCCGCTGATGCTCGAGGGGACGATTCGCAATCCCTGCCGCGTGAGCAATGCGACGTGGATGCTGACCGCCGTCGCGCGCCGCGCCGAGCTCTATCAGGGGACGGGGGCCGTGCCGAACGCGGAGATCTTCGCGGCCGCCCGCTTGCACGGCATCGCGCCGTGGAACGTGACGTTCACGCTCTACGGAACGCCCGAGCAGATCGCGCCGAGTCTCGCACTCGCCACCCAGGCGTTCGAGGGATCAGGCGGGGAGGTCGTGCTCGACTACCGGGACGATTCGCAGACCGGCCGGCTCAATCTGAGCTCGTTCAGCCTGCTCAACTGGGTCGGCGGCGGCGGGCTCGCCTGGCTCAGCCCCGTGTCCGCGGCGCGAGGCACCGATGCGCTGCGCCAGCGGGACATCGCGCGCAGCCTACTCGCGATGCATGGGCTCGATTATCTCGCCGCGCCCACCGTGTACGGGCGCGATCTCAACCATCTCACTGCCGTCGTGTTCGATCACGCGGACCCGAGCGCGCGGGCGCGCGCGCGGCGCTGCTTCGGTGATCTCACCAAGGCCTTCGCGGACAACGGTTACGGGATTGCTCGGGCCGGCATCGACTGCATGGCGGAGGTGGCTCGGGGGTACGGGGCGACCCGCCGCAGCGTCGATCGGGCGCTGAAGCGCGCGCTCGATCCGCGCGGGGTCCTCGCGCCCGGCAAGTCGGGGATCGCGTGAGCGCGGCCGGGATACGCGAGCGGGGGCGTGCCGCGGTGGCGGCGCTCGCGGTGGCCGCCAGGGTCACCGTGGGCGCCGGGATCACGGCGGCCGCCGGAATCGCGATGGGCGCCGCGGCGAGCCCCGCGTCGGCGCAAGCCGCCGGCGAGTGGGCGAATAGCGCGCAGGTATATAAGGACACCTGCCGGTACTGTCACGACGGCAAGCTGGCCCCCATCCTGCTCGGCGCCGGCCTCTCGAGGCAGGCCATCGTGGCGGCGGTCCGCCGGGGCCCGGGAGGGATGCCGAGCTTCCCGCCGGCCGAGCTGAGCGACCGCGAACTCGAGCAGCTCGCTCGATGGGTCCGCGCCCAGCCGAAACCGGGCGCCTCGACCTCGCCGAGCGCCCAGGTCCCGCCCAGCGAGTCCGACCGCACGTCGCCGCATGCGACGCGCGCTCGGCGGCGATGAGCGCGGGATTGCGTGGAACTCCGCGGGATTGTGGGGAACTCTGCGGGGATTGCGCGGGGCTGCGCCGGCGAGCGGGCGGGGCGCGGCAGGGCGCCCCGGCAAGTTGCGGCTCCCGGTCGCCCGGGCGACAATGACCACACCGCGAGGCGGGACTGAGGAAAAGGGGAGGGGGCACATGCGGCTCGCAGGCGCAATGATCGTGGCGGGCGTGCTCGCCGCAGGAACGGCGTTCGCCGCGCTGCCGAACGGCACGCGGGCGCCCGAGTTCACGGCCGAGGCGTCCCTCGGCGGCACGACGTTCGAGTTCTCGCTCGCCCGGGCACTCGCGAAGGGCCCCGTGGTGCTCTATTTCTATCCGGCGGCGTTCACGCCGGGCTGTACCATCGAGGCGCACGACTTTGCGGCGGCCGTGCCGAAATTCAAGGCGCTCGGCGCGACGGTCATCGGGGTCTCGCACGATTCCATCGCCACGCTGAAGCGGTTCTCCGTGAGCGACTGCCGGAGCAAGTTCGCCGTCGCGGCCGATCCCACGCAACGGATCATGAAGGCCTACGATGCCGTGCTCGCGGCACGGCCCGCGCTCGCGAATCGGACGTCCTACGTCATCGCCCCGACGGGCGAGATCCTCTATTCGTACACCAACTTGAATCCCGCGCGGCACGTGGCGAACACGATGGCGGTCGTCGAGCGCTATGTGGCGGCGCACCGCAAGCCTCGAGCCGCCTCCCGCTGACGCCATTCATCGCCCCGTGTAGCATGGGGCGACCTTAAGTTTTCGAGATCGATCGGTATCGAGGAGTAGTCGTGAACGCAGTAAAGGAGAGCCTCGAGCCTGCCGAGAGGCAGGCCACGGCCGGCAGTCGCGCGGCCGAAAGTTCCGCGAGCGAGCGGCGCTCGGGGTGCGGCAAGCTCATCGCCAAGTTTCTCTCGATGTTCGGCAACCCGCCCGTCAGCATCGTGCTGTGGAACGGGGAGCGGGTCGTGGCGCCCGGCGCCGAGCCGATCGCGACCGTTCGCATCAAGGACCGAGCCGTGCTGCTCGCGCTCCTGCGCGACCCCCAGCTGCGCTTCGGCGACCTCTATAGCGAAGGGCGCATCGAGATCGAAGGCGACCTCGTCGGGCTGATCGGGGCGAGCTACGGCGTGTCGGATGTCGAGGGGCGGCGCTCCTTCTGGCGGCGCGCTCTCGGAGGCCTCGCGCGCCGGCCGCGCACCAACACGCTCGGCGGATCGCGCGACAACATCCATCACCACTACGACATCGGCAACGAGTTCTACACGCTGTGGCTCGGCGAGACCATGGCGTACACCTGCGCGTACTTCCCCACGCCCACCGCCACGCTGGAGGAGGCGCAGACCGCGAAGATGGATCACGTCTGCCGCAAGCTGCGGCTGCGGGCCGGGGAGAGCGTCGTCGAGGCAGGCTTCGGCTGGGGAACGCTCGCGCTGCACATGGCGAAGCGCTACGGCGTGAAGGTACGCGCGTTCAATATCTCGCACGAGCAGGTGCGCTTCGCGCGCGAGCGCGCGCAGGCCGAGGGGCTCGACCGGCAAGTCGAGTACGTCGAGGACGACTATCGCAACATCACCGGGCGGTACGACGCGTTCGTGTCCGTCGGCATGCTGGAGCACGTCGGCGTCGACAACTACAGAGCCCTCGGAGGCGTCGCGCGCCGCGCGCTCGGCAGCAGCGGCCGGGGACTCATCCACTCCATCGGCCGCAACGCCCCGGCGCGGGTTCATCCGTGGATCGAGCGGCGCATCTTCCCGGGAGGCTATCCGCCCTCGCTCGCGCAGATGATGCGGATCTTCGAGCCTTGGGATTTCTCGATCCTCGACGTCGAGAATCTCCGCTTGCACTACGCGCGGACGCTCACGCACTGGCTCGGACGATTCGAGGCGAACGCCGATCGCGTGCGGCACATGTTCGACGAGAAGTTCGTCCGCATGTGGCGGCTGTATCTCGCCGGCTCGATCGCGGCGTTCAACACCGGCACGATGCAGCTGTTCCAGGTCGTCTTCGCCCCTCGAGAGAACAACGACGTTCCGCTGACGCGTGCCCACCTCTACGGCGGTTGAAACGAGCGCCGATCCGTGAAGGTGTGGGATGTCGTGGTGGTGGGCGGAGGCCCTGCGGGCTCGACGGCCGCCTGGAAGCTCAAGCAAGCCGGCGCGGACGTGCTCGTCATCGACAAGGAGCGCTTCCCGAGGCTCAAGCTGTGCGCGGGGTGGATCACGCCGGACGTGGTGCGCGATCTCGAGATGAGCCCGGCGGATTATCCGCACCGGTTCCTCACCTTCGCACACCTGCACATGCACCTGAAGGGCCTGCACGCGCGCGTGCCCTGCGTGCAGCACTCCATCCGGCGCTTCGAGTTCGACGCCTGGCTCCTCGAGCGCTCCGGCGCCCCCGTCGTCGAGCACACGGTGCGCAGCATCCGCCGCGATCCGCAAGGCGGGTATGTTCTCGACGAGGCTTACCGCTGCCGCTACCTGATTGGCGCGGGCGGCACCCGGTGCCCGGTCTACCGGACGCTATTCCGGGACGCGAATCCGCGCGCGAGCGAGCTTCAGACGGTCACGCTCGAGCACGAATTCCCGTACGAGTGGCGCGACCCCGATTGCCACCTGTGGTTCTTCGAGAAGGGGCTGCCCGGCTACTCGTGGTATGTGCCGAAGGCCGACGGATGGCTCAACGTCGGCGTCGGCGGCATGGCCGCGCGCATCAAGCGCCGCGGCCACGACATCAAACAGCACTGGGCGGCGCTCACCCGCTCGCTCGGGCGCTCGCTCGTGCCGAGCGCGCCCTACGATCCTGCCGGATATAGCTACTACCTGCGCGGGAACGTCGAGGTGGTCCGGGTGGACGATGCGTTCGTGACCGGCGATGCCGCTGGGCTTGCCACGCGCGATATGTGCGAGGGCATCGGCCCCGCGGTCCGCAGCGGGGTCCGCGCGGCGCAGGCCATTGTCGGCAACAAGGGGTACCGTCTCGACGATGTGACGGGTGCCAGCCTCGGCGGCGGGATCGCGAGCCGCATCCTCGACTGGGCGTTCACGCGGGGAGCCGCGTGAGACAATATGCGGCGGTGAAGGAGGAGGGGGTTCTGACATGACGTCCGAGAGGCCTATCGTCTGGGGAGCGGCGGCGGCCGTAGTCGCTGCCGCGATCGCGTTCTACTACTACTACGATTACGGGCGCCATGCGGTCCAGGTGCCGGCCACGCCTGCGGCGACCGCCAGTGAAAAGCCGGCTCCCGCGCCGGCCGCTCCCGCCATCGAGCATCCCGTCCCGCCGAGCCCGGCGGCGGCCGCGCAGCCGCTCCCGCAGCTCGATGCGAGCGACGCGGACGCCAGTACTGCGCTCGAGAAGCTCGCGGGAGCCTCGGCGCTTGCGAAATTCCTGATCCCGAAGAGCCTCGTCCGCCACATCGTGGCGACGATCGACAACCTGCCCCGCCGGAGGGTGGCCGTCGATATCCGGCCCGTTCAGCCCATCCCTGGCGGCTTCGCCGTGACCGGCACGCCCGGCCACCTGACCATTGGCCCCGACAACGCGGTGCGCTATACGCCCTTCGTGGATCTCGTGAAGGCGGTGAACGCGAAGCAGCTGGTGGCCGTGTACTTCCATCTCTATTCGCTCTTCCAGCAGGCGTACGAGGATCTCGGCTATCCGACGGAATATTTCAACGATCGCGTGATCGCCGTGATCGACCACCTGCTCGCGGCGCCCGATATCCAGGGCCCGATCGAGGTCGTGCAGCCGAACGTCGAGTACGAGTATGCCGACCCGAAGCTCGAGGCGCTGTCGGCCGGCCAGAAGACGCTGATCCGCATGGGCCCGGCCAACGAGGCGATCATCAAGGCGAAGCTGCGCGAGATCCGGCAGCTCATCGCCACTGAATCGCCGAGCAGTGCGGCGGTGGCGGCTCAGCCGGCAAGCGGCACGGCACCCCCGGCCGGTTCCGGGTCGCCGGCGCCATCGCCGAGACCGCCGGCGGCGCCTGCCCCGGTTGCGCCATCCGCGCCGCGCTAGCTCACGGCGCGGGGCCGGTGCTCCGGCGCGCGGAGCCGGCGCTCCGGCCAGCGGGGCGGAGGGCTACAATGCCGTCCCCATGAGCGCCCGGCCGCAGCGAGAGGAATCGGGCTTACGCAAGCCCCTAGAGAGCCTGCGCTCGATCCTCATTCCGGCCGAATCGCTCGACGCTTGGGCGGTGCAGCGGCGCATTTTCTCGCTGTTCCATCGTCGGGTGCTCGTCGCCGCGACGAGCGGGCGGCTCGTGTGGATCACCCGCAAGCTGCTCGGCGGCTTCGATGTGCTCAACATCCGCTGGCAGGATCTCGAGGACGTGACGTTGAAAGTGGGCATGCTCGGCGCGAATTTGCTGGTCCGTGCGGGCGTGTCGGCGGACTTCGCGTCGGAGGGGTCATCGGGATCGCGGCTGTACCGGTTCACCGGATTGAGGAAGGCGCAGGCGCAGGCCGTCTATCGGATCTGCCAGGCGCAGGACCAGGCCTGGCGAGAGAAGCGGCGTATCCGCGAGCTCGAGGAGCTGCGTGCTCGCTCGGGCGGCTTTCCGATGCCGAGCGTCGCGGGGCTGGCGGCGGGCGCCGCAACGGGGCCGGGAGCGGGCGACGGCGCGGGCGCCGGGTCGGGCGGCGTGGGCCATCAGCCGGTATCCGGGGCGGTGCGACGGCTCCAGGAGGCGAAGAAGCTCCTCGACGAACAACTGATCACCGACTCCGAGTACGAGGCGATCAAGGCTCGCATCCTGTCGAGCGGCTGACTCTCGCGCTCGGGCGATTCATCCGGGGGATTGCACATGACATCGGACACGACGGGAGCGACCGCGCAGCAAGGCGATGCGCGCGTGAGGTCGCGGCAGGACCTCGAGCGCTATCTCGATCACTTCAACCAGAAGCGCTACGAGGAGCAGATCGCCTACTACGCCCCCGACGTGCGCTACAAGGTCGGCACGCTGACGCTCACGAGCCCGCGGCAGATCGCGGGGTTCTACGCGGACTTCCATCAGTACTGCCGTGAGCATGTGCGGATCGCGGCGTTCGCGCTCGAGGCAGACACTTGCGCCGTCGCCATGCCCTCGCGATTCGAGCCGTTTCGCACGTACGAGCGGCATGGCCTTACGTTCGAAGCCGGCAAGCCGGTCGAGTTCGTGAGTTTCATCTTCTACAAGCTCAAGGACGGGAAGATCTGGCGGATCCGGGTGGGGCGCTACCCCGGCAAGGCCGAGGATTTCAGCGACTGATCTGCCGGAGCTTTCGTATGCCGCTTTCTATCATCGGCGCCGGTCTCGGACGCACCGGGACCAGCTCCTTGAAGCTCGCACTCGAGCAGCTCGGCCTCGCCCGCTGCCATCACATGAGCGAGCTCATTCGCTACCCGCAGACGGCCTTAGCGTGGGAGCGCGCCGCCGCCGGCGAGCCGGTGGACTGGGACCAGGTGCTCGCGGGCTATCGCGCCACGACGGACTGGCCGGCGTGCCACTTCTGGAAGGTATTGGCGGCGCGCTACCCGCGCGCCAAGCTCATCCTCACGCTGCGCGATCCGCAGCGCTGGTACGAGTCGACCCAGGCGACGATCTTCAACGAGGAGTTCCTGGCCGTGACGCGCACGCTGCCGCACGGCGGCTTCGTGCGCAACGTCATCTTCGAGACGTTCGGCGGGCGGATGCACGATCGGGACCACATGATCGCCGTGTACGAGCGGCACAATGCGGAGGTGCGCCGCGCGATCGATCCCGCGCGGCTGCTCATCTACCAGGTGAGCGAGGGGTGGGAGCCCCTGTGCCGTTTCCTCGATCTGCCGGTGCCCCGCACGCCCTTCCCGCGAGCAAACACCACGCAGGATTTCGTTGCGGGGCATCCGCTGCCGGGCATCGAGCGGCCGTGGGCCGAAGGGGCGTAGCCTCGCTGCGCGTCGAGCGTGCGGCCGAGCCCCATCGGCGCTGCTACGCTTCTACTTGGGCACGCTCGGGCGTCTTCTCGCTGCGCGCCGCCTCGGGAATGGAGGCCGGCGGGAGCGCTTTGCCGAGGATCAGGTCCGCGCCGCGCTCGCCGATCATGATCGAGGCGGCGTTGGTGTTGCCCGAGGTGATGCGCGGCATGATGGAGGCGTCGACGACGCGCAGATGCTCGACGCCCGTCACGCGCAGCTGCGGATCGACCACCGCGCGCGCGTCGCGGCCCATCTTGCAGGTGCCGACGGCGTGATAGAGCGTGTTGCCGGCCACGCGCGCGTAGCCGAGCATCTCCTCGTCGGTGTTACCGAAGCCGTCGGCCGCGGACTCGAGGTAGGGGGCGAGCGCCGGCTGGTGCATGACCTTGCGCGTCAGCTTCATGGCCGTGATGACGGTGCGCTGGTCGACCGGATCGCTCAGGTAGTTCGGCACGATGGCCGGGTAGACGGCCGCATCCGGCGATTGGATGTGGACGGTGCCGCGCGACTCGGGGCGGATCTGGCACGGGCTGCAGGTCATGCCCGGCTGCTTCTCGAGCACCAGCGCCTGAGTGCGCGCGAGCGCCTCGAGATCCATGCTCGCGGCCATGAGGTGCAGCTGCACATCCGGACGCGTCAGCGTGGGTTCGGAGCGGCAGAACGCCACGATGTGCGCCACGGCGTAGCTCAGCAGTCCCCGATGCGTGAAGCCGTACTTGATCACCTCGCGTACCAGGCGCAGCCCGTGCGAGAGCTCGTTCACGGTCACGTATTGCGGCTTGACGCGCCACTGTGCGCCGATCATGAGGTGATCCTGGAGGTTCTCGCCGACGCCGGGGAGATCCTGGAGGACCGGGATGCCGTGCTGCTGCAGCAGCGCGCCGCGGCCGATGCCGGAGACCTCGAGAAGCTGCGGCGAGGCGACGGCGCCCGCGGCGAGGATCACCTCGGCACGCGCACGGGCGACGCGCCGCGCGCCGTCTTGCAAGTACTCGATGCCCACGGCGCGGCGGCCCTCGAAGACGACGCGCGTGGCGAGCGCGTTCATGGCGACCTCGAGGTTCGGCCGGCTCATCGCCGGATGCAGGTACCCGACCGCGGTCGAGCAGCGCCGGCCCTTGCGCGTGAAGAGCTGGAACCACGTGACGCCTTCCTGCCGCGCGCCGTTGATGTCGTCCGAGCGCGGGATGCCGGCCTCGACGCAGGCCTCGAGCATGGCGTCGGAGAGCGGATGGCGGGAGCTGAAATCGGAGACGGCCTGCGGACCGCCGACTCCGTGGTAATCGTTGGCGCCGCGCTCGTTGTGCTCCGAGCGGCGGAAGTACGGCAGCACGTCCCGGTAGCCCCAGCCCTCGCACCCTGCGTCGCGCCAGCCGTCGTAGTCCTCGCGCTGGCCGCGCACGTAGAGCAGGCCGTTGATGGAGGAGGACCCGCCGAGCACCTTGCCCTTGGGCCACTTGTGCACCCGTCCGGTGGGATCGGGCTCGGTCTGGTAGAGCCAGTTCACCTTGGGGTCGTTGAGGGTCCGCCCGAATCCGATCGGCGCATGGATCATCAGATTCGACTTGAGCTGGCGCAGGTTGTGGAGCGGCCGGTCGTCGCCGCCCGCCTCGATGAGCAGCACGCGGTGGGCGCGCTCGGCCGAGAGGCGGTCGGCGAGCACGCACCCGGCGCTGCCGGCGCCGACGATCACATAGTCGAACTCCAGGTCAGCCATGGCGGTTCTCCTGCGGATTTCCCGTCGATTGTAGCTCCGGTCACGGGGCGGGTGTATCGTCGCAGGCCCCCGCGAGCTCGAGAGGAATCCCAGCATGGCTCAAAAATTCCGCAAGATCGCCACCGAGGAAGCCGTCTCGATCCCGGAGGTCGCCAAGGAGCTGCAGAATGTCTCGCGCGCTCCGGGGGAGAGCTCCGATCTGCCGCTCGTGCGGGGCATCTACGACGCCGAGCCCGGCTACGGAAGCATGAAGTTCCTCGACGGCCTGCTCGACATGGAAGGCAAGCGGCTCGAGGAGATGGACAAGTACGGGGTCGACATGCAGCTACTCTCGCTCACGGCCCCGGGCGTGCAGATGTTCGACGCCGACACGGCCTGCGACCTCGCGACGCTCGCGAACGACCGCCTGGCCGAGGTGATCGCGCGCCATCCGACGCGGTTCGCAGGGCTCGCGAGCTTCGCGCCGCAGGCGCCGCGGCGCGCGGTGAAGGAGATGGAGCGCAGCATCCAGAAGCTGAAGCTCAACGGCTTCATGGTCAACTCCCACACGAACAGCGAGTACTTCGACAATCCGAAGTACTGGCCGATCCTGGAGGCGGCCGAGGCGCTCGACCGATGCCTCTACATCCATCCGCGGGGGCCTTCGGCCGGGCTGAAGGGCCCTCTCGGGGACTACGGCATGGATTCGGCGATGTGGGCGTACGGGGTGGAGGTCGGCACGCACGTCGTGCGCATGATGGCGGGCGGCGTCTTCGACCGCTTCCCGAAGCTCAAGGTGTGCATCGGCCACATGGGCGAGGCGGTGCACTTCTGGCTGTGGCGGATCACGTTCATGCACAGCCGGTCGCAGGTGATCGGCCGGGCGCCGAAGACGAAGCTCACGATAGACGAGTATTTCAAGCGCAATTTCGTCATCACGACGAGCGGGGTCGAGGACCCCCTCGCGCTCGAGTACTCCATCAAGAAGCTCGGCGTCGACAGCGTTCTGTGGGCCATCGATTACCCCTATCAGCCGACCGCCCCGGCCGTGAAGTTCATGGACGAGGCGCCGCTCTCGGATGCGGACAAGGCCAAGGTGTACCACCAGAACGCGGAGCGGATATTCCACATAAAGCCGGCGTGAGGGCCGCCGCGGCCGAGTCGTCGGGCGCCGCTATCCCGGCGGCGGATAGCTGTGATCGCGACAATGGATTTCCACCAGGGGGCGCTTGCGGCTATCGTAGACCGAGGCGCGGCTTGCGCCGGATGGGGGCGTGAGAGCCGGATGCGAGCATGAGCGCGAGAATCATCGACGGTAAGGGGATCGCCAAGCAGATCCGGACGGACATCAAGGCGCGCATCGAGCAGATGGTCGCGCGCCACGGGATCCGGCCGGGGCTCGCGGTCATCCTGGTCGGGCGCGACCCCGCTTCCCAGGTCTACGTTCGCGGCAAGATTTCCGACTGCAAGGAGGTCGGCATCCGCTCCGAGCTCATCGAGCTGCCGTCCGAGGTGGCCGAGGCGGAGCTGCTGCAGCGGATCGACGCCCTCAACGAGGACGCTACGGTCCACGGGATCCTGGTGCAGCTGCCGCTGCCGCCCCACATCGAGATCCGCAGCGTCCTCGAGCGCATCTCCGCCGCGAAGGACGTGGATGGCTTCCATCTCTACAACGTAGGCGGGCTCATCGTCGGGGATACGGTCTTTCCGCCCTGCACGCCCTACGGGGTGATGAAGCTCCTCGAGCACGAGAGCATCGAGATCGAGGGCCGCAACGTCGTGGTGGTCGGCGCCAGCAACATCGTCGGCAAGCCGCTCGCGGTGATGCTCCTGCAGAAGAACGCAACCGTCAGCGTGTGCCACGACAAAACGCGCGACCTCGCGCAGTTCACGATCCTCGCGGACATCCTGGTCGTGGCCGCGGGCGTGCCGCGCCTCATCGTGCCGCAGATGGTGCGCACGGGCGCCGTCGTCATCGACGTGGGCATCAATCGCCTGCCCGACGGCCGGATCACGGGCGATGTCGACTTCGAGGGCGTCCGGGAGAAGGCCTCGTACATCACTCCGGTGCCGGGCGGCGTGGGCCCGATGACCCGCGCGATGCTGCTCCACAATACCATCCTGTCCGCCGAGCGGACCCTCGGCGAGCGGCCGAAGCGCTTCAAGCTGAGCGCCTGCTAGCCGCGTCGCGAGGCGCGTCTCCTCACCGACCCCGCGAGCCCGCGCGAGCGCTATCATGCTCGGTGCGCCGCGGCTCGGGATGTCGCGGCGGGAAGAGGGGCTTTCACGATGGCGGAGCGCCAGGCGCAAACCTTTGACTACGTGATCGTCGGGGCCGGCACCGCAGGCTGTGTGCTCGCGGCGCGGCTCGCCGAGAAACCCGAGGTCCGGGTCTGCCTCATCGAGGCGGGCGGACCGGATCGCCATCCCTTCATCCACATTCCGGCGGCGGTCGCCGCCGCGATCGGCACGCCCGCCATCAACTGGCGCTTCCTCACCCTGCCGCAGCCGCAGCTCAACGGACGCAGGATCCCGATCCCGCGCGGCCGGGTGGTGGGCGGATCGGGCTCCATCAACGGCATGGTGTACTTCCGCGGGCAGCCCGCGGACTTCGACGAATGGGCCGCGGCCGGCAATTGCGGCTGGAGCTATCGGGAGGTGCTGCCGTATTTCATCCGGTCCGAGAGCAACGCGAACTACCCCGGATCGCCGTATCACGGCACGTCGGGACCCATGAGGGTCACGCACATCCCGCATCCCAATCCACTCATTCGGCCGTTCCTCGAGTCGATGGCGCTGCTCGGCTATCCGCGCTGCGACGACTTCAACGGGCCACATCCGGAAGGCTACGGCCCGCGCCAGGGCACGATCCGCGACGGCCGGCGGGAGTCGACGGCCACGGCCTACCTGCGACCCGCGCTCGAGCGCTCGAATCTCGAGCTGCTCTCGGACGCACGGGTGCATCGCGTCGTGATCGAGCAGGGGCGCGCCGTCGGAGTGGATGTCTTGCACGGCGGGGCACTGCGGCGCATCGCGGCGCGCGCGGAGGTGATCGTTTCGGGCGGGACCGTGCAATCGCCGCAGATCCTGATGCTCTCGGGCATCGGCAGGCGCGCCGA
>JBOHZT010000041.1:0-16208 GCA_050738535.1 Steroidobacteraceae bacterium
GCTCGACATGGTCACCGACCGCGCCAAGGCGCTCGACAAGACGCTCGGACCGGGCGACCGGGCGAGGATGTCGGATTACCTCGACACCGTGCGAGAGCTCGAGAGGCGCGTAGCGTTGGCCCAGCACAGAAAGCTCACCGGGCTCGATGTGCCGAACGCGCCGGCCGGCGTGCTCGAGAACTTCGACAAGCAGGTGCGCTTGATGTTCGATCTGGTTGCGCTCGCGTACCAGGCCGATCTGACCCGCGTCGCCTCGTACGTGATGGTCTCCGAGGGCACCAATCGCACCTATAACTTCATCGGCGTGCCGGATGCCTTCCACCCGGTCAGTCACCACTCGAACGACCCCGAGCGCATCCGCAAGCTGCAGGTGATCGAGCGCTATCACATGGAGCGCTTCGCGGATTTTCTCAAGAAGATGGCGGCAACGAAGGAGGGGGACGGCAGCATCCTCGATCATTCGCTGTTCCTGTTCGGCTCGAACATGAGCAACAGCAACCAGCACGACAACTACCCGCTGCCGGAGGTCCTCGTGGGTGGCGCGAACGGCGCGCACGTGGGCGGCAAGAACGTGTCGCTGCGTCCGCATACGCCGCTTGCGAATCTGCATCTGACGATCCTCGAGAAGTGCGGGATCCAGCAGAAGAGTTTCGGCACCGGCCCGGCGGTGAGCACCGGGGTCCTCACCGAAGTCTAAAGCTCGATCGCCGGCACCGTTGCTGGGCACAGCAGGCCCGAGGAAACAATGACACGCACCGACCGCAGGAGCTTTCTGCACGCATCCTTGGGCGGGCTCGCCGGGCTCGCGTCCGTCCCGCTCGTCGTCGGACTCGAGGGATGCCAGCCGCTTCCCGTCCGACCGGTGGCGGAGCGGGCCGTTCCGCTGTCGAGGCAGAAGGTCACCGCCCGCATCACGGTCATCGCAGGAGCGCCTGGCAACGTGGTGGCGCTTTCCTCGGGGGACGCAGTCCTGCTCGTCGATAGCGGCTCGGCGGCGTTGGCTCGCCGTGTGCAGGCGACTCTCGCCGGCGCGCGTGTCAGCACCTTGATCGACACGCACTACCATGCCGATCAGACCGGTGGGAACGAGCTGTTCGGGGCAGCGGGCGCCACGATCCACGCTCATGAGATCACCCGCGAGTGGCTCGCGACCGATTATTACGTCCCGAGGCTGGACCGCTGGGTCAAGGCGCTCCCGAAGGCCGCGCAGCCCACCGTGACGTTCCGCGACAAGAGCGAGCTCACGACGGGTGGGGAAAGCATCGAGTGCGGCTATCTGCTCGAGGCGCACACCCGCGGCGACATCTATGTGCACTTCCGCGATTCCAACGTGCTGGCCGTCGGCTGCGTGTCCTCGCCGCTGCGCGATCCCGCGCTCGACTGGTACGCGGGCGGCTGGATCGGGGGCCGCCTCGATGCGATGAGCAAGCTGGTCAAGCTGGCCAATGGGCAGACGCGGATCGTGCCGGCGTACGGCCCGGTGATCTCGCGGGCCCAGCTCGATCAAGAGCGCGTCATGATGCAGTACCTGTACGACAGGACTACGCAGCTCACCGATCACGGGCGTAGCGCGCAGGACATGCTCGACGAAGGCGTCATGAAGGACGTGGCGCAGAAATTCGGCCGAACGTTCAAGGATCCGTACCGCTTCCTGTACGACGTGAGCAAGGGCCTGTGGGCTCACTACACGAATTTCGGAGGCAACATTGTCTAGGTTGAACCTCCGTGCCGCCGGAGTCGCCGCGGCCATCGGCTTGCTGTCGCTGGGCGCGGCCGGCTGGTGCGGCGCGCAATCCTCGCAGTCGCTCGTGGCGCTCATCCGTTCGGGCCAGCGCGCGGCCGCGCTCACCGCGATCGACTCGCCGGGCGTCGATGTCAATGCGCGGGCACCCGACGGCTCGACGGCACTGCTCTGGGCGACCTACAGCGTCGATCATCAGATGGTGCGCGCGCTGCTGAAACGCGGCGCGAAGGCCAATCTCGCGAACCGCTTCGACGACTATCCGCTCACCGAGGCGGTCAAACTGGGCGACGTGGTGCTGGTGCGCATGCTGCTCGAGGCCGGCGCGAATGCGGACGCACCCGATCAGGACGGCCAGACGGCGCTCATGCTCGCCTCCGGCATCGGCTCGGTGAAAATCGCGAGTCTGCTGCTCGATCACGGTGCTCACGTGAATGCCGTGGAAACGTTCCGCGGCCAGACGGCGCTCATGTGGGCGGCCGCGCAAAATCATCCGCAGGTGGTCGATCTCCTGCTCAAACAGGGGGCGGAAGTCGGGCGGCGAGCAAAGTTCGACGACTGGCCGCGCCAGATGACCTCCGAGCCGCGCGCGCAGTTTCGTCACGGCGGCGGGCTCACGGCACTTCTCTACGCGACGCGCTCCGGTTGCTATGGCTGTGCGGTCGCCATCGTCAAGGCCGGCGCGGACGTGAATCAACCCAATCCGGACGGCATCACGCCGCTCATCAACGCGATCGACAACCACAACTACGACATCGCGATGTTCCTGCTCGACCACGGTGCCAACCCGGGGACGTGGGACATGTATGGCCGTACGCCGCTTTACGTCGCGGTGGACATGAACTCGCTCGACCCGAGGCGGTTGTTCTTCGGCTTCGGCTTTGGCCGCCCGCCCGCACCGCGTCACCCGAACAAGGCGACGGCGATGGATCTGGTCAATCGGCTGCTCGGGATGGGCGTCGATCCCAACCATCAGCTCACGCGCATGCGGCCCAACGGCAATGGGCGCGGCCGCTTCGAGGAATACATGCTGCGCGGCGGTACCACTCCCGTGATGGTTGCGGCGCTACGCTACGACGATGTGGCACTCAAGGTGCTGATCGCGCACGGCGCTGACGTGAACTTGCCGAACGTCTTCCGGATCACGCCGCTCATGGCGGCGGCCGGCATGACAGGGACAGGGCGCAGCTTCTTCGGCTTCAGCCGCGGACCACGCGACATTCAGGCTCAGGCGATCTCGACCATCGACCTGCTGCTCGCGGCCGGGGCGAACATCAATGCCCGGATCACCCACAGTCACACGCACACCGCCAAGCTGGTCTCCTATGTTCGGGGGCGCGACCACGAGGGGCAGACGGCGCTCTTTGCGGCGGCGGAGGCGGGCTGGAACCGGGTCGTCGAGCATCTGCTCGCTCGCGGCGCCAATCGGAGCGTGCAGGATGACGACCGCCGGACGGCGCTCTATTACGCCCGCCATCCGCCGCGGGCGCGTCCGGGACCGGCCGCACGAGGAGCCGGCGCCAAGTTGGCGGCCGCGGGCCGTCTCGCCACCGTGGCGCTGCTCGAAGCCCGAGCGGCGAGTCCCGGGGGAGGCGGTGCGGTCGAGGCACCAGCCCGCTAGCGGCGGGCCTGCGTAGTCGAGCCCTTCGCGGCCCCGTCAATCGGGCGTCGGAAGCGGCTCCGGAGGCTGCGGCGGGCTCGGCAGCAGCGGCTCGAGGGCCGCCGCGATCGCCAGCAGCCGGCGGTCGTCACCAGGAGCGCCGTCGAGCGCGATGCCGATCGGCAGCCCGGCCGGGGTCGCTCCTGCGGGCAGGCTCACCCCGGGAATGCCGGCAAGGCTGCCGGGTCCGGTGTTGCGGGTAAAGGTGAGAAAGGTCGAGAGCCGCTTGCCGTTGAGCTCGCAGGTGTCGTCCTCGCCGATGCACGCGGCAGGCAGCGGCGTCGTCGGGAAAATCGCCGCCACCACGTCGAGCTCGGCAAAAAAAGCGCGATAGGCACGCTGCAGCGCGGGCCGCGCGACGAGGAGAGCGGTGTCGTAGGCATCGCCCGATAGGGCGCGGTCCGATAGAATACCCTCGAGGATTCCGCGCACATCAGGGCTCGCGACGCTCGCGACGAGTTGCTCGAGCGTCAACGGGAGATCGTGGTCGCGCAAGTACGCAGCGAGATCCGTGACCGCCTCGTGCAGCGCGATCGGAAAGCCGGCTGCGTGGTCGAGCGCGGTCACTTCGCGAATGTCGCCTTCGATCAAAACGACGCCCGCAGCTTCGAGGCGCTCGAGAACGGCCGTGATCGCGGCCGCGACGCTCGGATCGAGATCCTCATAGAAATGCGCCCGTGGAATCCCGAGCCGCAATCCTTGGAGGGCGCCCGACGGCGCGGTGCGCGCGGTAGTCGCGTTGCCGATGTCAGCGCCCGTGATCACCTCATCGAGCAGCAGGGCATCCGCAACCGTTCGAGTCATCGGTCCTGCCGTATCGCGGGTATGGGAGATCGGGATGATGCCGGTGCGAGGCCAGCGACCGGTCGTCGGGCGAAAGCCGACGATGCCGCACAGCGCGGCCGGCACGCGGATCGAGCCTCCGGTGTCGGTACCAATCCCGGCGGGCGCGAGGCGCGCCGCAACGGCAACCCCGGTTCCGCCGCTCGAGCCTCCGGGAATGCGGGCCGGATCGTGCGGATTGCGCGCGGGTCCAAATGCGGCGTTGTGGTTGGTGACGCCGAATGCCAGCTCGTGCATGTTGGTCTTGCCGAGGACGATCGCGCCGGCCTCGAGGAGTCGCTCGACGACCATCGCGTTGCGCCGCGGGCGATTCTGCCTCAGGGCCGGCGTACCGCCGGTCGTGGCGAGGTCGATCGTGTCGAGATTGTCCTTGAGCGCCAACGGCACGCCGTGCAGGGGACCCATGGCCGATCCGGCAGCACGACGCGCATCCGCGCGGCGAGCGGCCGCGAGCACGCGCTCGGGCTCCTGGGAGATGAACGCGTTGAGCGGTGCGGCCGCGGCGCAGCGCTCGAGGAGCCGCGCAGCGTAGCGCTCGGCCGACAGCTCGCCGCGGCGGATCGAATCCGCCACTGCGCTGAGGCTAAGGTCCTCGGGCCGCAATGCCGGCCTGGGGCTAACCGCGGACGCCGGGGGCGCCAGGAACGCGAGCGAGCTCCGCGAGCATCGTTCGCAGCGCTCCGAGCTCAAGCGGCTTGGTGAGGTAATCGTTCATGCCGGCGGCGAGGCATTCCTCGCGATGTCCGGTGAGCGCATGCGCCGTGAGCGCGATGATGGGCAGCTTCGCCGCATCGGGTCCGGCGACGCCCGAGCGGATTTGCCGGGTCGCGGTGTAGCCGTCCATCACGGGCATCTGGCAGTCCATGAGGACGGCGTCGAACGGGGTCGCCGTGAGCGTTTCGACGGCCACCGCGCCGTTCTCGACGATCGTTACCGTGACGCCGAGCTTCTCGAGCATCCGACGCGCGAGCAGTTGGTTGACCGGGTTATCCTCTGCGAGCAGCACCCGCATGCCCTGCAGCGGCGCAGTCCAGCTCTGCGAGGCGGGCGCCGCAGCGGCAGGGAAGGTGCCGCTCGACTCGGCCGAAGGCTCCGGCGCGCCGCTCGCCGCGCCGCCGATCGCCTGCCGCAGAAAGTGGAGCAGCGCGGTGTGCTTGACGGGCTTCGTCATGACGTGATCGATCACGTCGGGGGAGTGATCGGCCACCCTGCTGCCAAGAGACGTCATGAGGAGCACGGGGATCTTGCCCTGCGGCTCCCGCCGGATACGCCCCGCGAGCCAGGGGCCCGGATGGTCCGGCAGGTCGTGGTCGAGCAGCAGCAGGTCCGGCGAGCGTCCGGCGGCGACGAGCCGCTGCCAAGCGTCGAGGCCGGCCATCGCGCTCGCCGCAGTCTCGACCTCGCAGCCGACCGAGGTGAGCTGGCGCTCGAAGATCTTGCGATTGACCGGGTGATCGTCCACGACGAGTACCCGGCGGCCGGCCAGATCGATGCGGCCGTGCACGCTCTGGGGAGCCCGCGAGGCGGGCGGGAGCGAGATCTCGAACCAAAAGCACGACCCGGAGCCCGGGATGCTCTCGACGCCGATCGAGCCGCCCATCAGCTCGACCAGCCGCCGGCAAATGGAGAGTCCGAGCCCGGTTCCACCGAAGCGTCGCGTCGTCGAAGCATCGGCCTGGATGAAGGGCATGAAAAGCTTCGCGCGTTGCTCCTCGGAGAGCCCTTCGCCGGTGTCGGCCACCTCGACGCGCACGCGGAGGTGATCCGAGGCGCTCTCGAGCAAGCTCGCGGACAGGCGCACTTCACCTTGGCGCGTGAACTTGACGGCATTGCTGAGCAGATTGAGCACGACTTGCCGCAGGCGCGTCGGGTCGCCGCGCAGGCCCGCGGGCAGGCGCGGATCGAGGTCGAGGAGGATCTCGAGCCCCTTCTCCCCGGCCCTCAGCGCGATCGCGTCGACCGACTGCTCGAACACGGCGAGCAGATCGAAATCGATGTGCTCGATCGTCATCTCGCCCGCCTCGATCTTCGAGAAGTCGAGCACGTCGTTGAGCACCGCGAGCAGCGATTCCCCGCTCGAGCGCGCGATCTCGGCGAACTCTCTTTGATCGTCCCTCAACGGGGTGTCGAGCAGCAAGGCGGTCATGCCGATCACGCCGTTGAGCGGCGTGCGGATCTCATGGCTCATGTTGGCCACGAACTCGCTCTTGGCCTTGTTCGCCGCCTCCGCGGCCTCCTTGGCGGCGCGCAGCTCCTGCGCCGCGAGCGCCAGCCGCTCGGTCGCGAGCCGCCGCTGCTCCTCGGCGAGCCGGTGCTCGGTCACGTCAGTTTGGATGCAGACCCAGCCGCGATGGACTCCGCTCGCGTCGAAGAGCGGTTGCGCATCGGTGTCGAGCCACCACTCGCGTCCATTGCGGCTGTGAACGAGCACTTCGAAGCGGATGCCGCGCAGCGCCGCGAACGCCTCGCGTACCCTCTGTACCGTCTCGGGGTCGGTGCCGCTGAAGTAGATGAGGTCGCTCGTTTTCCGGCCTGCGATCTCGGCGGCCGTGTAGCCCGTCATGCGCGCGAAGCTGTCGTTCACCCACACGAGCCGCCGCTCGGCATCGCTGAGGGTGATCCCGAAGCTCGTCACGCGCGTCGCGAGGGCCAGCCATCCGGGAAGCGTTGCGAGACTCATCTCGCCCGCAGGCGGCTCCCCGGCGGGGGATGCCCCGCCTGAAGCGCGTTGTGAGCCGCTCGGTTTGCTCGTGTTCACGGTGCGAACGTAGCCTTTCACGGGTGGCTCCGAAGTGATGCACGCCGCGATTATGTCAACCGCCGCGCCAGCAGCGATTTGCCCGAAAACGCAGGAACGTGACTCATGTCACGGTACCGCGGCGGTCTTCACGGCTCGGGCCCAGAATCGAGTCCGTTATCCCCCCTGATGCTCTTTCGAGCCAGTGCAGCGATGGTTGGGCTGCGGTTCACACGGGGATATCTTCGAGCGCGACATTTCTGAGAAAGCCGGGGCTCGAGAAGGACTCCGGGTGTGCCCAATCCGAAGAGGCGATTGGAACCGGCTGAATGAGGACTCCGGTCTCGAGATAGACCTCGTATGCAATTCCGCCGAGATCCCAAAGCAGCTGCCAGTCGCCGGCCCCCCTCGGGCAAAACCAGCGCTAGATCGGCATCGCTCTCGGAGCTGTAATCGCCGCGAGCCCTAGAACCATATAGCAAGGCTCGCTCGAGTCGCACACCCCCCTTGGGGAGGCGGCCGAGAAAAGCGCGAATTGCGCTCGCGGTGATCGAGTCTATTGGCCTCATGGCTGGCATTTTGCTGTCCGCTCCGCGGATCCCGCAAGGTGCGAGTCCATCGCGCCTCTCACGACCGCGGCACGATCTCGCTGTCCGTCTCCTCCACCGCCTCCGGGCGGTCCGCGGTGATGTCGCGCAGCTCCGGCTGCTCGAAGGCCGGCTGTGCCGCTGCCTTGCCGAGCACGACGCTCATCACATGGCGGAGTGTCCGGTACTCGTCGTGCACGCCGCTCGAGCGCCAGGCGACGAAACCGTCGGGGCGCATGAGGATCGCGCCGTCGTGCCCGATCCCGTGGCGTCGGGTCCAGGTGCCTTCCGGATCGATCGCGTCGGTGGACAGGTGCAGCGTCGTGAGCGGGAGCGAATTCTCTTTCGCGAGCCGCCGCGCCGCCGCGATCCAGGCTTGCCCCCGAGGGCCCGACGCGAGGACGAAGCCGCCGCCGACCTGATCGAGCAGCGAGGTGGGCTTGCCGTCACGCTCGAGCGCCGCAAAGGGCACGCGGGTGCCGGGCCGGCCGTCGAGGGTGGCGGGATCCTGAAATGCGGCGGCATCGTCGAGCTCGTCGCCCAGCAGGCAGCTCGAGCGGTAGCGGTACCCGTAGGCGATGCCGAGCGCGCAGCGCTCTTGCGGTCCCGGAGCGCCGTTCATCTTGTCGGGGCGCATGCGCTGGAAGTACTTGTCGGTTTGATGCTGGACCGTGAGCTCCGCGACCGGTCGGCGCTCGGCCGCGTAAGAGCGGAGGAGGGCGGGGCCGGCGATCCCTCGAAGCGCGAGATCGAGCTTCCAGCCGATGTCGAACCCGTCCTGAATGGCGGCCTGGCCGCCGAGCCCGCCGATCGGCGGCATCGTATGGGCGGCGTCGCCGACCAAGTGCACTCGCTCGGCGGAGAAGCGGTTCGCCACGAAGGAGGCCATGTCGTAGCGCATCACGTCGCTCACGTGAACGCCGTGGTCGGCGCTGCCGAGCGACTTGTGAACCTGATCGAGGCACCATTGTGGAGTGGCCTCGTCCATCGACATCGTCGCGGGCACCTCCACCGAGAGCACCGAAATGCCGGAGTCGTCCATGTGGATGAATGCCGCCGTGAGATCCTTCTGGCGCAGGTAGAAGATGGAATGCCCCGGCAGCTCGCGGTCCGCGGTGAAGATGATCGCGATGTGGCTCGAGAGCAGGCCCGTGCCCGTCACGCCGATCGCGAGCAGCTCCCGCACGGTGCTGCGGTGGCCGTCCGCGCCAACCAAATATTGAGCGCGAATCGCGTATTCCTCGCCGGTGTTGCGGTCGCGGACGAGCGCGCGGACGTGGGTGCGGGATTGCTCAATCTGGAGAAGCTCCGTCGCGAAGCGCAGCTCGGCGCCGAGCTGCGTCGCGCGGCGCGCGAGGATCGGCTCCACGTGGCTTTGGACCATGCCGGAGGAGCGCGCGGGGCTCAGGCCCACTTCCCAGGCGCCGCGCTGCACGATCGTGCGCTGCGCGGGACCGGTCACCGTCGCGGCGTGGATGATCGTGAAATCGCCGAAAGTGCCGGCGCTCACGGAGCAAAGCTCCTCCTCGAGTCCGGCCGTGCGCAGCAGCTCCATGCTCCGCATGTTGAGCCCGCGCGCGCGCGGATGCGCAGAGAACCCCCTGTGGCGTTCGATGATGAGCGGCCTTGCACCGCGCTGCGCGAGGGTCAACGCCGTGGAGAGCCCGGCGAGTCCCGCCCCTACGATCAACACGGAGACCTGCTCTTCGCGCATGGCGGCCCCCTCCTTATTTATGTCAAATCAGTTCAAATTATGACAACCGGAGCTTAGCCTAGCGCACGCGCCGCGCTGCGGCAATGGCGTCGGAGCATCGAGGCGCCGGATCGGAGTGTGCCGTGGCACGACGTGTCGCAGCTCGCCGCGTCGCAGGGGCGAGGGGCGTCCACCCGAGCGTTACGGCGTCAGCCGTCGGACCCGGCCGAGCGCCGCGATGCGGGGCGCGAGTGCGGTCGCGGCCGCGATATCCGCGCGACCCGCGGCGGTGTGGCCCGCGTGTATCTCCGCCACGCCGCGGGAGTAGCGCAGCCAGGCGTTTCGCGGCGCGAGACGCAGCGCCGCGTCGTAATCGCCGATGGCTCGATCGAGCCTTCCCAGGCGCTGCTCGACGAACGCGCGGCTGTCGAGGAACGACGCCGAGTCCTTCCGCAGGCGCACCGCCTCGTTGCAATCCCTCAGCGCCTTGCGCAGGTCGTGCTCCCAGAGCGCGCGGGTCCAGCAGCGGCCGTTCAACGCGGCGGCCTTGTGAGAGTCGCTCGGATGATGATCGATCCACAGGTCGAATTGCGCGACCGCGCGCGCGAAGCGTCCTGCGGACAGGTACAGGCTCGCGAGCTCGAGTCGCGCATCGTCCTGCGGCGCGGCGAATCGGTCGGCTGCATCGAGATCCGCCGTGGCGCCTGCGACGTCGTGCCCGGCGAGACGAAGTCCAGCCCGGGCAACTCTCGCGGGCACATTGCGGGGAGAAAGCGCGAGGGTCGTGTCGAAATCCGCCATCGCCTGGGCGGGTTGTCGGTCGAGGAGCCATGCCTGTCCGCGCTCGAAGAAATAGAGTGCAGTCCGCGGAGCGAGTTGGCATGCCCGATCGAGATCGGCGATGGCCGCGGTGTAATTCCGACGCGCGAGGAGCGCGGCGCCCCTGCGGCTGAAGGCGGCCGCCGCGGCGGCGCGCTGCGCAGCGCTCGCTGCGGCCAAGGAGGGCGGCAGCGACGCTTGCGGAGCGGTACCCGGCGGAAGCGGCGGGGCAGTGCGCAAGGGCTGCGGGGCTGGGAGCTTGAACACGGGGCCGCCGTTATAGCTGAAGTACAACTTGCGCTGGCTCAGCGCCACGTAGATCCGGTGCGAGAGGAAGAAATCGGCTCCGAGCAGCATGTCCACGCCGCCAAAGTAGAAGTTCGCCACGCGCAGCTGAGTGTGGCGGATTTGCTCGCCGCCGATGGTGAAGCTCGCGAATGGCGCGATCCAGGACGGAACCGGGTGCTCCCCGACGCCGCGGACCAGCCCTCCCTGGCGCACACCGGAGCCGTCTGGGCGGAATCCGGCCCGCTTCGCCGCGCGCAGTGTGACCAGCGAATCGCCTGAGCCGGAATCGAACATGACGCGAATGGCGACACCGTTCAGCCGTGCGGTTGCGATCATGAAGGCCCCGCCGATGCTGACATCTTGCCGGATATCGACGACGGAATAGGGCTCGGCGCTCGCCCAGTAGGCGAGGACCGAATGGCGGCATCCCCTCGGGCGCCAAAGTCTCACGATGCCATTCGCCAGGTCATATTCCGTGTCCGCGAGCTGCAGGATGTTCTGCCCGAGGACGCCGGCGGCCTCCACGCCGACCTCGCCCCCCGCCACGATGAATTGCAAGTTGTGCAGCGTCGCCGCGCCGAGCGTGAAGACGCCGACGCTCGTGACCTGCGCGTCGGACGAGCCGCCCACGCCGGACACGCGCAAGCCGTACGGCGCCGGCTTGAGACGCAGGCGGTAGCGGGACGCGCCCGCAGGCGTGATCGTGCTGAAGAATGCGCCGCTGTCGACGATGAATGTCGCCGCGGTACCGTTGATCTTCGCGGCGACTACCGGCCGCAAGCCGACCATGCTCACCGGAAGCTCCGCGAGTCTCGCGAGAACGCACTTCGCGCTCGCACTTTGGGTACAAAGTGCGAGCGCGAGAGAGACTGCGGAGGCGAGCATGCGGCGGCGCGACACGGTGAGACTCCCCCTTATGAGGCCGTGCGGCGCTCGGCGGTCGCAGGGCGTGCCAGTCTATCCCGGAGCGTTCATCGCGACGCCGGGCTCACCGCGACGGGAGTCTCGTGGTGGCAGTGCGGCTCGCGAGCGGCCGCGGCGGCAGGAGACGCGCCGTTCGCCACGCGGGACAGCTCCACGGGCTGGCCGTGCGGCGTGCGCAGGTAGGCCTCGCGCCAGCGCTCGCGCCGCGCGTCGAGCTCAGCAGCGCTCGTTGCGCCTTTGCGCCGCACGAGCGTCTCGAGCGCGGCGAGCCACTGGCGGTAGTAGGCGTCGCCGTCCGATTCATCGGGCTGCGCGGGGCGTGCGGCGATCTCGGCGCTGAAGACCTCGACCCATTCCGTCCACGCATAGAGCCCCTTGCGGCTCAGCTCGACGGCGCACGCGAATGCTTCCGCCTGCCACGGAGCCGCGAACGGCGCGTCGGGGCCCACGTCGGGGCTCGGCGGCGCGTCCGTCATCGGCGTGCGGGGCGGGCGCTCGCAGGCTCGACGCTCGCGAGCTCGATATAGGATTCCCACAGATCGACGTAGACGGCATCGTGCGCGCAGGCCTCGGGACCCCAGAGGTCGCGGGCGGCGAAGCGCACGCTGTAGATGTACTGCGGGTGATCGCCGAGTCCGTGCGCGCGCGTGTCCGCGAACACGAACCCTCCGTGGTTGCGCTCGATCACGCCGCGCCGGCCGCGCACGTAGCGGGGCAGCCGGGTGTGTCCGATGGGGCTCATATTGCGCGCCGTGATGGTCTCGCCGGGGTGGAAGCGAGGCGGCGTGGCGACTTCCGCGCGGCAAGAGGCGCCATGCTCGTTGAAAACCGGGGCGACCTGATCGCGAGGCAAGGCCGGCATCAGCGCTTCTCCCGGCTCGCGATCTCGGCCATGCGCTGCTCGAGCTCCGCGCGCGTCACGATCCCTTTGGCGTCGAGCAAATCCTCGACCGCGTGGAGCCAGTGCTCGTAATAGCGCGTGCCGAGATAAAGCGTCGGCGGCATGCGCTCTATGGAATGCCGGAGTTCATCGACGAGGTACGCGCCTGCGGCGAGGCCGAGGTTGGACACCGCGAAGGCGTGGCGCTCCCAATCCTCGTGGAACACGGGCTCGCGCTCCTCGCGCTCGACGGGTCCGAAGCCGTGCATGCCGCCCATGTCGTGGATGCCGTTCATGGCGAACCTGCGGCGCGCAGCGTCACGCCGCGGCCGCGGCGGTCACCTGCGGGACGGCGGTCCCGATCATCGAGTCGCGGCTGACGATCGAGGCGAGCCGCTCCTCGCTCCAGCCCTCCGTGCCTGCGGGCCGCATCGGCAGCACGAAATAGCGGATCTCCGCGTTGCTGTCCCACACGCGCACCTCCACTTCGGCTCCGATCTCGAGCCCGAATTCGGCGAGCACCTGGCGCGGCTCGATGACGATGCGCGAGCGATAAGGGGCTGCTTTGTACCAGTTCGGCGGCAGCCCGAGCGTCGGCCACGGGTAGCAGGAGCACAGGGTGCACACGACGACGTTGTGGACCGCGGGCGTGTTCTCGAGCACCCGCATGTCCTCGCCCTGCAGGCCTTTGAAGCCGAGTTCCGCGATGGCGCTCGAGCCGTTCTCGAGGAGCCGCGCCTTGTAGCGCGGATCCACCCACGCGCGTGCGACGACCTTGGCGCCGTTTCGAGGGCCGATCCGTCGCTCGTAGAGATCGACGAGTTCGTCGATCGCGCCCGGATCGATGAGCCCCTTCTCGATGAGGAGCGACTCGAGCGCTTTGACGCGCAGCTGCGGCTCGGATGGAAGTGCGGTATGCGAGATTGTCGGCATCGGGGTCACGCAAGAGCCCGAATGTCTTATGAGAGTATCACCTGGGAGCGCGGTGCGGCAACGGTGCCGCTGCGCATCGAGAGGCCGTCGTGGGTGCCCCTGCGTGGTGTCTCGGCTATGATCCAGTGCAGGTCCATCCGGGGAGCGCGAGTGACACAGAAGCCCCGAGCAGTGCACGAGGAGCCGCAGCCGGCGGAGTGGCCCATCCTCGAGCCTGCGCAGACCCATCTCAGCTTTCCGCTCGAGCCGCAGGGTCTCACGGCCGAGACGACGCCCGTGCGCGACTTGTTCGTGCTCGCACACCTCGGCGTGCCCCAGATCGATCCAGACGGCTGGTCGCTCACCATCGGCGGGCTCGTGAGACGGCCGATCGAGCTGCACCTCGCGGAACTGGAGGCGATGCCGCAGGAGACACTCGAAGCCTGTGTCGAGTGCGCCGGCAATCCGGCGACGCCCACCGTCCCGGCGCGCCTCGTCGGCAATGTGACCTGGCGCGGTGTCGACTTGCGGACGGTGCTCGATGCCGCGGGCGTCGAGCCTCAGGCGCGCTTCGTGTGGTCCTACGGCCTCGATCGCGGGGAGTTCCTCGGCGTGCCGAGCGGCCCCTACCTCAAGGACCTGCCGCTCGAGCGCGTCGCGGCGGGCGGCGTGCTCATTGCCTTCGAGATGAACGGGGAGCCGCTCACGCCGGAGCATGGATTCCCGGCGCGCCTCGCCGTGCCGGGCTACTACGGCACCAACTCGGTGAAGTGGCTATACCACCTCGAGCTCGCGCAGGAGCGGGCTGTCGGTCCCTTCACGACGACCTTCTATAACGACGTGGTGAGCGGCGAGGGCGCCGATCGCGTCACGCGTCCGGTCTGGAACATCGCGCCGGAGTCCGTGATCGTTTCCCCGGCGCCGGGAACCGCTTTGACACGCGCGGCGCTGCCGGAGAGCCTCGAGGTGTGGGGCTGGGCGTGGGGGGATGCGGGGATCGCCCATGTCGAGGTGAGCGTCGATGGCGGACGCGTGTGGAGCGCTGCGACGCTCGCGCCGCGGCACGAGCGCTCCTGGCAGCGCTTTCGCTTCGACTGGCGGCCGCGGATTCCCGAAGGCGCGACGCAAGTCGAGCTCCAGTGCCGCGCCACCGACGCGCGCGGGCAGACTCAGCCGCTCGACGGCGCCCGCAACGCCGTTCACAAGGTAACTCTCGAGATCGCCGCGGCGGCGAAGTAGCCGCTCTGCGGCGCGCGGCCCGGTCGGCAACCGGCAACTGGGGACGAGTATGCCGCTCCCGTATAATGTCCTCCTGCGAACCTTTCTCAAGCCACTGGGGGTGAGCCGTGTCCGAGGATCTCAAAGCCGAGATCGAGCGCCTGCGCGCGGAGAACGAGAGTCTGAAAAGCCCGAATCGCAGCAAGCTCGCGATGAAGGTGAGCGAGAAGGGTGCGCTGTCGGTCTACGGGATGGGCCGCTTCCCGGTGACGCTCTACAAGGAGCAGTGGCTGCGCCTGCTTGCCATGGCCGACGAAATCAAATCCTTCATCGACGCGAACGCCGCGAGCCTCAAGACGAAGGAATGAGTGCGGCGCTGGCCCGGATCTGCACCCGCGACTCGAACCTGCACGGGCGCCGCCGGCGGACAGCGGAAGTCCTCACCAGCGAGAAGCGTCCACGTCCGCGCTGAGGTGTACGGGCAGGGGTTTCCCGGGACTCACGATCAGGCGTTCGGCGGGCAAGAAGAGCGTGTGTCCGGAGCTCACCTGGTAGAAGCTCTCCCGCGGATAGGCGCCGTTGCTCATCATCGCCACGAAGGGCGCTGCACAGATGTGCAGCGTGCCGCGAGCGCCGTGGGTGCCGTGGATGCCCTGGGTGCTGTGGATGCCGACGGGAATGCTCATGGCGAACGTCATCAGCTCCTGATCGCCGGAGCGGTGCTCGAGATTGCCGTCGCCGTCGATGGGTGCGGTCGCGATGCGCTCGTCCTTGCCCTTCGAGGCGTCGAGCGCTGCGCACAGCGCGCGTGCCGTCGGTGCGCTGCGAATGCGGGCTGCATACACGCTCGTGTCCGAAGCGGGTACGAACACCGCCTCAGCGCGGGGAACGCCCCAGTGCTTCACACGGGGACCGATGACGGTGATGGTGAGGCTGCCTTCGATCCGTGCGGCCTCCGGCGCGCCGGTGCTCCGGGGGGGCGCGGCGGCGATGACAGCCCAGGAAAGCGAGAGGAGAGCCGCGCCGGCGACGAGTGTCCTGGCGGCGAGTACTCGGCGGGCGGGAGTGGAGCGCATCCTTCCGAGTGTAATCACAAGCGCGGCGCTGGGGCGCTCCGCGCACAATGCCGCCGCCGGACGGTCTGCCACCGCCCGGCGGCCGCTACCACGTCACTGCTGGATGGAGAGCCGGTTCTCGACCTTGACCACGCCCTCGACGCTTCGCGTGTCTCTGAGGACCTTGGCCTCGTCCTCGCCATTATAGACGAGTCCTTTCAAAGTCACGATACCATTCTCGGTCGATACCTGAATGAGCCTCGCGACTTCGGGATCATCCACCGAGAGCTTGCCCATCACTCGATGCGTGATCTGCGTGTCGTTCGCATGCGGCGCATTGCTGTTGCTGCCGGCGAAGGCGACGCTGGCGAGGAAAGCCGTGCAACCCGCGGCTGCGGCGACGAAATAGTTGACCCGTTTCATTTCTCTTGGATCCTCTCGAGGTGAAGCTCCGCGCCCGAGGCATGTCCTCGAGCCATTACACCGAAAAGCCATCCGGTGCACCGCCAACTGCGTCTCAGCCGTGCACGCAGCGCCACACGCCCTCTGGCGAGCAGCTTCGGATACCCGCAGTTAGAGCGTAAAGAGTCTCCGGCGTTCCGCCGGGCCGCAGATGCGTTCGCGGCTCGGTGCGCCGACGATCGCAATATGACTAATATTTTTGCGCTACGGGGAAAGGCTGAGGGACGCTCGCGCTACTTCGCGAGGTGACAGGCGACGAGACTCTCGCCCACCTGCCGGAGCGCGGGACGCTCATGCGCACACCGAGCCACCGCAATCGGACAGCGAGTGCGGAATACGCAGCCGGAAGGCGGTGCGAGCGGCGAGGGAATCTCGCCCCCGAGCAACGG
>JBOHZT010000042.1:0-16174 GCA_050738535.1 Steroidobacteraceae bacterium
ACGTCGTGCATCTCTTGCAGAGCGGGCAAGGCGGAGGTTCTCGTCCGAGCGGACGGTAGCCGGCGGGCTCGCTGCCGCCGGCCATTGCGTCACCGGCCCGGCAGCTCGAACAGCGCCCGATCCTCCGCGCGGGTGAGCGCGGCATCGAGCCAGGCGTGGAGCTCGTCCTTCGTGAGCTGACCCTGTGCGACGCGCTCGAGGACGATCGCCCCGAGGAGGATCTTGCGGCGCGTGTCGGCCTTGCGAGCTTGGCGGGATTGGATGGCTCGTCGACGGGTCTCGACCTGCTGCTGGCGGGCCTTGAGCTGCTTGAGCCGGCTCTCGAGGGTGGAGATGCGTTCGTCGAGCTTGAGCATGATCGGACCTCCCCGTGAGCTGCCCGTGATGATGTCGCCGGATCGGCGTGGGTGCCAGGGTGGCCAGCGGCGAGCTCTCACCCTGACGACCCGCCTGCGGATTGCGTGGCGCAGCGCAGCAGGGGAGGGCGGGGTGCCAATCTCTAGCGTACCGCCGAGCTTGGGCGTAGGGTAGTGCCTGCGGCGCTGGGAGCGTACTGCGCACTTATACGTCGCTACGCGACGTAAGATGGGAGCGGCCCTCGGGGGCCGCCAGAGTCCGCGCCCCGGCGCCGGCTGATTGATTCGGTGCATCGCAGAGCAGATCGAGGCCGAGACTCCCGTGGCGATCTACCACCTGCACGCCAAGATGGTGAAACGCTCCGAGGGACGCTCCTCCGTCGGGGCTGCCGCCTATCGCTCCGGCACCGCGATCACGGACGAGCGCACGGGCCATCTCTTCGACTACACCGACAAGCCCGGCGTCGAGCACACCGAGATCATTGCGCCCGAGGGCGCCGCCGCCTGGGTGCACGACCGCGCCGTCTTGTGGAACACCGTCGAGCGCGTCGAGCGACGTAAGGACGCCCAGGTTGCCCGTGAGATCGAGATCGCCCTGCCCGTCGAGCTCTCGAAGGACCAGCAGGTCGAGCTGATGCGCGATTTCGTGACGCGCACGTTTGTCTCGCAGGGCATGGTCGGGGACTTCGCGATCCACCGGGACAATCTCGAGAACCCGCACGCGCACCTGCTGCTCACGACCCGCACGCTCACCGAGACCGGGTTCGGCTGGAAGCGCCGGGACTGGAATGCGAAGACGGAGCTCCTAGCGTGGCGATCTCAGTGGGCGGAGATTGCCAACGAGCACCTCGTGCGCGCCGGGCTCGACCTACGCATCGATCACCGCACCCTCGAGGCGCAGCACATCGACCTCGTGCCGGGCCGGAAGATCGGCCTCTCCCTCGAGCGGCAGCAGGAGCCGGCTCTCCCCCGCAATCTCTCCGAGCGGGTGGCCGAGGCCCAAGCCATCGCCGCCGAGAACGGGGAGCGCCTGCGCGATAACCCCGGTATTGCCCTCAAGGCCATCACCCACAGCCAAGCGACGTTCACCGAGCGGGATATCGCGAAGTACCTGCACACCCGCACGGACGGGGCCGAGCAGTTCCAGGCGGTGTTCCTGAAGGTCACCACTTCCGAGGAGCTCGTCGCCCTCGGGCGCGATGAGCAGGGCGCGATGCGGTACACGACCCGCGAGATGCTCGACCTCGAGCGGAAGCTCCTCGAGCGGGGCACGCGGCTCGCAAGCGCTCGGGAGCACCTCGTGTCCGCCGCGCATCGCGAGCAGGAGCTCGTCGAGGGGCGGCTCTCAGCTCAGCAGCGCGAGGCCTTCGAGCACGTGACGGCCGGCGCTGATCTCGTCGTCGTGGTCGGCGTTGCCGGCGCCGGCAAGAGCACGATGCTGGGGGCGGCGCGGCGCGCCTGGGAGGCGCAGGGGCTCACCGTGAAGGGTGGGGCGCTCTCCGGGATCGCGGCGGAGAACCTGGAGCACGCAAGCGGCATTACCTCCCGGACGCTGGCGAGTCTCGAGCTTGCGTGGAGAGGCGGGCGCGAGCCGTTGACGCACCGCGACGTGCTCGTGATCGATGAGGCCGGGCTCGTTGGCACTCGGCAGCTCGCCGGCGTCCTCGAGCGGGCGGAGGCTGCCCACGCCAAGGTCGTGCTCGTCGGCGATCCCGAGCAGCTGCAGGCGATCGAGGCCGGCGCACCGTTCCGGGGGTTGGCCAGCCAAGCCGGGATGACCGAGCTCAGCGAAGTGCGCCGGCAGAAGGTCGCCTGGCAGAAGGAGGCGACGCAGCAGCTTGCTCACGGGCGCACGCGGGAGGCCTTGACCGCCTATGAGCGCGCGCAGCACATCGAGGCTTCGCCGACCCGGGAGGCCGCGCGGGAGGCGATGCTGGCGGCCTGGCAGCGGGCAGGGCAGGAGCGCCCGAGCGAGTCCCGTCTCATGCTCGCGTACACCCGGGATGATGTGCAGGCGCTCAATGCGCGTGCCCGGGAGCTGCGCGCGGCCGCCGGGGAGCTCGGGAAAGGGGAGGTGATCGAGACCGAGCGCGGTGCGCGCGAGTTCGCCGCCGGCGACCGGCTGTACTTCCTGCGCAACGAACGGAGCCTCGGGGTCAAGAATGGCTCCCTCGGCACCGTCGAGGCCCTGCGGGGCGGCGTGTTGCAGGTCCGGTTGGACGGAGAGGGTGAGCGGCGCGTGGCGGTCGACACCCGCTTCTATGCGCATCTCGATCACGGGTATGCCGCAACGGTGTACAAGGCGCAGGGCACCACCGTCGATCACACCTTCGTGCTCGCCACCTCGCACTTCGATCGGCACTCGACGTATGTCGCGCTCTCCCGGCATCGAGAGAGCGCTGCCGTGTTCTATGGACAAGACGACTTTCGCGGGGACTTCAAAGCCGTGCTCTCGCGGGCACGGCCGAAGGCGCTCGCGCATGATTATCTGGATCGAAGCCCTGGCTTCGAGCGAAGTGCTGCGCATGGCCTGGAGCTGGCGGCGGAGGCCTCGGCGCCGACGAGCTCGCAGCGCCTCACGCCGGCGGAGCGGTTCCGGCAGCGGGTGGAGGAGGCGGCGCAGCGCCTCGCCCACGAGCGTGAGACCGAGCGGCCGGCGCGGGAAGCATTGCAGCGCCGGCGCGCACTCGAGCAGTATCAAGCGCTCGAGCGGCAACTGGAGCTCGTGAAAGAGCAGCAGCGCGTGTACCGGCTACGACTCGAGCGGGATCACGGACCCGAGCTCTGACGGGCGCGACTGCCGAGGGAGACGCGGGGGAGGCAGGCATGAAAGAACAGGACATCGACCAGGCCGCCGAGATCGCCGGCGTTGCCAAGGAGCTGTTCAAGGCGTTCGAAGATCAGCTGGGCGAGGTGATGGCGACCCAGCGCCTGGCGAGCAAGGAGGCCAATGAAGCGCTCGCCCAGACACGACGCGAGTTGCGAGAGCTGCTGAACCAGGCTCGGCAAGCGGGCGAGGCGATGCGCGCGACGCAGGAGGAGCTACGCCGCAACTGGCAGATGCACGTGGCGGAGAATTCCAAGGCAGCGGGGCGTGAGATTGCGCGCGCGTTTGGCGCCGAGATCGCGGCCGGCCTCGAGGGACGGATCGCCAAGCTCGCCGGCGAAGTCGAGCGCGTCACGCACCGACTCACCGGAAAGATCGCTCTGCGCTGGACGCTCGGGCTGGCGATCGCGATCCCGCTCATGATCCTGCTCGGGCTCAACGCGTTCATGCCGCGCCCCCCGGACCGGAGCATCCCGGGACTGACTACGGACCAGGTGCAGGAGGTGCTCTCGCGGATTACGCCCTGCTTCCCGCATCGGAACGATCTGCACGACGCGCACGTGTGCGTGATGACGGATGACCCGCCACACCTCACGCGCGGACCACATGGAGAAGCGGTGGTGGTCGCGCATGGAATGTAGGGCTTCTAGCCTCCTGCTGCCTGTTCATCCCAGTCCTCGAGGTAGTGTTGGCAAGCTGCGGTGATCAATTCCGTCATGGTGACACCGCGGATTGTTGCGGAAAGCTTCAGGCGCTGGCGAAACTCGAACGGAACGCGGAAGTTGATCGCGACCAGGATATCCTGGGTCTTCCCAGTGGAACCCGGCGAATTTCGTAGTGACTCGAAATATAGCTGTGAAATCGACTTGGCATCCACGTCAGTACCTCCCTGCATCAACCACAGCGCCTTGACCCCCCGGCGGCCACCCAAACTCCTCCACCTGTGGCCACCTGAAAATCCCCCACCCCTGAGGCTGTGAACTGGCGCCGGTCGGCGCCGGGCCGAGCTGCGGCGGGACGTTACGCTGAGCCCCTTTTGCACGAAGGGGGCGAGGAGTTGAACGTCTTGAAGCCGCATGTACGGATCACGATTGACACGCTCCTGCGGGCGGGCACGGGCCAGCGGGAGATCGCACGGGTGACGGGGGTGGACCGCAAGACCATCCGCCGCTACACGAGCGAGGCAAATTCCCCCGGGGTGGCCACCGGCTTTGATGCCGGGATAACGCAGGCCGATGGGGGTGAAAATCCCCCACCCCGGCCACCGGCTCGGATACCGAAGCTCGCCACCTCGGCCTGTGAGGGGTACCGGGAGTGGATCGAGGGGCAGGTGACCCTGGGTCGCAACGCGCAGGCCATCTACCAGGATCTGGTCGAGCAGCGGGGCTTCGCGCACCGGTACAACTCGGTCAAGCGCTTCGTGCGCGGGCTCAAGGCACGCGAGCCGGAGCGCTTCGATGTTCTGGAGTCGCCCGCGGGGGAGGAGGCGCAGGTCGACTACGGCCAGGGCGCCCTCACACGGCTGCCCAGCGGCAAGTACCGCCGGCCGTGGCTGTTCGTGATGACGCTGAAGTACTCGGGCAAGAGCTTCCGCAAGGTGGCCTGGAAGGCCGACCAGGAGAGCTGGGCGCGACTGCACGAGGAGGCGTTCAGGACCTTCGGGGGCTCGGTCCAGTACGTCGTGCTCGACAATCTCAAGCAAGGCGTGATCCGCCCGGACCTGTACGAGCCGCAGTACAACCCGGTGTATGCCGCGATGCTCGCGCACTACAGCGCGGTGGCCGACGCCGCGCGCGTGGTGGACCCCAATCGCAAGGGTACGGTCGAGTCGGCGATCCAACATACCCAGTCCACCGCGCTCAAGGGCCGCAAGTTCGAGTCCATCGAGCAGCAGAACGAGTGGCTGGCGCACTGGGAGGAGCGCTGGGCGGCCCCGCGCATCCACGGGCGCAAGAAGCGCCAGGTGCTGGCGATGTTCGCCGAGGAGAAGCCCGCTCTGCGGCCGTTGCCGGCCGAACGCTTCCGCTACTTCAAGCAGGAATCGCGCACCGTCGATGACTCCGGCCTGGTACAGGTGCTGCGGTCCTACTACGCGGCCACCCCGGCGGCGCCCTACAGCGCCGTGACCGTGCGCATCTACGATCACGACATCGAGATCCTGGATGCCGCCGGAGCGTTGCTGCGCCGCCATCCCCGCTCCAGCGAGCCCGGCCACTTCGAGCTGCTGCCCGCCGACCGCATCTTCAACCCCTCGCGCGAGACCGCTCGGCTCCTGGGCAAAGCCCGCAAGATCGGCCCGTACAGCGCGAAGCTGGCCCAGGAGATCTTCGCCCACCTAGGCCGGCCCGGGCAGAAGGCGATCTACGGCATGGCTAATCTGCCCCGCCACCACCGGCGCGAGGACATCGAGAAGGCTTGCGAGCGGGTGCTCACCCTGAGCCAGCCTTCCTACCAGGCCCTCAAGCACGTGCTCGAACACTACACCGCGCAGCACGCGGCCGCTGCCGCCGAGCAGCCCACGCTGCAGCAGAGCGGCACTCACATCCGCGCCATCGAGGAATACCGCGACTTCTTCGAGCAGCACGCCACGCGCCCCGCCAACGATCCTTAAATCTCACACCCCACTGGAGAGCACATGATGCCCATGTCGATCACCGAACTGGAACGCTCGCTGCGCGCTTTGCGCCTCTCGGGCATGACCGCGACGCTGCAGACCCGCGCGCTGCAGGTGGCACAGCAGCAGATGGATTTTATCGAGGCCTTCTCCGCCCTGGTGCAGGATGAGCTGGACCGGCGCCGATCCCGTCTGCTCGATCGTCGCTTCTTGCTCTCCGGGCTGTCCGAGCGCAAGGACCTGAAAGACTTCGACTTCACCTACAACCCCAAGGTCCCCCGGCGCGACATCCTCGAGCTCGCCACCCTGAAGTTCATCGACGCGCGCGAGGACGCGCTGCTGATCGGTGCACCCGGGCTCGGGAAAAGCCACATCGGAAAGGCCCTCGCGCAGCTCGCCGTGCAGCGCGGGTACAAGGTGATCTACCGCGAAGCACACGTGCTGATCGACGACATCCACCAGGCACGTGAGCTCGGCGAGATCCGCAAATACCGTGCGCTGCTCAAGACCGCTGACCTGCTGGTCATCGATGACCTGTTCCTCAGAAAGCTCCCCTCCGGCGCCGGCGACGAGCTCGCCGACGTGCTCATGAGCCGCTACGAGAGGCAATCCACCCTGATCAGCTCGAACCGGCCCATCGAGGACTGGGCCAAGCTCCTTGGCGATGTCGTCGTCGTCACCCCGCTGCTCGATCGGCTCATGCATCACGGGCATCTACTAAAGTTCGAGGGCAAGAGCTGGCGGCTGAAAGAAGCTGCCGCTCGCCTTGCCAAGGCCGCTCACCGCGCGTAATCATCCGCACGTCCCGCCGCTGACAGGTGGGGGATTTTGACCCGGCCACGGGTGGGGGAGTTTGAGGTGGCCGCCGGGGGACCGTAACAGGGTCATACCTACGCTTCAACTCTTGCAATCTTTAATCCTTTACCGGGCACCCACAGCGGTGCTAATTCATTAGGAGACCCGTCAGAGGATGGCGCATGGGCCGCTAGAACTGCTCTGTTGCTGACCGCGCGAGAGTTGCACGTTGTGAAACAATGCCCGAACGCTTTGGTGCTGGCAGGTCCGCGGACAAAGGACTGACGGTTTGGCAGTAAAGAAAGATGGATATGAAGTTCTGCATTATTATTTTTCTTTCTCCTCTTCAGTCAGAGCGCACATTGCCGCGCTACTCTAAACGCTTCAGACTGAATTGGAAGCAATCAAATGAAGCGTAGTAACCTTCGGTTGATTAGTGGTGTTGCTGTGGCGTCGTTGTCCACATTGGTCCTGTGGGCTGCTCGCGTTCCAAACGCGAAAGCCGCGAATCCGACCGAGGTGGTTGTTCTCCAATGTGTGGAGACATCGACCGGCTATACCGTGCAAGTTTATGATGCTAGCTCCGGTGCCCCATCGAAATCCTCGTCGGATTGTTCGGCTGCAGTTGAGACCCTATTGGACGACGGGCTTATCAATGCTAACGTTTCGGTACAGACTTACACTGCCGAAAGTGGTATGGGCGCGCCCGGCGAAGTAAACGGGACCTATATCACATACGTACTGACGAATGGCACTGCTTCTGGCATATAAGGGTCTGCGCGATCCGAACGACGAGTGGCAGGTGCAGCAGACGATATCTGCCGCTTGAATGACTACAGGCCCGCGCCGATGAATAGGCGGCGTAGCTCCACGCTGTGGTCAACGGAGTACGAGTCAATCAATGACCCGGAACTCAGGGAGGAATTGTCTCGTACGCGGGTGCAGGGGACGGCACTATGGTTGGCGGCTGTGGAATGGGCACGTGCGTGAATGCCCAACCTGACACCACCCGTTCGGGCCGTGCACCGGGAAGGCCCATTTTGCGATTTCCCGCCCACGGCGACTAAACTTCTCATCCTGCGGCAGGTAGACGACGCGTTACACAATGCCAGAAGGTCGAGGATGTGGGCTAGTAGCGATAAAGCCTGGGCGGCGCGGCTGGAAGGCCTTCGCGCCTTCGTGCTGATTGCAGTTGCAGTCGCGATGGCAAGCGCTACCGCCGCGATGGCGGACAACTTTGGGTCTGTGCGCTACGACCCGAATCGCGATCAGCTCATCATCACCGTGATCTATAGGGGTACCCACCCCAATCATCATTTCTCCATCCGCTGGGGCCGCTGCCGCAAGCTCGACCGGCCCGGGGAGCCGGCGCATCAGATCGCCGTGAACCTTCTCGATGACCAGGGGAACGATGCGGCGAAGAAGAGCTATACAGAGACCGTAAGAGTGTCTCTTGCGGCCTTGTCCTGCAGGCCAGCGAGAGTGTCGCTGTGGACTCCGCCCGACTTCCATAGAACCCTCGATATTCCGTAGCCAGGCGGGTTGCCTTCCCTGGCATCGACGCACCAGATCTTGATAATATATTTTATCGGGAATAGAATCTGTGGACGGTGAGTGGATTCGAATCCTCGATCCGGTTTCCCAGATACCGTAGATCGGCGCCTTAGACCTCTCAGCCAACTGTCTGGGTGTATTTAGTCGACGAGCCAGGAGGACCAAGATCGTGAGCAAACCACTGAAGGAACGAGCCTGCGTCCTCCGGCTACTGGCGAGGCTCGGACGGCCGATGATTTCCGTTGAGTGCCTCGAGCCACCCGCTCCGGACGTTCGCGTGCGATACGAGGATGGCTCCCTCGAGGTCTTCGAAGTAACGGAGATCCACCCCGACGAATCCCCACACCAAGGCAGTCCCGCCCGCGGCCAGGAAGAGCGGCGTGCAAGAAGGGATCCGCACGCGATAGTACCCACCTGCGTACCCGCCGAAGCTCTGCCGGCGATCTGTCGGCGCGTCGAGGAGAAGCGTAAGAGGGCGGATATCTACGCGGTGCAGCCTTACGAGACGCTGTCTCTGCTCTTGGTCGGATCGCTCCCCCTGATTGGCGCCGTGGCGTCGACTTACGTTTTCGCGCCCTTCCTGACGATCGATCGACTGAATGCTGAGCTCAACGAGTCGCTGGGCGCCTCACGGTTCCAACGCGCCTATCTGCATCTGCCGCTCTCTGGGAACAGCGCATGGGGGTGGACCTCGACGACCGGGTGGAGGGTCCTGTGCGCCCCGGAGAACATCGGTATCGACGGCCGCAAGACGCTGGAGGCCCTGAAAGGGCTGGGTTCAGGTGTCGTCCCTCCGGGCACGCAGATTTTTGGATGGCCCAGATGAATACACCGCCGCGGCCGAAGAAGATCGAAGTCACCCTGCAGGTCGCCAACGAGGTGCAAGTGCGCGAGCTCGATAAGGCCTGGGAAGAGATCGTCACCGGGAAGAAGCTCGCCCGTACGGAGGCCCTCGAGCACGGCGTGGAGACCGTCATGGAGGGCGCCCGAGGTGCGCTCGAGACCATCGAGACGGCGATTCGCGAGCATCCGACCACGGGCCAGGCCGGGCGCCTGGTGCGCTTTCTCGCCGGCGTCTACAACGGCTCGGATTACCCCTTCGATCTCACGGAGCTCCGCGCGCTCGACACCGCGCTGGCGAACGCCTGCCTCGATTACCTGAACTACGACCGCCTCGCCAAACGCGAAGTCCACCACCATCTCTCCGGTGGCGATCGCGCATTGCATCAATGGCTCAAGGACTACCACGTCGAGCCGACACTGCAACTCGATCCGCGCCACGCGGAAGCCTTCGCGAAGCTCGAGCAGAAGAGCGGCCGCGATCGCGACGAGCTGCTGCGTGAGGCGGTCGATCTGCTGCTCGACAAGTACCGTCGCAAGGCCTCGGGGGCGACTCCATGAGCTCGGAGGCTTCCAAGACCGCGAACCTTCCCGCTCCGCGCTCGGCGCTCGCGCCGGCGCCGAACTCGCGCACGCTCACGGCGCCCGAATTTCACCAGCTCGCCCAAGTGCCACCGGCGACGGAGTGGTTCGCCAACATCGATAACGAGAACACCAGACGCGCCTACCGCAACGACCTCGAGGAGTTCATGACGTTCGTCGGGATCTTGACGCCGGACGATCTTCGCCTCGTGACCCGTGCGCACGTCCTCGCCTGGCGCAAGGACCTCGAGCGCCGCAAGCTCGCCGGCAGCTCCGTGCGGCGCAAGCTCGCCGCCCTCTCCTCCCTGTTCGAGTATCTTTCCGAGGCGAACGCGGTGACGCACAATCCGGTGAAGGGCGTGCGGCGGCCGAAGGTCGAGAGCTACGAAGGCAAGACGCCGGCGCTCGGGGATGCACAGGCCCGGCATCTCCTGACGCTCCCCGCCGGCGACGACCTGAAAGCGCGTCGCGACCGTGCCCTGCTCTCCCTGCTGCTCTACCACGGCCTCAGGCGCGAGGAGCTCTCCAAGCTCACCGTGCACGACATCCACCTGCGCCGCGGCGTGCCGCACCTGCGGGTGCACGGGAAAGGCAGCAAGGTGCGGAATATTCCACTGCACCCGGGCACGCAGGGGCTGCTCGCCGACTACCTGGAGGCCTCCGGGCACGCGGAGGACAAGTCGGGCCCCCTCCTCCGCCCCCTCCGAAACGGCCGCGCCGGCGAGCTCGCCGGCGCGTTATCGGGTGACGGGATTTACAAGCTCGTGCGCGCCTACGCGAAGCAGCTCGGCGTGACGATCGGTGCGCACGCGCTGCGCGCGACCGCGGCGACCAACGCCCTCGAGCACGAAGCGGATATCGCCAAGGTGCAGGAATGGCTCGGGCACGCGAACATTGCCACCACGCGCCTCTACGACCGGCGCAAGAGCAGGCCGGAGGACTCGCCCACGTTCAAAGTCCGCTATTGAGATATCAGCGAGCACTGGGAAACGCGCTCTCACGACTGGAAGTATCGATCCTCATGTGATAACTCCCAGCGCGCATGAAAACGTACGACAAACGCGACATCGCGGTGGAACTGCTGGACGCTGCCGTGTCCGAACATCTCGATTATGGCCGCTACTTCGCAGCATACAATCTGGCTGCTGTGGCTGAAGAGCTCTTGTCGAAGTTCCTGCTGATTGATGGAAAGAGCGATTCCGCCAAATCGGCGATTGGGATGGTGAAGGCAATGAGTTGTGCGCTCGGGCATCCCGAGGGTGAGGATAAGACGTGGCGCAAGATTCTCTTTACGCTGAAGAACCGGATCAAGCACATGGACTCGAAGAACGACAGATACGTCGACGCGAATATTGAGGTAAGCGCTAGACAGAAAATTCTTGACGCCGTGACGAACCTCGAACGCTTAGGGCAGCGCAGGTCCAAACCGGCGGATAGATTCATTGAGCACCTCTTGCAGAGGCGATCGAGCGCTGCGACCTGACGCCCAGTTGTCACGCGACGCGTTTGCGGCCGCGGCACTCGCTCGGGAGTCCTCGGCCGGAGGACTCCCCCTCGTTCAAAGTGAGCTATTAGATTTTCCTCGCGCACAGAGCGGCCGCGCTTCCGCTGAAGGTGGTGGTCCACGAGAGCGGCCGCATTAGAGGCCCCAGGAGCGGAGATCTCTGGGGTACCCGCTACCTCCGTATCCCCCTCAAAGCTGAAAAACCAACCGCGTCCATTCATCGTCCGGATTGAATGGACCATGAATGGATGCGAAGCATCCACGGGCTGGCACCACTCGCTGCAGGCCTGAAACGGCCCAGTGGATGTACACCCGTCGATCCTCCGGATCGATTTCTCTCACGACCCCAAGAGCTCGAATTTCAATATTGGACGACCCCTGTTCCAGCATCCTTTTGATCGCGATGCGATGATTCGGCGCGATCTGATCGCGCAATCGCGCCTGCGCTGGTTGGGCCGCATCGTCCCAGCCCAGGAACCAATAGCCGCGTCGTACGAAGGCCTCGAGTTGATCTTCGTGACCGCCCCACATGGCACCGACTACCCAATAGCTCACGATCGTATTCCCTCATTTTCAAGCACACGTGCCAACCAATACCCCGGCCGACGCCGGTAGTGCGCTACCGCGAGCACCTGAATCACCGCATTCCGTTCGCGATAGATGACCGTCAGAGGGAACGGCCGCAGCCGCACGCGGCGAATGTCCGGCTGATGCTCGATGGGGTATTGCGTCGGATGCTCGCAAACTCTCTGCATAAGCTGCAGGAAGTGCTCGCGGTAGCGAGCGCCGAGGCCCGTGCGCTGCGACTCGTAGAAGGCGATCTGCTCGAGGTGTTCCGCTTCCGCCGCCGGGTGGAAGCGGTAGCTCATCGCAGCAGCGCCCTCGCCTTCTGATCGACCTCTTCGGCCGACACCAGCTCGACCTCGCCGGCGTCGATCTGGGCAGCGCGGCGGTCTGCCTCCTCGAACCACAAGCGATCGAGCTCATCGGGCGAGAGCTCATCGAGGCTATCGAGCAGCTCGCGCGCGAGCCGCGCACGATCCTCGGCCGAAAGCTGCAGCGCCTCGCGTTCGAGAGATTCAACGTCCATCGTGGATGTACTCCCGTCAGTCCGGACCTGTCGACAACGTTTCCACTATTTCAGAACGTCGGAAAGTGTGATGAAACCCCGCCATTGAAACCGTCCCTGGTCAAGCTCACGTTGCTCGCGGGTATTTCCCGTCTCGTCATGCGTGGATCGGCTTCCGCGGCCGGCCACCTAGCCGGCCATTTTCGCGCGCTGCAGCCTGTTTAGCGGGTGACGTGGCCTCCCCCCCAGCCCTGCCGAGCACACGCGCCATCCAGCGGCGCGTGCCGAACACGCCGTTCAGGATCCCCGGGAGATACAGGTCCGCATCGAGCCGCGGCCAGTGCAGGCCGAGGCCAGTCGGACTGATCTCGATCTCGGCAAGGTCGGAGGGCCTCGCGCCGGCGAGCCCCTGTGCCAGATCGACGGGCACGCCGAGCTCGAGCCCGTTGCTCAATCCCACCACGATGCGCGCCGTGCGCCGGTCGTGGCGCGCGGACACGGCATGCGGCTGCTCATTCAAGCGCTCCCGCATCCGCTTCTCGGCCTGTCGGACGTCCGCCTCAGTCAGAGCCATGGATCCTCTCCCACTCACTGCACAGCATTGGCAAACGAGCTTCCAGCTCGGCCATCAGGTCTCGCAGCCGACGCGCCGAGAACCCGAAGGATTCCCGAAGCGTGACCGGCCCCGCCGGACAATTGAGCTCGAGGACCGCCTCGACATCGGGCCCGAGCACGTGCACGTGCTCGGGCGTGTGATCGCTCGGGTAGACCACCACCCGCAGGCCATCGAGTCGCAAGATCGTCGGCACGTCGAATGTTACCAAAAACCAAAGCGCTTGGGAAACACAGCCTCTCTTGACGATGGCTGATTGTAGCATGCTACTCTACACGCGTGCGTGTAAACACGCTCGCGTGTAAGCGCGTAATGTTGTCGATCGCCAGAAGACGAAACGCCAAAAAAGCGGCGCCCGACGGTGCGGAAACACCGCCGAGCGCCTGACCACAGCCACCTGATAGGAGCAGATGACCATGGCTACTTCGCAGTCTATGACGAATGAGCCGCGCCCGAGCCGGCCACCCCCAAGTACCGATCCCACTCCCCCGCCGCCAAGCGACGAGGACGTCGAGACCGATGATCTGCGCGGTGAAGAAAGCGCCGGCGACGGCAGCAGCTATCTCTACGGGCCGGCTTTCGACGCGATCGAAGTCGAGCGAGACCGGCTCATGGCCGCCGATTCCGTGCTGGCCTGCCTGCAGGTTGCGCTCGACCCTGAGGCTGTCACCGTCCGGCCGGCCCCCTACTTTCCGGAGGTGGTGCGAATCGCCCGCAAGCTCATCGGCAAGAGCATCCGCCGCCTCGACGCCCATGAGATCGGCCCCCTGATCGACCGAGTGAAAGACTGAGCAACCGTTCGCCGCGGTCGCTGGGTCCTCCGCCCCGCGGCCGCGGTATCTCTCCGGCAGCACGTCGATGCTCGGCTCGAGGAGCTCGGCGCCGAATTCGACAGGCATACCAGCAAGCGCGATGACACGCTCGCGTGCATGCTATCCTTGTAGCTCATGACCGCGAGCTCGACGATATGCGTCTTCTCGAACAAGGGCGGAGCCGGCAAGACGACCGTGGCCGTGCACCTGGCGCTTGCCTACGCTCGTAAGGCCCCCACTGCCTTGCTCGATGTAGACCCGCAAGGCACCGCCGTCGAATGGCTGCGCCGCAGGCCTGCCGACCTTAACAGCCCCTTGGCGATCCCCTGTCCCGGCCGCGACACCGTCGAGCAAGCCCTCGAGCTCGCCCGCGAAGAGCAAATCGAGCATGTGATTCTCGATTTGCCACCGCACTCGAGTGTCCAAGTGGCCTGGCTCCTGAAGACGATGGACCTGATCCTCATCCCGACCCGCGCGACCGCGACCGACCTGGTCACGCTGCAACAGACCGTCGACCTAGTGCACGGTGCCAAGCGCCCCGCCGGCTTCGTGCTCAATGCCTTCCGGCCCCAGCTCGTCGAGGCGCGCGAGATCGCGCCCATCCTAGCGGCCTACCAGCTGCCCATCATCGGGTCCCTCGGCGACCGGATCGCCTACTCGCGCGGCCTGCCGGCCGGGCTCGGCGGCCACGAGATGGGAGACGAGATCGCGGAGGCGGAAGTCACCAAGCTGAGCCGCAGCGTCGCGAAGGCGAGGGCGGAGCTCTAGCGAGATCCCAGAACCGTGGCAGACGGAGAGAGTGACCGATGGCGAGAAAGCAAGTGTCCCTGGCGAATCTGGCCGTGAATGCTCCGCAGAGCAAGAGATCGGAGAAGGCGGAGCAGGGCGACACCAGCAAGCAAGCGCACACGCGAACTGGTGAAAGTGTGAGGGAGCAAGATAGCGAGGACGAGAGCCCCGTGCAGATCTCCTTCCGCGTGAACCGAGACGCCTACCGGGACTTGAAGCGCATGGCGATCGACGAAGACCTCACGATCAAGGAGCTCGTCATCCGCGCGATCAACGAGCGCCGCGAGCGCATGGGCCTGAAGAAGCTCGCGCTGTGAGTATAGGCGCCCCGAGCGGCGTCGTAGGAGATACGACCGACCGCCGGCGTCAGCGGCCAGCCCAGGGGAGGCGAATGAGACCGCAGAACCTCGACAAGCTCATCACGGACGCCCTGGCGATCGAGGCGCAGGACGCGAAGAATGCCGGCGCCCTCGGGTACATGGCCCGAGCGCTCGTCCAGGCGACGATGCCGCACAGCCGGCCAGAGACGAACGAGTTCGAGCGGCGCAACGGGGCGTTCACGCTCGTGATGATTGCGCCGAGCAGGGTAGGGCTGCCCTACGGCGTCGTTCCCCGGCTCATGCTCGCCTGGATGACGACCGAAGTCGTCCGTGCCAAGTCTCGTGAGCTCGTACTCGGGGACTCGATGAGCGAGTTCATGCGCCAGCTCGACATGGTGCCTACGGGCGGGCGATGGGGAAGCATCGCCCGCCTGCGAGAGCAGTCGCGACGTCTGTTCACGACGTCCGTCAGCTGTCTGTATGACAACGCCGAGGCCTCGGGAGAGGCCGGCTTTCGCATCGCCGATCGGCACATGCTCTGGTGGGACCCGAAGCAACCGGACCAGCGGAGCCTGTTCAACAGCACCGTGACGCTCTCGGAGCGCTTCTACGACGAAGTCCGCACAAGCCCCGTTCCGATCGACATGCGAGCGATGAGGGCCCTCAAGAAGTCGCCGCTGGCCTTGGATATCTATTTCTGGTTGACGTACCGCTTGAGCTACCTGCGCCAACCGCGGGTGATCCCCTGGGCGGCGCTGCAATTGCAGTTCGGCGCCGGGTACGCCACCGATGGCCAAGGACTTCGGGACTTCAAGCGAGCATTCGTACGCGAGCTCAAGAAAGTAGCTCTGATCTATCCCAAGGCAAAGGCGTCCGCAGAGGAGGACGGATTGGTCCTCAAGCCGAGCGCGACGCACATCGCTCCGCAGCTTCGTCTCGCGAGTCTTTCGAGCGACGGCGGCCGTTCCTGAACACAGGTCGCTGTGCACAACGCAGGGGATTAGCCGAGTTATCCACGCATTAACTGTCTTGCCTCCGGGCGGGGCCGACACGCATTAACTGTCTTGGATTTACGCATTAACTGTCTTGCACAGAGTCCACAACTATCTAAGCCATCAATGATTTTCAGCTCCCTCCTGTATGTCCCTGTAGTGAAGAAAGACCTGTAGTTGGCCTCGCGGCCCTGTGGACGGCTCGCGAAGCGTGACCCGCCCACAGTCCGCGTGCCCAGCTGCAAAGTTTAAGTTAAAGATTGAAAGAACCGAAGACACGGACCCCTGCCATGCGGAAGAAACGCCCCCGAGTAGCCTCTCCGGACGAGGTACGCGTCACCCGCGAAGGCGAGGCGGCGCACATCGAGTTCGCCGACGAGTCGATCGCCTCGACGCGCCTGACCCCCGGGCCGAAGATCGCGCGCATGAGCGATGCCGAGATCCTCGAGTGCTACAACGACTGCGTTCGCTCGATGAATCACTCACGGGCCACCTACCACCACGTGC
>JBOHZT010000043.1:0-16055 GCA_050738535.1 Steroidobacteraceae bacterium
ACCGGTAGGGCAGCTCGAGCATCTCGAGGAGCAGCGCAACGCGGTGGACATGGCCTGACAGCTTCAGGCCGTAAAGCGTGATTTTGGGCTCGGTCATCTGGGGCTCCCTCCTGCTGCGCCGATCGTTGCGCGCTCCTCATTCTAGGCGCTCGCGCCACGGCCGCGGCCCTGCGGCGCCTCGCCGTGAATCTGCGGTCAATGCAGCCATGATGGGGGCCTCGTCAATTGCGACCCGACCGCGGGATGTGCCACGATCGCAACGGCGGCTGCGGCTCCGCCCTCGGGGGACCGAGCCGGCCTGGGCCGCAGGGCGGCGCGAGCCGGCGGTACCGAGGGCCCCGCGCCAAACGACAGAGCCCCCACACTGCCGAGGGGCTGAGGAGAGGTTCTCGAAATGCATCCACGATCCGTTCGTTCGGTCGGACTCCTTGCGCTCACAGCGATGCTCGTCGTTGCATTGAGCTCGTGCGCGACGACACGGGACACGCCCGTGGTGGTACTGCCGAACGGCTACTACCTCCAGCCCTACGAGGGCACTCAATCGGCGATCGTGAAGCACGGCGCCAAGCAGCCGGTCGTGGCCCCCGTTGCGGCCTACTCGGTGTGGCAGAACGTCGTGACGGGCGCTGTCGGCAAGGTGCCGCCCTGGACGCCCTTGTTCGCCGACGACCGCGATTTCAAGGGCGGTCCGAGCACGCAATATTTCATCCTGCATACCCGCAGCGGCAAGCTGCAGACCGGCTTGACCGAGGCCGACTGGCGCAAGGACATGCAGGCGCTCGGTGTTCCGAAGGACTTCGCGATCTACCCGCCGCTGCCGTGGCACCAGTGAGGACGCGGGCCGCGGCTCGGACCGCGCGCGGCGCCTAGCCCGGGGCTCGAGCCGGCCTCGCTTGACGGCGAGACCGCGCGAGTAGAACGTGGCATCGAGATGAGACTCCGGTGGCACTTTCCTCATGGCCTTCCCGTGCTTGCGGCGGCCCTCGCCGTCGCGGGTCTGCCGGCATTCGCGGCGGCAGCGGGCTCCAACGCCGGCCGCAACGGATCCGCGCAGGCCGCGCAGGCCGGATCCGAGCATGCCGGCGCGGCGCCGTGCTTCTTCCGGCAGCAGTGGAAGGGATTGTGGAAGGTCACACCCGACGCGCGCACGATGTACGTGCGGGTGGCGCGCCGGGTCTACCGGCTCGAGCTCGCGACCGCCTATCCGCTGCTCAAATCGCCGTGGGCCGTCGTGTCCGACCGGGACTCGAGCAACACGATCTGCAGCCCGATCGACTTCCGGCTGGTGGTGACCGATCGCCTCGGCGCGCACCAAGCGGTCATCGTCAAGCACATGGCGCGGCTCACGCCGGCCGAGGCGGCTTCGCTGCCGAAGAAGCTGCGCCCCTAGGCAAGGCTCGTCGCGCGCGCCCGCGCTCCTGCCTGGCCGGAACTCGGCCAAGTTCACGGCGTTGTGTAGGCACGACGTGCAGCCGGAGACAGTGCGGGGCAAGCCAGTGACGATCGCCTGCCCGGAATGCGGGTCGCTCGAGGACCTTCCGCCGCTTCCCCCGCGCAGCACAGCCGTCTGCATTCGTTGTCGGGGCAATCTGGAGAAGACCAGCGGCCGCAGCATCGTGGCCTCGCTCGCCTGCTCCGTCTCGACGCTCCTGCTGCTGTTCCCCGCGAACACGCTGCCGCTGCTGCGCGTGGACATGCTCGGCATGCGCTCGCAGAACGTGATCGCCGCGGGCGTGGTCCAGCTCTGGTCCAGCGGCTGGCTGTTCCTCGCGGGGCTCAGCGGCCTGTTCGTCGTGGTGCTGCCCTTCCTGCGATTCGGGCTGCTCTCGACCGTGCTCGGCGCGCTGCGGCTCGGATACCGGCCGCGCTGGCTCGGCCCGGCTTTCCGCTGGAGCGTGTGGCTCGACGTATGGGCGATGATCGATGTCTATCTGCTCGCGGCCTGTGTCGGCTATTACCGGCTGGCCAACGTGAGTCAGGCGCACATCTCGGTCGACATCGGCGGAGAATGCTTCATCGCGGCCGCGTTTCTCACGATGCTGACGCGTGCGACGCTCGACAAGCGAACGGTCTGGCGCGCCATCGGCGGCGAGGTCGAGGCCACGCCGGGGGATCCGGCGATCGGCTGCACGACGTGCGATCTGGTGCAGCCGGCGTCCGCGGAGGGGCTGCCGTGCCCACGCTGCGGGGCGCGGCTGCGCACCCGCAAGCCCGCTGCGCTCACGCATACCGCGGCGCTGCTCGCGGCGTCGTTCATCCTGTTCTTCCCGGCGAACATCTATCCGATGAACGTCTCGAGCCGGCTCGGCACTGAAGTCGGCTACACGATCTTCACTGGCATCCGCGATCTGTTCCAGGCGGGGCTGTGGCCGCTCGGCGTGCTCATCTTCTGCACGAGCATCGCCATTCCCATCTCCAAGATCTTCGCGATCGGCTGGTGCGTGCTGTCGGTGCGGCGCCGCTCGCGCCGCCATCTCGTCGGCAAGACCAAGATCCTGCGTCTCGTCGCCGAAACCGGCCGCTGGTCGAAGACGGACCCGTTCACGATCGTCTTCTTCGTCCCGCTCCTGGATTTCGGCGCGCTCGGCTCCGCCACGGCGGGCTGGGGCGCCACCGCGTTCATGCTGATGACGTTCCTCACCATGGTGGCTTCGGTCACGTTCGATCCACGGCTCTTGTGGGATGCCGCGGGAGTCGAGCAGCGGTGAGCGACCGGGAAACCGACGCTCGCCGGGATTCGTCGAGCCGGCCGCCGCGCGCCCAGGCGGGCGTGCGCCGCGGGTGGTGGCCGGGCTGGATCTGGGCCATCCCCATCGCGACGCTGATCGTCGTCGCCTGGCTCGGCGCTCGCGCCCTGGTCTCCGGCGGGGAGCGCATCACCATCACGTTCAGCGATGCGCACGGCATCAAGAAGAACAACACCGCGGTCGAGTATCGCGGGACGCAGATCGGCAAGGTGACCGATGTCGAGCTCAGCAAGTCGGGAGATGCCGTGACGGTCACGGCCTCCATCGACGCGAGCGCGCGCCGGTTCCTGCGGCAGGGCACGCGGTTCTGGCTGCGCGGCGCGCATCCGAGCTTGAGCGACCTGAGCTCGCTCGGCGCGTTGCTCTCGGGCCCCACCCTCGTGTTGCAGCCGGGCCCGGGCAAGGCGGCGACGCACTTCGAAGGCCTCGCGCGCAAGCCGGTGAGCCCGGTCGCGGCGCATCCGCTCTATTACGAGGTTTCTCTGAAGGGGGACGTGGGCACGCTCGCAAAAGGCGATCCCGTCGAGCTGCGTGGCTTCACGGTGGGCGAGATAGGGTACGTCGGCTTCAGCTACGATCCGAGAATGGGCGACCTCGCCGCGCCCACGACGCTTGCGATCTATCCCAAGCTCTTCCACATCGAGACGCGCTCCGATCGGCCCGACGCTGCAGCCGTGCGCGCGGCCATCGCGACGCTGATCGGCAAAGGCCTCAGGGCGCGTCTGGAGCGCGACCCGCCGCTCGTCGGGAGCTATCGAGTGAGCCTCGAGATGGTTCCGGGCGCTCCTGCCGTCGCGCCGGCGGTCGTTGGCGGGTTACCGCAGATCCCGGTCGCGCCGGGCGGCGGCCTCAGCTCCGTCGCCAACCGGCTCGAGAAGGTGCCGATCGAGCAGATTGCCCAGAACGCGCTCGACATCACGCGGCGCCTCGATACGCTCGTCTCCTCGCCCCGGCTGCGCGACGCGCTCGTGCAGCTCTCGCAGGCGATGCGGCAGATCCATCGCGTGACCGCGAAGTCCGGACCGCAGGTGACGGCGCTCATCGCGACGCTTCGCAAGGCCGCCGACGACCTCGACGGAACGACCCGTGCGATGCGGCAGGTCGTGAGCGGCACGGCCACGCAGGGCGGGCTCGAGGGCTCGCTGCAGGAGATCAAAGACGCCGCGCGGGCGGTGCGCTCGCTCGCCAATTACCTGGACCGCCATCCCGAGGCCCTGATCGAGGGCCGCGGGCGCCGGCGGTGAGGAAAGCGGCCGCGGATCCCCTCCCGGCCGCCGGATCCCTCAGGCGAGCGCGCGCTTCAGCAGCGCGAGCTGCTGGCTCCAGGCCTTCTGCGCCGGCGCGCGGTCGTACACGGCGGAGTCGATCACGCACCAGCCGTGCTTGGTCCCCGTGAACACCTCGACCTGCGCGTGCAGATGCGCCTTGGCGAACGTCTCGCGCAGGACGGTCTTCGCCTCCGGCTGATGCTCGTCGTCGCTCGCCGAGATGCAGATCAGGTACTGCGCTTGGGTCCGCGGGATGAGCAGGTGCGGGCTGTCCGCGCCCTGGGTCACGAGGTTCGCTCCGTGGAACGTGCACACGGCACCGATGCGGGCCGGGAACGCGGCGGCCGTGCGGAACGTGAACGGGCCGCCCATGCAGTAGCCGGTGGTCCCCATCTTGCGCCGCTTGCTGACCGAGCGCTGGCGATCGAGAAAAGGCACGTAGCTGTGCGCATCCGTGGCGATCCTCTCCGGCGTCAGCGAGGTCATGAGCTCGGTGAGCCGCTTGCGCGTCGCCGGGTCCCGGAAATCCGGATGCGGCGGGGAGGTCGGCGCGTGCTCGATCCGATAGAACGGATTGACCACGAGCACGGCGTATCCGGATTGCGCGAGCCGCCGCGCCATCTGTTTGAAAGCGGGCCGCAGGCCGAAGATGTCGGGCCACATCAGGATGCCGGGATGGGCGCCGCGGGTCGGATGCACGAAGTAGGCATCCGCCGTGCCGTCGGGCGTCTTGATGTTCACGTCCGTCCCCGTCACCGTGACCGCATCGGCGGCCGGCGGCAGCAGCGTGACGAGGCCCGCGGCCGCCGTGAGCGCGCCGAATTTGCGGCGCGACAGGGCCTTGTCCTGCTGCTCCAGCATCTCATCGAAGTCGCTCTCGTCGCACATGGTCTTCTCCCCTCGTTATGCGTCGTTTTGCGCGATCGGTCAGGCGCCGGCGGTGTCCGGGTCGCGCCAGGCCCGCTCGAAGGGCAGGCGCCAGGCATGCGGCGCGATGAGCTGATGAATGGCGTTCGGTCCCCAGGAGCTCGGCGCGTACAGCCGCACGGGCGGCGGTGTCTCGAGCAGCGGCGCGGAGAGCTCCCAGAGCCGCTCGATGCCCTGGGCCGTGGTGAAGAGGGTGTGATCGCCGCGCATGGCGTCGAGGATCAGCCGCTCGTACGCCTCCAGCACGTCCCCCTCGAAGCCCGTGTCGTGCATCGCGAACCTGAGGCTCAGCTTGTCGAGCCGCATGCCCGGACCGGGGCGCTTGCCGTAGAACGACAGGGACATCTTCGAGGAATCCGCGAGATCGAAGGTCAGATGGTCGGGACCCTGCGCGCCGATCCCCGAGCCCGGCGGGAACATGGTCTTCGGGGGCTCGCGGAAGGCGATCGAGATGATCCGCTGGCCCTCCGCGAGGCGCTTGCCGGTTCGCAGATAGAACGGCACGCCCGCCCAGCGCCAGTTGTCGATGGCGCAGCGCAGCGCGATGAACGTCTCCGTATCCGATTCGGGGGCGACGCCCTTCTGGGAGCGATAGCCGTCGTACTGGCCGCGCACCACGTCGGTGGGCTGGATGGGCAGCATGCTGCGGAAGACTTTCGTCTTCTCGTCGGTGATCGGCCAGGGCTCGAGCGCGGTCGGCGGCTCCATCGCCACGAAGGCGAGGATCTGGAACAGGTGCGTCACCACCATGTCCCGGTACGCGCCGGTCGCCTCGTAGAACGCCGCGCGCCCGTCGAGGCTCAAGGTCTCGGGCACGTCGATCTGCACGTGGCTGATGAAATTGCGGTTCCAGATGGGCTCGAACAGGCCGTTCGCGAAGCGGAAGGCGAGAATGTTCTGGGCCGGCTCCTTGCCGAGGAAGTGATCGATGCGGAAGATGCTTGCCTCGTCGAACACCTCGTGGAGCTTGGTGTTGAGCTCGATGGCGCTCGCGAGATCGGTGCCGAAGGGCTTCTCCATGATGATGCGCGAGCGCTCGACCAGCCCCGCCTCGCCGAGCATCCGGATGGCCGACAGCGCCGCGCTCGGCGGCACGCTCAGGTGATGCAGACGGCGGCTCGCGCCCTGGAAGGCTTGCTCCGCGCGCTCGACGGCGGCCTTCACCGCGCTGGGTCCGGCCTTGAGCGGCACGTAATCCAGCGCATCGCTGAAGGCCTGCCATTTGTCGTCGGCGACGTCGTGCGTCGAGAATTCCCGTAGCGCCTCGCGCGCGTGCTTGCGGAACGCTTCGGGCGTCAGATCGTCCAGCGAGACGCCGACGATCCGACATCCCGGAATGAAGCCGCTGCTGGCGAGGCGGTACAGACCGGGCAGGAGCTTGCGCTTGGCGAGGTCGCCCGTGGCGCCCACGAGGACGACGACCTGGGGACAGTCCGGACCGACACCCGCGGGAACTTTCGTCACTCTCGCACTCCCTCCGTTCATGCCCGGCCGCAGGCGCCCGAGTATGCCAGATCGAGCCGCCCCTTCGGCCGGCCGCGCGGGTCGGTCAGCCGCGGGAGGGGTCGCGCGTTCCTGCCTCGGCGAGGGGGATGCTATCGTTCGCCCCCGGCGCCGCCAGGTCTGCGGTAGTGGGCGATCTCCACCGTATCGAGGTTACGTGCCATGCGACATCCCGTCTCGATCCCTGGGCTCATTGCGCAGGCGGCGCTGCTGACCGCCCTCGCGCTGGCGGGGTGCTCGGGCGGGGGTTCCGGAGCCGGGGCGAGCGGCTCCGGAGCGGGCTCGAGCAGCGCGACGCCCCCCAAGATCGCGATGGCGAGCCATGCGGCAAGCGAGAGCAGCAGCGGCGCGAAGGCTTGCCGGAACGACGCCGGCCTGCAGGTGCCGGCCGGATTCTGCGCGAGCATCTTTGCCGATCACATCGGCCACGCGCGGCACATGGCGGTGGCGCCGGACGGGGTGGTCTACGTCAACACCTGGAGCGGCCGGTACTATCCGGGCTCCCCGCCGCCGCCCGGCGGATTCCTGGTGGCGCTCGAGGATACGAACGGCGACGGCAAGGCCAATGTCATCGAGCGCTTCGGTGCGACGGTCCAGAGCGGCGGCCACGGCGGCACGGGGATCGCGCTCTACGACGGCTATCTCTACGCGGAGCTCAATGACCGGATCGTGCGCTACAAGATGTCGCCCGGGTCGATCGTACCGACGGGACATCCGCAGGTCGTCCTCTCGGGGCTGCCGCTCAGCGGCGACCACCCGATGCATCCGTTCGCCATCGATGCGAACGGCTGGATGTACATCGATTCCGCGACGCCCACCAACTCCTGTCAGAGGCGCAACCGCACGCTCGAATCGCCGGGACTCGAGCCCTGCCCGCAGCTCGCGACGCGCGGGGGCATCTGGCGTTACCGCGCGACGCGCCTGCACCAGCGGTTCTCGCCTGCCGGGCGCTATGCGACGGGCATTCGCAACGCGGACGCGATCACGATCGACCTCAGCGGACACGGGGTGTTCGCCATGCAGCAAGGCCGCGACCAGCTCGGCCAGAACTGGCCGAAACGCTTCACGCCGCAACAGGGCGCCGAGCTGCCGGCCGAGGAGCTGCTGCGCGTGTCGAAGGGAGGCGATTACGGCTGGCCCTACTGCTACTACGACGGCAGTAAGGGCAAGCTGGTCCTCGCGCCGGAGTACGGCGGTAACGGCAGGACCGTCGGCCGGTGCGCGAAGAAGCTCGGCCCGATCGCGGCCTTCCCGGCCCACTGGGCGCCGAACGGCCTGGTGATCTACGCCGGCAGGCAGTTCCCGGCGAGCTATCGCGGCGGCGCTTTCATCGCGTTCCATGGCTCGTGGAATCGCTCGCCGTTCCCGCAGCAGGGCTACGACTTGGTGTTCCAGCCGCTGGATGCGGGCAAGCCGTCCGGCGGCTGCGTCATCTTTGCCGACGGGTTCGCGGGAGGGCACGCAGGCCCGGGATCCGCGGCGCACCGGCCAGCGGGTCTCGCCGTGGGACCCGAGGGCGCGCTCTACGTCTCCGACGACGCGCAGGGGCGGATCTACCGGATCGTGTATCGCGGCGCCGCGGGATCCGCCAGCGGGGCGGCCGGGGCCGGCAGCGACGCTGGCAGCGGTGCCCTGGGAGTCGCGCCTTGCCCGGGCACGACCGACATTGACGCACCCGCCGCGCCGGTCGGCGCCGCGCGGCCCACCGAGGGCAGCCCTCCCCAGGCCGGCTCGGCCGCGAGCTTGCCGCTCGCCCCAGGGACGACGCGGGAGATGGTCGAGCTCGGTGACCGCGTCTATCACGGCGCGGTGGCGTCCGCCACGTGTGCCGGCTGCCATGGCATGGACGGCCGGGGCACGCCGCTCGGCCCCGATCTCACCGGTCGCAAGCACCTGTGGAGCGACGGCAGCCTGGCCGGGATCGCGAAAGTGATCCGCACCGGGGTGCCGAAGCCGAAGGCGTACCGCAGTCCGATGCCGGCGATGGGCGGAGCGCAGCTCTCGGCGCGCCAGGTGTCGGCGGTCGCGGCGTACGTGTGGGCGCTGGGTCACCAGCGCGCCAGCGCAGCTGGCGCCGCGGGCACCGCCGGCCGCTGAGGGTCTGCGGGACTGCGGCATGCTGCTGCGGGCTGATGCCAGCGCGGGCGCGGAAAAACGCGCGGGCGCTCGCGGGCCGTGAGCGGAGCAATGGAGGGCCACATGGGTCGGTATGGATTCGGGCAGGGAGTGCACCCCGATCAAAATGTCTGCGGCGAGGGCAACCGGGACGGCTTATCCGGCCGCTACAACCGCTCGCCGGGCGCGCACGGAGCGCGCGGAGAGCAAGAGCCCGGAGCGCCTGACGGCGGCGGGGGCTCGAGCGGCTCCGGCGAGCAGCCGGGGCAGGGTGCCGCACAACGCGCGGCGCAGGGCACGAGGGCGGGCAAGCAGCACGGCTACCCGCGCTCCGATGAGCGGATCAAGGAGGAGCTGCACGAGCGCCTCGGGAGTCGTTCGGACCTCGACCTGCGCAACGTCACCGTCGAAGCGGTCAGCGCGACCGTGACGCTGCGCGGCGCCGTGCCGGAGCCCTGGATGCGGCAGGCGATCGAGGACATCACGGACCATTGTTTCGGCGTGCAGGACATCGACAACGGGATCCGCGTCGAGCCTCGCGCTTGATCCTCGCGGGGCAATTGCGACATAGTCCTTCGGATGGCCCGGCAGCCTCACCGGGAGAGCTCGAAGAGGACGAAGGATGTGAGCACAGACCACGCCGAGGCGGAGGAGTGGGTGCATCGGCACCTCGCGGGCTGGCCGCTCGCCGTAAGGAAGCTCGCCGGCGAGCTCATCGGCCACTACGGCAGGCCGAGGGAAGCCACGGGACGCCGTCTCGCGTGGTTCGACAATGCTCCCTGGAAGCGAATGGTTCTGTACCGGACGGGCGTCAGGCACAACTTCCCGCTGCCGCACGAGGATCTTCTCGAGCAGACGGTGAACTATCGGGTCCCGATCGCGAAGATCGCGGCGCTCGCCGCGTACGACGGCAGCCTCGTGGTGGACCGTACCCGGGGCGAGCTCTCGGCGCACTGCAACAGCGAGACGCAAAACCGGATCATGCTCAACATTGCGGACGACATCGTGACCGGCCAGCGCAACGTGGATGAGGCGCTGGGGTACCACGCCCAGATCATCCGGGCCATGCAGGATCACGTGTCGGAACCGTACGCACTCAAGCTAAAATTCAAGATCTTGCCGAGCTCTGCGACCGCGGATCCCGGCAAGGAGGCGGAGCTGCTCGCCCACCTCGGCGAGACCTGACGCGTCGCGTCGTGTCGTCCGAGAACCGGAGAGGTTGCTCATGATCCGGCCGGTCCGCGCCTGCAGTCTCGTCGTCCTGGCGGCGCTTTCGATCGCTCTCAGCGCTTGTGTCGTCCTCCCCACGCCCCGCGGCCTGTATGTCGGTCCGGCGGTGCCGCTGGCTCCGCCGCCGCCCCGTGCAGAGGTCTACGGTGCGGTGCCGACGCCGGGCTACTTCTGGATGGGCGGCTACTGGAACTGGATCGGCGGCCGCTACGTATGGGTCGCCGGGCACTGGGCGGCTTCTCGTCGCGGCTACCACTGGGTGCCCCGCCACTGGGTACATACCCGCGACGGCTGGCATCTGCGCGGCGGACGCTGGATGCGAAGGCACTGAGCGCGCGGGCGGCCGGATGCTCGGCTCGCGTGCGGCTAGCCGGCGGCGCGCATGCGGCGAGTCGGCCAGCGGTCAGCGCATTCGCCGTGAACTTTCTTGGCTCCCGCGAGTTGAGGCTCGGCGGCTTCGTGATCGCCGCATCTGCTCGGGAAAGCCATGTCACTCGCGTTGCGGTTGCTGCTCGCCGGCGGCCTATCGGCGGCACTCCTCTGCCTGGCGGCGTGCGGAGGAAGCGGGTCGGGCGGGACCGGTCAGAGTCCATCGGCGAGCACGCCGACTGCGGCGCCGGCCAGCCCTAATCCTAGCCCGAGCTCGAGCCCGAGCTCGAGCTCCAATCCGGAGGAGGGGATGCTCCTCAGCAATCCGCCCGCGGAACTCGCCTCCTACGACGCGGCCGATCTGCTCGGCTTGCTCACGGGGAGCACGCTCGGCAAGGAGCTCCTCGATCTCCACTACACGGCCGGCTGCACGGTCGATGTCTATGACCTCGAGTACGGAACGGTCGGCGGCAAGGGAGAGCCCACGACGGCCTCCGGCGCGCTGATGGTTCCGAGCGGCGCCGGCACCGCCTGCAGCGGACCGCGGCCGATCGTGCTCTATGCCCACGGCACCTCGGCCGATCGCGATTTCGATATCGCCGCTATCGGCACAGCCGGGGATGACGAGGGTCTGATCCTCGCGGCCGTGTTCGCGGCTCACGGCTACATCGTCGTCGCTCCGAACTACGCCGGATACGACATCTCGACGCTGACCTACCATCCGTATCTCGACGCGCAGCAGCAGGCGCAGGACATGATCGACGCGCTTACTGCCGCGCGCAGCGCTCTGCCTGTCGCCTCGGCGCCCGGCGTCACGGACGGCCATCAGCTGTTCATCACCGGCTACTCGCAGGGAGGGTTCGTCGCAATGGCGACGCAGCGAGCGATGCAAGCCGCGGGAATGACCGTCACGGCCGCTGCGCCGATGTCGGGGCCCTACGCGCTCGAGGCATTCGGCGATGCGATCTTTCTCGGAGAGGTGAATGCGAGCGCGGTCGTCAATGTCGCGCTGCTCACGGCGAGTTATCAGAACGTTTACGGCAATCTCTACTCGGCGCCGACCGACATGTTCACGGCGCCGTATGCGGCGAGCATTGCGACGCTCTTGCCGAGCACCACGCCCGTGAGCAGTCTCTACGCGCAGGGCGAGCTCCCGCAAAGCGCGCTGTTCAGCGGCACGCCGCCGGCCTCGCAGTACGCTTCGATCACGCCGGCGACCAGCCCCGCGAGCCTCGCACCGATCTTTGCGCTCGGCTTCGGCGCGAGCCCGCTCGTGACCAATGCTTATCGGCTCGCTTACCTCGAGGATGAGCAAGCGAACCCCGACGGAGGCTTTCCGACGGTGACGACCGGTCTACCGGCAGCCACGCCCGCGAACCCGTTGCGGCAGGACCTCAAGACCAATGATCTGCGGGACTGGTCACCCACGTCGCCCGTGCTGCTGTGCGCCGGCGACGGCGATCCGACCGTGTTCTACTTCAACACCCAGCTCATGCAGAGCTACTGGACGGCTCATCCGCCCGCGGCGCCGGTGACGGTTCTCGATCTCGACTCCGCCGCCGTGCCGGGCGATCCCTATGCCGCGATGAAGCTCGCCTTCGAGGCGGCGAAGGCCGCGGTCCAGACGACCGGGGGATCCCTGGCCGTGCTCCAGGATTACCACGCCACGCTCGTTCCGCCCTTTTGTCTCGCTGCGGTGAAGGCGTTCTTCGACTCACAATGATGTAATTGACAATGATTCTTATTCGTAGTTATTCTCTCGGCAGGAAACCAAGAGCCACCCCCTTCCCCGCTATGTACGTCTGCATCTGCCACGGGATCACGGACAAGGAAATCCGCCAGGCCGTCGAGCGCGGCGCGAGCTCGCTCCCCGAAGTCCAGCGCTCGCTGCCGGTTGCCGGCTGCTGCGGCCGCTGCGAGGCCACGGCGCGCGATGTGGTGGACGAATGCCTGCGCACCGCACGCCGGAGCGATCGGCCCGAGTCCTCGCATGCGTGGTCCGGCGCGGCCGAGCCCGCGCCCTGCTGAGCGGCTCGCCGCGGTTGCGCGGCTCGCGTCCGTCGCCGATCATGAGCGCGACCGTCGCGACCAGGACAATGTGCAATGAAGGGCGATCCCAAGATCCTGCGGCACCTCAACGAGGTGCTGAAGAACGAGCTCACCGCGATCAACCAGTACTTCCTGCACGCGCGGATGTTCGGCAACTGGGGGTTGCGGCGGCTCGAGCATCACGAGAAGCAGGAATCGATCGACGAGATGAAGCACGCGGATCGTCTGATCGAGCGCATCCTGTTCCTCGACGGACTGCCGAACCTTCAGGATCTCGGCAAGCTCCTCGTCGGTGAGAAGGTCAGAGAGTGCCTCGAATGCGATCTGCGGCTCGAGACGGCCGCGCACGTCACGCTGAAGACGGCCATCGCGGACTGCGAATCGGCCGGCGACTACGTCTCGCGCGAGGTCCTCGCCGCGATCCTCGCCTCCGAGGAAGAGCACATCGACTTCCTCGAGATCCAGCTCGATCTCATCGGTAGGATCGGCATCGAGAACTACTGCCAATCCCAGATGGGCGAGGAGGCTACGAGCTAGCGAGACTTCCTATTTCTCGCCGCGAATCGCGTCCTTCACGCCGCCAACCGCGTTCTGGACCTTGCCGCGCGCCTCCTGGCTGCGGCCTTCCTGCTTCAGCTTCTCGTCGCCGCTCACCTTGCCGGCAGCTTTCTTCAGCTCGCCCGCCTTCGTCTTGGCGGCCCCTTTCAAGCGGTCCTTGTCCATCATGTCGCCCTCCAGATCCGTGGCTCTCACCCGAGAAACGGCTGCCGCGACGAGTCGTTCCCCTGCGGATGTTTTCTGCGGGTGCTTGCCGCGGCTCAGGCCGACCGGGCCGCTGCTGCGGCGTACGCTTCCATCATCAATCCGGTGCCGCCGCGCGAGACGTGAGCGACGACCGCCGAGCGCCGGTGCAGCTTCGTCACTGCGCCGAGATTGATCGCGAAGGCGAGCTCCACGTGCTGTCCCTTGCGCAGGCCGAGATTGGTTGTCTCGACGAACACGCCGGTCGCGCTGAGATTCACGGCCTTGCAGAGTCTGCGCTTGCCGCCTGCGGCGGTGATGTAGACGATGGTCTTGGCGCGATGCCGGGTGTGCAGGCGGCGTTCCACGTCGATGGCCTCTGATTGTTATCTTGGCGGATGCGGTAGCTCAACTGTGGGGCATTATGCCTTTCCGGCGGGGGGCGCGCGCCGGGTTCTGACTTAATCATGGGCTACCATTGTCATGGGCTGCGCCCAACTCCTCATGGCCTGCGGCCAACTGTCCAACCGGACCGGACCGAAGAATTAAGATCAGGACAGGAAGGCCGAGATCTCGCGGCCGAAGCGCTCCAGGTCGATGAGGAAGGAGTCGTGGCCTTCGATGCAATCGAGGGGCGCGAACATCGTCTTGGCGCCGGCCTTGCGCAGTGCCTCGGCGAGCGCCCGTTGCTCGTCGACGGGGAACAGCAGGTCGGATTCCACGCCGATCACCAGGGCCCGCTCGAGCCGCGAGCTGGCGAGGACGGCCTCGGTCGAGACGCCGTGGGACGCGAGATCGAAGCGATCCATCGCGCGCGAGAGGTACAGGTAGCAGTTGGGGTCGAAGGCGCTGACGAAACGGCGCGCATGCGCCTCGAGATACGTCTGGATCGCGAACTCCGCGCCGAAGGGACCCTCGCCGCGCAGCTCGGGCGCCGCGGGCTGGCGCCCGAAGCGCTGGCGCCACTCGGCGGCGGAGCGGTAGGTCATCATGCCGAGCTTGCGCGCGATGCGCATGCCGGTCGCCGGCGGCCGCTCGGCGGTGTAGTTCCCCCCGCGCCAGTCCGGGTCCCGCATGATGGCCTCGCGCTGGATGGAGCGCAGGGCGATGGCGAAGGGCGAGGCGGCCGCCGTGCCCGAGATGCTGATGGCGCTGCGTGCCGCCCCGGGGAACAGGGCGAGGAACGCGAGAACCACCATGCCGCCGAGCGACGGGCCGGCGATGGTGTTCGCGCGCTCGATCCCGAGCGTGCGCAGGACCTCGAATCCCGCGCGCGCGAGGTCCTCGACGGAAAGATCGGGGAAACTCACGCCATAGCGAGCCCCGGTCGCCGGGTCGATCGAGGCCGGCCCGGTCGAGCCGAAGCAGCTGCCGAGCGAGTTGATGCAGATGACGTGGAAGCGGGTGGTGTCGATCGCACAGCCGGGGCCGATCATGCCTTCCCACCAGCCGTCAGTGGGATCGGACGGCGATGACGCCGCGTGAGCCGAGGGAGACAGGCCGGTGAACAGCAGCAGCACGTTGTCGCGGTTCTCCGCGAGCTCGCCCCAGGTCTCGTAGGCGACGCGCGCGCCGTGCAGCTCGCCCCCGCGCCACATCGGAAAGGGGTCGGGGAGCGCCGCGTAGCGGCGCCCGTCAGCGGCGTGCTCTTTGATCATCGCGTTCATGCTCTCTCTATTAATCCGATCGGTCGTGCGGCGACAAAGAATGCCGGGACATGAGGTGAGACCTGGCCGTTATGATACCGGGGTGATGAGGGTTCAGAAGCTGCTCGCCGCGGCGGGCATCGGCTCGCGACGCGCCGTGGAGCAGTGGATTCGCGAAGGGCGCGTGACCATCGCAGGACGCCGGGTCGAGCTTGGTGACCGCGCCGGCCCGGCCGATGACGTCCGGCTCGATGGGCGCAAGGTGAGTCTCGCTGCCGCGCTGCGCAAGGCGACCGAGGTTCTCGTTTACCACAAGCCGGTCGGAGAGGTCGCCACGCGGAGCGATCCGCAGGGCAGGCCGACCGTCTTCGAGCGGCTGCCGGCGCCGCCGAGCGGCCGCTGGATCGTCGTCGGCCGCCTCGATGTGAACACTTCCGGACTGCTGCTCTTCACGACCGACGGCGAGCTCGCGCATCGGCTCATGCATCCCTCGACGGAGGTGGAGCGCGAGTACCTGGTGCGTCTGCGGAGCGCGCCGGGCGAGGCGGCGGTTCGCGCCCTCGCCGAAGGGGTGCAGCTCGAGGATGGACCGGCGCGCTTCGAGCGGATCGTGCAGGTCCGGGGCGACTGGTATCGGGTGGTGCTGTGCGAAGGCCGCAACCGGGAGGTGCGGCGGCTGTGGGGCGCCGTGGGGCTCGAGGTGAGCCGCCTCGTCCGCATCCGCTACGGTCCCATCGAGCTTCCGGAAAGCTCTCGTCCAGGGACCTTCCGGCGTGCCGGGGAGGCCGAGGTCGAGCGGCTCGCAGGACTTCGCGGCAGCGGCCACGGCCGCGGTCACGGCCGCGGCGAGGCTCACCGTGGCAAATCCCGCGCCGGCGACATTGACACCCCCGGTGCCTGAAATCAGAATACGCGGCTCGTTTTCGCGGGAGGGGTACCCAAGCGGTCAACGGGAGCAGACTGTAAATCTGCCGGCTTACGCCTTCGTAGGTTCGAATCCTACCCCCTCCACCGCCGGGTGGGGCAGGACTCACCGGCGGGTGTAGTTCAGTGGTAGAACCTCAGCCTTCCAAGCTGATGACGTGGGTTCGATTCCCATCACCCGCTCCAGCGCCACTTGCGCCCACGTAGCTCAGTCGGTAGAGCACGTCCTTGGTAAGGACGAGGTCACCGGTTCGATTCCGGTCGTGGGCTCCAGCCGGACCGTGAGACGGGCAGTTGAATGTACGAGCCGGCGCGTAGCGCCGCTAAATGTACGGGACCGGCGTAGCCGGCCCCGAGGACAGTTGGGCGAAGCCCATGAGAACTTGGCCGCAGGCCATGAGAACACAGCCATGAGCAAAGAGAAGTTCGAGCGCACGAAGCCGCACGTGAACGTGGGGACGATCGGGCATGTGGACCACGGGAAGACGACGCTGACGGCGGCGCTGACGAAGGTGATGGCCGAGACCAACGGCGGC
>JBOHZT010000044.1:0-15831 GCA_050738535.1 Steroidobacteraceae bacterium
GCGCTCGTATGCGCGGGCGCCCTCGAGCTCGCCGCAGGCGTCGATCTGGTGCGCTTTCGGGGCAAGGCGATGCAGGAGGCGGTGCCCGCCGGCGCGGGCGCCATGGCCGCGATCCTGGGGCTCGACGACTCAAAAGTCGCCGAAGCGTGCGCCGAGGCAGCCCTTGGCGCCGTGGTCGAGCCCGTCAACTTCAATGCTCCCGGGCAGGTGGTCGTCGCGGGCGAGCGGTCCGCGGTCGAGCGGACCGCGGAGGTTGCCCGGCGGCTCGGCGCCAAGCGGGCCATCCTGCTGTCCGTGAGCGTGCCGGCCCACTCGAGCCTGATGGGTCCCGCGGCCGCACGGCTGCGCGAGCGGCTCGCGACGCTCGAGCTGGCGGTGCCGCGCATCGCCTACGTGAGCGCGGTCGATGCCGAGCGGCATAGTGACCCCGCCGATATCCGCAAGGTGCTCGAGCGGCAGATCGTCTCCCCGGTCCGCTGGCAGGACACCGTGCGCGCGCTGGTTTCGAACGGTCACCGGACGCTCATCGAATGCGGCCCCGGCAAGGTCCTGACGGCACTCAATCGGCGGATCGCGCGCAACGCCGAATGTCTTCCGCTCGAGGACTCGGCTGCGATCGTGGCTGCGCTCGACGCCTGCCGCGGCGCGAGCGAGCGGGTTTCCCGGGAAGAACAGGCCGCGCTTCGAGGAGATCGATAGATGCTCGAGACTGAAGTCGCTTTGGTGACGGGGGCGTCCCGCGGCATCGGGCGCGCGATCGCGCTCACGCTCGCCGCTGCCGGGGCCCGGGTGGTCGGAACCGCGACGAGCGCGGAGGGCGCGGCGGGGATCACGACCGAGCTCGCGTCGCACGGATGCAACGGACGCGGCGCCGTGCTCGACGTGGCCGAGGAGGCGTCGGTCGCGGCGCTCCTCGCCGACCTGGAGAAGGCCGGAGAGCTGCCGACGGTGCTCGTGAACAACGCGGGCATCGCGCGCGACAGCTTGCTGCTGCGCATGCGGCCGGAGGACTGGAGCCGGGTCCTCGACGTCAATCTCACGTCGGTGTTCCGCTTGTCGAAGGCCGTGCTGAGGCGAATGCTGCGCGAGCGGCGCGGGCGCATCGTCAACATCGCGTCGATCGTCGCTTTGACGGGCAACCCAGGGCAGGCGAGCTACGCGGCAGCGAAGGCTGGAATGCTGGGCTTCACGAAGTCTCTCGCCAAGGAGGTCGCCTCGCGCGGAATCACGGTGAACGCGATCGCGCCGGGCTTCATCGAGACCGACATGACCCGCGCGATGAGCGAGGCACAGCGCGCGGCGCTCGCGGCACAGATCCCCATGGAGCGCCTCGGGACCGCGGAGGATGTTGCCGCGGCGGTGCTGTTCCTCGCCTCGCCGCAAGCGGGCTACATCACCGGGGAGACGCTGCACGTGAACGGCGGGATGTACATGCCGTGAGAACGGCTCCCGGAGCAGGCGGCGAGGCAGCACGCGAGCCTGGCGGACGTTGGATCGGCACCACAGCGGCGTCGCGGGCGCCTGGGCCGTGCGGCCGGCGTGGCTTTCGCCAAGCAAAACAATCACTCACACTGATTTGCGGTGGCACCCACGGGGGTGTTCCCCTACAATACCGCGCCCGGGCCGCCTGACCGGTGCGCACGGGTCCACTTTCGTTAAAGGATAGTCGCGTAATGAGCACGGTTGAACAGCAAGTAAAAGCCATTGTTGCCGAGCAATTGGGCGTGAAACAAGAGCAGGTCACGGACGATGCTTCCTTCGTGGACGATCTCGGAGCGGACTCGCTGGACACGGTTGAGCTGGTTATGGCCCTCGAGGAGGAGTTCGAGATCGAGATCCCGGACGAGGATGCGGAGAAGATCACGACCGTGCATCAGGCGATCGACTACATCAACGAGCGCCGCAACAAGTCCTAATTTGCGGCCGATGGCGAGCTGGATCGCGTCCACACCTCATTCACACATGGCGCTGCGACCCCTCCGGGCCGGCGGCGCCCGCGCGCTCAACGGATAGCTTGTGGCCAAACGTCGCGTCGTCGTCACGGGTCTCGGCATCATCTCTCCCGTCGGAAGCACGGTCGCTTCCGCATGGGACGCGGTCCTCAACGGCAGGAGCGGTATCGGCCCGGTCACGCGGTTCGATGTGTCCCGCTTCCCGGTGCGCTTCGGCGGCGAGGTCAAGGGCTTCGATGTCACCCAGTACCTCACGCCGAAAGAAGCGCGGCGCATGGACGATTTCATGAAGTATGGGGTCGCTGCCGGCATCCAGGCGGTGACCGACTCCGGGATCGACTTCGGCAAGGTCGAGCCGGACCGCTGCGGCGTCATCTGCGGGTCCGGCATCGGCGGCCTCGGCACCATCGAGGAGGAATATCGCGGTTACCTCGAGAGCGGCAATCCGCGCAAAATCTCACCCTTCTTCGTTCCCTCGACGATCGTCAACATGATCGCCGGGTACCTCTCCATCAAATATGGCCTCAAGGGGCCGAATCTCGGCGTCGTCACCGCTTGCACCACCTCGACCCATGCGATCGGGCTCGGGATGCGCACCATCCAGTACGGCGATGCCGACGTGATGGTGGCCGGGGGCGGGGAGATGGCGATGACCGTCTGCGGGCTCGCGAGCTTCGCCCAGGCGAAGGCGCTTTCGACGCGCAACGAGGCACCGGAGGAGGCGAGCCGACCCTGGGACCTCGATCGCGATGGATTCGTGCTGAGCGACGGCGGCGGGGGGGTCGTGCTGGAGGAGCTCGAGTTCGCGCGCCGGCGCGGCGCGCGCATCTACGCGGAGCTGGTCGGCTTCGGCATGAGCGGCGATGCGTACCACATCACGCTGCCGCCCGAGGATGGTGAGGGGGCGCGAATCGCCATGACGAATGCGCTGAAGGATGCCTCGCTCGCGCCGTCGGACGTGCAGTACGTCAATGCGCACGCGACTTCCACTCCGGCGGGCGACAAGGCCGAGACGGTCGCGATCAAGCGTGCCTTCGGCACTCATGCCGCGCGCCTCGCGGTGAGCTCCACGAAGTCGATGACCGGCCATCTCCTCGGCGCCGCGGGCGTCGTCGAGGCGATTCTCTCGGTGCTCGCCCTGCGCGACCAGGTGGCTCCGCCCACGATCAACTATCACACTCCCGACCCGGACTGCGATCTCGACTTCGTCCCGAACACTGCGCGGCCGCTGCGGATCGATGTTTCCTTGTCGAATTCCTTCGGCTTCGGCGGCACGAACGGCTCGCTCGTGTTCCGGCGCCTCGCCTGAAGGCCCGGAACACGCGGCAAAGAGGGCCCTCGAAGGCATAATGCGGCCATGAGTGACCGCAGGGCTCTCCCGGGAGCGCACGTGCGCGCGCTCGATGTTCCGCCCACCGTCTTGCGGCGTCTCGCGGCCGCGCAGCCTCGTGAGTATCCCGTGCTGCTCGAGAGCGTGGCCGAAGGGCCGCTCGGACGCGTCAGCATCCTGGCCGCGCACCCGCGCGCCGCGCTGCGGCTCGATGCCGGGGGCCGGTTGAGCTACTCGAGCGTGTCTGGCGCTTCGCGCGTCCCCAATCCGTCAGGCACGCTCACCGGCGCCGATGCCCGCGCCTTTCCGGCAGGCACGCAGACCGCGCCGCTCGGCGCGAGCTTCCTCGCGGCGCTCGAGCAGTGGTGGCTGGCGGAGCGCACGCCGGCTGCGGGCGGGGATTGGACGCGCGGCGGCGTGCCCTTCGCGGGCGGCTGGATGCTTTTCCTCGGCTATGAGATCGCCGCGGAGATCGAGCCGCGGCTGGTGCTGCCCGCCGCCCAACTTCCCTGGCGGGCGCTCGCCTTGCGTACGCCCTGCGCACTCGTCCACGTCCACGCGACCGGCCAGGTCCTCGCCGCGGCCGAGCTCGGCGCAGCCGACGAGCTCGACTCGCTCGAGCGCGAGGCACTGGAGGCCGCGCGCGGGCCGGGCACGCCGAGCGCGCCGTCGCTCGAGCTGCGCATCCTCGAGGAGGATCCGGAGCGGCACCTGTGGCGCGTGCGTCGCGCCAAGGAATACATCCGCGCGGGTGACATCTATCAAGCGAATCTATCGCGGCCCTGGCGCATCGAGCCGGCCGGCGGCGCGGGGCGGCAAGCGCTCGACAGCGCGCGCGCAAGCGAGATCTATGCGCGGCTCGCGGCCGCGAATCCGGCGCCGTTCGCGGCGCTCCTGCAATGGGACGGTGTCGCGATCGTCAGCTCCTCTCCGGAGCGGCTGATCCGGATCAGCGGCTCGCAAGTCGAGACTCGTCCGATCGCAGGCACGCGGCCGCGGACACGCCGTCCAGGGGGAGATGCCGCCGAGGCGGCGGCGCTCGTCGCGCACCCCAAGGAGCGCGCCGAGCACATCATGCTGATCGATCTGGAGCGCAACGACCTCGGCCGGATCTCGCAGGCCGGATCTGTTCGGGTCGACGAGCTCATGGTGACCGAGACGTATGCGCACGTGCATCACATCGTCTCGAACGTTCGCGGGACACTGCGGCCGGAAGTCACGCCGATCGGCGCGCTCCGCGCGGTCTTCCCGGGCGGCACGATCACCGGATGCCCGAAATTTCGCTGCATGCAGATCATCGCCGAGCTCGAAGCGGAGGGCCGCGGCGCGTATACCGGCTCCCTCGGCTACCTCTGTGCGAATGGAGCGATGGATCTCAACATCCTCATTCGGACGCTCACGCTCGCGGAGGGGACCCTCACGTTCCGCGCAGGCGGGGGAATCGTCGCGGACTCGCTGCCGGAGCGCGAGCTCGAGGAAACGCGCGCCAAGGCGCGCGGCCTGCTCGCGGCCTTCGAGCCCTCTGCGCGGGCGAGCCTCGCGAGCGCGGCGCAGCCATGAGCCCGCGGGCCGCGGCGCAGCGGCGCTCACCCGAGGTGATCGAGCTCAACGGCGAGGCGGTCGAGGAGGGCGGCTCCGTATCCGGAGCCGCAAATGCGCTTCGAGCGCTCCTCACCGATCGCGGGCTGCACTATGGGGACGGGCTGTTCGAGACGCTTGCTTGCCGCGGCGGGGCTCCCCGCTTGCTCGATCTGCATCTGGAGCGCCTCGCGCACGGATGCGCGCGGCTCGAGATCGAACCGGGGAGTCTCGACGCCCTGGCGGCGGATATCGAGCGCCTCGCCTCGGGCGTCGAGCGCGCGCTCATCAAAGTGATCGTGACGCGCGGCCCTGCGACGGCGCGAGGCTATGCCCCTGCGGGGAACGAGCAGGCGACGCGCGTGGTCTTCCGATACGGCTGGCCGGATGAGGATCCGAGCTCGGCTGCCCGAGGCGTTGCGGTACGAATCGCCGATCTCGCGATCGGGGAAAGTCCGCGGCTTGCGGGACTCAAGCATCTCAATCGACTGGAGCCGGTGCTGGCTCGTCTGGAGCTGCGCGGCTCCCCTTTCACCGAGGCGCTCTTGTTCAGCAGTTCCGGGAGCCTCGTCTCCGGCACCATGAGCAACGTCTTCATCGCTGTCGGCGGCGAGCTCGCGACGCCGCGGCTCGACCGCAGCGGCGTCGCGGGCGTCATGCGCCGTGCCGTGATGGAAGCGGCGGCCCGCGCGGGGCTCGGCGTGCGCGAGGCACAGCTCACGCGCGCGGATCTCGATGCGGCGCAGGAGCTGTTCCTCACGAACGCGCGCATCGGGGTCTGGCCGGTGTGCGCCCTCGGCTCGCGGATGCTCGCTCCCGGCCCGCTCACCCGGCAGGTCCAAGCGCTCATGCGACCGGTGCTCGGCGGGTCGCATGTCTAAGCGCCTCGTCGCGTTCGCGGCGGTCGTCGTCGCCGTGGTGGCCGGCGCTGCAGCCGGCGAGCTGTGGCTCACTCAGGTGTTCCGCGCGCGGGGGCCGGCTGCCACGGCGCGTCGTGTGCAAGTCGCGCCGGGACTCACCGTCCGAGGCGTGCTCGACCGGCTGGGGGCCGCGGGTGCGCTGGCGCATCCGCGGCTCACGGAGCTGTATTTGCGCATTCATCGAGAGCGGCTCGAGGTCAAGGCGGGCGCGTACGACATTCCCGCGCACGCGAGCGCGGCCGAGGTGGTGCAGCAGCTCGCCGCCGGCCGCGTGGTGCTCGAGCAGCTGACCGTCGTCGAGGGCAGCCGCTTCAGTGATTTTCGGCACGAGCTCGCGACCGATCCGGCCGTCCGCGCGACCTTGCGCGGGAAAACGGACGCCGAGGTGATGGCCGCGATCGGGCATCCCGGGGAGCAGCCTGAAGGTCGATTCTTTCCGGATACCTACCGGTTCGCGGCGGGCACCACGGACGTTGCGATCCTCGAGCTCGCGTACAATGAAATGAGCCGGGTGCTCGCGTCGGCCTGGACCGGCCGCGAGTCCGGGCTGCCGATCCACACGGCCTACCAGGCTTTGATCCTTGCCTCGATCGTCGAGAAGGAGACGGCGCTCGCCTCCGAACGTCCCCTCATCGCCGGCGTCTTCGTCTCGCGGCTGCGCAAGGGAATGCGCCTGCAATCGGATCCCACCGTGATCTATGGGATGGGCTCGCGCTACGATGGGGACATTCGCAGCCGCGATCTGGTGACGGACACGCCCTACAACACCTACACGCGCGCGGGCTTGCCGCCGACCCCGATCTGCTTGCCGGGGCGCGCATCGATCCTCGCGGCCGTGCGCCCCGAGGTGACGGGCGCGCTTTACTTCGTGGCGACCGGCGATCCCGATGGATCGCACGACTTCTCCGCGACGCTGCGTCAACATGACGTCGCGCTGCGGAAGTATCTCTCCCGGCTGCGCGCCGAGGGGCTGATGCCGGGCGAGTCTCGGGTTCCCTCGCACGCCACGCGCTCCACGCGACGCACGCGCTCCGCCCACCCCATGCACCCCACGCGGAGCGACCGGTGAGCCGCGGCCGATTCATCACGCTCGAGGGCATCGAGGGGGCGGGCAAGTCGACCGTCGCGCGTTTCGCGCGGGACTGGCTCGGCGCGCGCGGCGTGCGAGCGGTGTTGACCCGCGAGCCCGGCGGAACGGCACTCGCAGAGCGGGTCCGCAGTATCGTGCTCGAGCCGGGCGCGGAGTCCATTCCCGCGGAGGCGGAGCTGCTCCTGATGTTCGCCGCGCGCTCGATCCATGTCTCGAGCCTCGTGCGTCCCGCGCTCTTGCGGGGCGAGTGGGTGCTGTGTGACCGCTTCACCGATGCGACCCGCGCCTATCAGGGCGGCGGCAGAGGGATGTCTCGTGAGCTCATCGAGCAGCTGGCCGCGGCGGTGCATGTGGATCTCGCGCCCGATTGCACGCTGCTCCTCGATCTTCCGGTCGCGCAGGGGCTGCGCCGCGCGCGGCTGAGATCGGCCGCGGCAGACCGTTTCGAGCAGGAGCGCGAGCCGTTCTTCGAGCGCGTCCGGGCCGCCTACCTCGAGCTCGCGCGGCACGAACCACGGATCGAGGTGGTCGACGCCGGCCGCCCGCTCGAGGCGGTGCAGCGCGACGTGGGCTCGATCCTCGAGAGGCTGCTCTAGTGGGGCCGTGGCTCGATGAGCCGCGGGCGCGGATCGCCGCTGCGCATGCGGCAGGCCACATGCCGCATGCGCTTCTCATCCACGCGGCGCAAGGCACGGGAGGCGGGGATCTCGCGGCCTGGGCTGCACAGGTCGTCCTTTGCGAGCGGGGCGGGCCGTGCGGGGAGTGCGCCGGCTGCCGGCGGGCGGCACTCGGACAGCATCCGGACCTCACACGCGTCGGCTTGCTGGAGGACTCCCAGCAGATCCGCATCGAACAGATCCGCGAGCTCGGGTTGGAGCTCGCGCTCACGAGTCACGCAGGCGGGTACAAGGTGGCGATCATCGACCCGGCGGACACGCTCAACCGGTACGCCGCCAATGCGCTCCTCAAGACGCTCGAGGAGCCTCCCGCGCGCACTCTAATAGTGCTGGTCGCGGCACAGCCCTCGCGTCTGCCGCCGACTCTCTCGAGCCGCTGTCTGCGGGTGCACGTGCGCGCACCGACGCGCGCCGAGAGCCTGGCCTGGCTCGAGCGAGCCCGGGGTCCCGGAGACTGGGGGGCCGTGCTCGACGTAACCGGAGAGGCCCCGGTCGCGGCAGCAGCGCTGGATCCCGCCGCCGTCGGCAAGCTCCGGGATGAGACCTGGGACGGGCTGCGCGACGTAACCGCCGGCAAGGCCGATCCGGCTCGTCTCGCCGAGCACTGGAGCCGCTCGGAACTGCCGCTGCGGCTGACGTGCATCGAGAACTGGCTCACGGATCGCATCCGCCGGACGCTCGCGGGGCCCGAGCCGCATGGCGCCCGAGCCGGCGCGAACCCGAGCCGGCGCGGCCCGACGGACGCGCGCACGCTCTTTGAGCGGCTCGATGACGTCCGAGGGCTCAAGGCTGCGCTGACGGCGCCGATAAACCGTTCGCTTGCGCTGGAGAGCCTGCTACGATCATGGCCGGCGTGAGGGCCGGTACGGCCGGTGAGGCATTGAAGAGCAAGGCGTGAACGCAATGACCGCTCGGATCGGAGGCAACAAGCCGGGGCTGCTGACGCTCACTATCAAGGACAAGAGCGCCCTGTACCTCGCCTACATGCCGTTCGTGCGCAATGGGGGACTGTTCATCCCCACGAACAGCAATTACCGGCTCGGCGACGAGGTCTTCATGCTGCTCAACCTCATGGGCGAGGACGAGAAGCTGCCGGTCGCGGGCCGTGTGATCTGGGTGACGCCCAAGGGCTCGCAGGGCAAGCGCACGGCCGGAATCGGCGTGCAGTTCAGCGAGCAGGACCGCGGCCAGACGCAGAAGAAGATCGAGACCTATCTCGCCGGCGCGCTCTCCGGTGACAAGCCGACGCACACGATGTGACGGCAGGGGCGCTCAGGCCGGCCGGCGCAGGCCTCCGACGCCGCCGCTCGTGAGGCCGCCTTTCAGCACGTACGCATCGAAGCCGCGCTCGACCAGGATGTAGGCGGCAGCCGAACTGCGTCGGCCCGTGTCGCAGTAGACGACGTACGGCGTGGCCGGATCGAGCGTCGAGAGCTTCAGGCGGATGAAATAGAGCGGCACGTTGAGCGAGTCCTCGATGTGCATGTTCTGGTGCTCGCTCGGCAGCCGCACGTCGAGCCATTTGCCGCCGCGCGCGACGACATCGCGCGCCTCCTCGTAGCTCACCCACTGCAGCAGCGGCTCGTTCATGAGTTCGCGAAAGTCCTGCTTCGCGAGCCTCATGAGCACCCCGTCGGTGAGCATCGTGATGGTCGCGTTGCGCTTTGCCTCCGCGATGAGGGACTCCTCGCCGAAGGTCTCCCCCTGGCCGAGCTCTGCGAGCTTGATGCCCTCCTTGTTGAGCGGCGTCTCGCGCGTGACGACGCAGCGCCCGGTCACGATCGCGTAGAAGTAATCGCCCTCGTCGCCTTGCTTGATGACGATCTCGCCGGCCTTGTAAGGCACGCGCTGCATGCGCAGGAAGATCGCCTGGATATTCGCGGGCGGGATGCGTTGGAAGGACTGCGTCGACAGAAGCGTCGTCATCCAGTCGTCGTCGCCGCCGGTGAGCTGCGCCTGCAGCTCGGCCACCTCGTAGGTCCCGGTCTGGTCCCACGTGATCATCACGTCGAGCAGCTCGCTGTCGATCGCGAGATAGCTGACCTCGTCCACGGCTCGTGCGCTCAACCGGCGCGGCAGCTGGGGCGAGAGCGGGTCGCGGGCCTCGGGCGTCCCGCCGCGGATCATGCCGACGGTCCGCGCGCCCTCGCGCAGCTCCACCATGCCGCCGACGAGCCACACGGTGCGCTTGTCGGTCTCGCCTTCATGGAAGAGGAACCGGCCGGCCGTCATCGTGCGGATGCTGACCTTCTTGGCGAGCGCCGCGAGGTTCTCCCGCTTCAGGCCGTCGAGAGGCGCGAAGCTCTTCAGAACCTGAATGCTGGCTTCCCGATCCTCGGTCATTTACCTAGCTAGTTCAATGAGTTGTTTGATGAGTGCGACGCATGATGTTAACACAGCAGCGCCGCCGCTCTGGAACGCCGTTCACGATTTCCCGCCGCTCTCGAGCGTCTGCCAGCCCGGATCCGGTCGGAAACGAGAACCGTATCTCCCCGCGAGCTCCTCGAGCCGGGCGATCACCGCCGCCGGACCGCGCGCGCGCGCATACGTGAGCGGGCCGCCCCGGAACGGCGCGAAGCCGGTACCGAAGATCACTGCCGCGTCGAGCAGGTCCGTGTCGGCCACGATCCCCTCGCGCAGGCAAGCCACCGATTCGTTGACGAGCGCCAGAACCAGGCGATCCTCGAGATCCTGCGGCGCGGCGCCGGCGGCCTCAGGCTTGGTCGGCTTGCCCTCCTTCCAGCGATAGAAGCCTGCGCCGCTCTTGCGGCCGAGCTGCTTTGCCGCGACGAGTTGTTTCAGCCGCGTGAGGTCGGGCAGCGGGCGCCCGAGCGCGCGGGCGATGATCTCTCCCACGTCGTTCGCCACGTCGAGCCCCACCACGTCGGCAAGCTCGATCGGTCCCATCGGCATGCCGAAGCGCACTGCGACGGTGTCGATCGTCGTGAGCGCGACCCCTTCCTCGGCGGCCAGCATCGCCTCATCGAGGTAGGGCAGGAGCACGCGATTCACCACGAATCCCGGCGCGCTGCGGCACGGCACCGGGAGCTTGTCGAGGCTGCGGGCGAAAGCGAGCGCCGCCCGAATCGCAGCCGGGTCGGCGCATTTCGATTGCACGACCTCGATGAGCGGCATCTGGGCGACCGGATTGAAGAAATGCAATCCGACGAGCCGCTCGGGACGCGCGAGCTTCGCAGCCAGTGTCTCGAGCTCGAGGCTCGAGGTGTTCGTGGCGAGCAGCGCGCTCGCCTTCATCCGCGGCTCGAGCTGCGCGTACAGTTCCCGCTTCGCATCGAGGCTCTCGAAGATCGCCTCGATGATCACGTCGGCGTCGCCGACGGCGCTGCCCGTCACGTCGGCGCGCAGCCGTGCCTTGGCGGCCGCGACCTTGCCGGGCTCTTTGAGCCGCTTCTCGAAGAGCTCCGCCGCGCGGGCCAGAGCCGGCGCGACGAGCGCCTCGGCGCGGTCCTGAAGGCTCACTTCGAAGCCGCGCAATGCGCACCAGGCCGCGATGTCCCCGCCCATCACCCCGGCGCCGATGACGTGCACCCGCTCGACAGGTTTCTCGTCCTTGCCGCCGAGTGACTTCAGGCGATCCTGGAGCAGGAACACGCGCACCAGATTGTGGGCGGTCTGGGTCTCGAAGAGCGCTGCGATCGAGCGCGCCTCGGCAACGAACGCCGCCGAGCCGCGCGCGCCGAATCGAGCCCACAGATCGATGAGCGCGTACGGCGCCGGGTAATGTTCGCGGGAAACGCGCGCGGCGACCTGCTTGACGAGCCCGGCGCGCACCAGGCCGCGGATCGGGGCAAGGCCGAGCAGGCGCTCGCCGAACGGTGCGGAACGCCGCGGAGGAGGACTCAGCACGCAAGCTCGCGCCGCGGCATCGAGGTCGCCTGCAGCCACCAAGCGATCGACGAGCCCAATGCGCATGGCGCGGTCGGCATGCACTGGCCGCCCCGTGAGCATGATCTGCATCGCGGGGCGCACGCCGAGCAGGCGCACGGATCGGACCGTTCCCCCGAATCCGGGATGGATCCCGAGTTGCACCTCGGGCAGACCGAGGGACAGGCGCGGGTCGTCCACCGCGATCCGGTACCGGCACGCGAGCGCAAGCTCGAGGCCGCCGCCCAGGGCAAAGCCATGGAGCGCGGCGACCGTGGGGCAGCGCAGCGACTCCAGGCGCTCGAGTACCTGCTGCCCGGCGCGGGCGAGCTCGAATCCCTCCTCGGGGCCCGCGAGCGTCGTGAACTCCCGGATGTCTGCGCCCGCGATGAAGCCGTTTGGTTTACCCGAGCGGATGACGACCCCGCGTGGAGGCGTCGCGACGAGCGGCTCGAGCATTGTCCCGAGCTCGGCCATGACGGCGCGTGAGAGGACGTTCGTCGAGCTCCCGGGCTTGTCGAACGAGAGCCAAACGATCGCGTCGGCGTCGCGCTCCAACTTCCACGCGGATTCGGTCATGGGCAGCGGACTCCTAAGGAGGAGGGCGGTGGGGACGGTCGGTCAGGCGGCCTTGCGGCCTGCGACACCGGGCTTGACCTCGAAGTCGCAGACGAGCGGCCGGTGGTCGGACAACCGGACGTCCGGCACTCTGAACTGTTTCACTTCGATGCCTGCGCTCACGAGGATGAAATCGAGCTCGATGCGCGGCAAACGGGCCGGGAAGGAAGGCAGCCCCGCGGCATTGGCGCTCGTGAGGCCCGCCGCGCGCATGAATAGATAGATCTCGTGCGTGCCCCAGAAAGTGTTGAAATCCCCCGCGACGATCACGGGCTTGCGCGCCTTCACGATCAAGTCATGCAGCGAGCGCAGCTGCGACTGGCGCTGTCGGTACTTGAGCGAGAGGTGCACCAGGTAGACCGAGAGGTGCTCGAGCTCGAGCTCGATGATGAGCCGCTTGATGCCGGTATCGAAATAGTGGAACCGCGCGTCCGACATATGCGGAGCGGAGAGGAAGGCGTTCGCCTGCTTGCGCACGATCGGCACCAAATGATTGATGGAGCTCACGCCGTACTTGCACTCGTAGGCGGAGTAGTGGCCGAGCTCGTGCGCGATGTAGTCCGCCTGGTTCACCATTCCGGTGCGGATCGAGCCGGTGTCGACCTCGATGAGTCCCGCGATGTCCGGCCGCTCACTGCGCAGAAACTCCGTGATTCCGAGGAGGATGCGGCGGTTGCTGTGCAGGTACCCGGCGCCGGGTACGGGAAGATGAAACGCGGGACCAGTGCCCGTGGCGTAGCGGATGTTGTAGGAGACTATGCGCAATGAGCCGGTCTCGGGAGCTTCGCGGGAGCTCCCATTCTACGCGCAGCGAGCCGGCCCCGGCCGTTTTGCCGAGGATCTGCACCTGTGCGAGACTGGCGCAGCGTGCGGTGCGTCCAGCGGCTTCGCGAGCCACCCGGAAACCCAATGTCGCAATCCGATCCGATCCGCGTCTACGTGACCCATCTGTGGCAGGTCGGGGACGATTACCTGCGGGTCTTCGAGTACCTCGAGAGCGCGCGTAATTTCCGTTATGTGAGCTCCTCGGCGCCGGAGCAGCGTCCGGTCGGGGACAAGGAGGCGCTGAAGGAGGGGTTCCGGACCCAGATCGCGCCTGCCGAAGCGGTGATCGCGCTTGCGAGCCTCGACGATCAGGATCGGGATCTGCTGCGCTTTCAGCTGCTCTACACGCAAGCCTGCCAAAAGCCGGTGATTCTGCTCGCGCGTTTCGGGGAGCCGCGGCCGATACCCCGGGAGCTCACGGAGCTCGCGAGCGAGACGGTCGAGTGGGACGAGCGGGCGCTGGTCGATGCCGTGCGTCGCCAAGCGCGCCACGAGGACACCACGCGCTGGGATGTGGTCGAATTCAAGCTAGATTGATGCTCGGCCTGGCGTCTGCCGCGGCGGCAGGCGCAGTTGCAGGGTCCCCGCGGCCCGCACTCCGCGGCGGCTCAGGCCTCGGCGGCGTGGAAGGCAACCACTTGTACTGAAGGGTGCCGGGCCGTTTGTGATCCCTTGGGGACCCCGGAGAACACCCTCACGATGGCCGAGGCCGTGCGGTCGGCCTCATCGATCGACATCTTGCGGATGGTGGCGCGCGCCGCGTCCTCCCCGCGGAGCATGGGGCGCTCGCGGGTGAGCGTGGAGCTTACGGCGCGGAATTCGTCCCGCACCTCCCGTGGCAGCTCGTCTTCCCGGATGCTGCAGAGATAGTTCCGGTAGGCGTCGCTCAGCCGGTCCTTGATGGGCCCGCTGCGAGCGAGCGACAGCGTCGCGCCCTGAAGCTTTTCCCACGTCGTCTGCATTGCCACCCCGCTCGCTGCGAGGGCCCAGGCCTGGCCTGTGCCGCGCCTCTTGTATATCCCCACTTCCTGTGGGTTCAAGCCGATAACGCTCGAATATACCCCAGTCCTTCATGAATACAACCCGCTGGATCGGCCGATGGGTGGGCCTGCGTCACATTCACAAGGATGGGTTTCGAGCCGGAAATCACAGCCTCGCGCGGCCCATGCGTGGCGCTGCCTGTGGCGCAGCCGTGCCGTTGCGAGGTTGGTTCGCCATGGGCACGGGTCTGGCGTATGATCGATCCATCGTGATCATGAGAGCGAACTAATCGTGGATCTACTCTCGCCTCGACACTTGCTCATTTTGCTCGTGATCGTGCTCCTGGTGTTCGGCACCAAGAAGCTCAAGTCGCTCGGCCCGGATTTGGGTCACGCGTTTCGCGGGTTCAAGAATGCCATGAAGGACTCGGAAGACGCCGTCGCAGCGGCCCACGACACCTCGACGCCCGAGAACGCCAAGCAGATCGGAGCCGCCGAGAAGCCCGCCGAGAAGCCCGCCGAGAAGCCGGCGGAGAAGGTCGCCGAGAAGGCGGCCGCAGCGGACAAAGTGACGCACGCCTGATCCTCGGCGCAGCTTGACCGCGGCAATGCCCGCGCAGCTCGGATCGAGCGCCGCACGGGCGTACAGTCACTCGGACACGTCGGGCAGGGTAGTTCCTCGCGGCCGGCCGGACCCAGGCCGTGGCTGATCGTTCCGACGGCCTGACCTACTTTACCCACGAGATCCAGGGTCGGCTCTATGCCGGCTGGTACCGCCGGCTTGCGGGCGGACGCATCGAAGTCTTCACCCGCACGCGGGCCCATACAGAGTTCCTCGGCACGCTCGCGATCGAGGAGCAGGCCAAGCACATGTTGGAAGCGCTCGTCGCAGAGGACGAGGTTTCTGCACGCCCCGGCGACGACCAGTCCCAGCTCTCGCCCACGCGGCGAAAGAAATAGGCCGCTTCCCGGAAGGCCCCAGTGGGGCTCGAGCCGCGCAGCGGCTGCGGATGGATTCGGAAGGTGCCTGTGGGAACGGCGAGTGCTCGCTTTGCTGCCATTCCAAGCGGTGCACTCGAGGCGAAGCCGTGAAGCTGAATCATACGATCGTGGCTGCGCGCGATCGAAACGCGTCGGCGCTTTTTCTCAGCGAACTGCTGGGCGCTCCGATGCCGCTCTTGCTCGGGCCGTTTGCGCTCGTGAGCGTGGGGGACGAGCTGACTCTCGACTTCATGGCTTCCAGCGAGCCGATTCATCCTCAGCACTATGCCTTCTTGGTCAGCGAGACGGAATTCGACGAGATCTTCTCGCGCATCGTCGAGCGGCGCCTGACGTACTGGGCGGACCCGCACCGGAGCCGGCCGGGCGAGATCAACCGCTGGGACGACGGACGCGGAGTGTACTTCGAGGATCCGAACGGGCACTTGCTCGAGATCCTGACGCGGCCCTACGGGAGTGTCGGCACGGTGGCGCAGAATCCGCATCCTCTCGTCGCGGAGCGTCTGGAGCCGAAAGCCGAGGATTGAGACTGCGCTAGTGGCAGCGGTCGAGCTGTCGAGCGATTCTTACCACCACGCCGGTCCGCGCCAACCCCACGGGCCCCAGCTCCAGCCGCCCCACCAGCCGGGCGGCTCGCGGTACATCTCGGCCGTGAGCTGCTGTTGATCGGCGATGTGCTGCTCGAATAGCTCATGCTTGTAGCTGTCGAATGCCTGCTGATCGCCCGTGTAGAGGCAGTTGCACACGAGCGGATCAGCGTACAGGTACTCGACGTGATCGCCCTTGGCGCGGGTGACGAACTTGTTCGGCGGCAAAGACTCGAGCTCCATCTCGCGTCTTGGCGTGCCAGCCGGATGAACCTTGAACCCGGCTGCGGCGAGGAGATTCTCCTTTCTTTGAACTCGGCTTTGCATCGAAGCACAGGCGCCGAGTCCCAATGTCGCACCGGCGGCAATTCCTGCGAGAGTCATCGCGAG
>JBOHZT010000045.1:0-15807 GCA_050738535.1 Steroidobacteraceae bacterium
CGCCGGCTCGACGAGTCCGCGCGCGCGCAGGGTCGACACGGTGAGATAGCGGTCGGCGAGCGCGTCGAGCACTCGCGAGAGCCGCAGGTCATGCCGGATGCGCTGCAGGGACTTGCCGCGCGCAAGCACGCCCTGCGGCAGCAGATCGGCGACCGCCTCGCGCAGCACCTTCTTCTGCCGCAGGAGCCCCACGTTGTAACGCCCGGGGATGCTCAAGGCGAGATCCATCATGTCGGTCGCCTGGAACGGATCGCGGAACTGCGCACCGAGCGACTCGAGCGCCGCCTCGATGTAGCCCGAGTCCTGCGCCTCGCACATCTGCGCGGCGATGAGCTCGTCGAGGCTCATCCCGTCCGGCACGTGCACGGGCCCGGCGGCGCCGCTCACGCGCGGCGGCGCGAAACCCGCGCGTCCCTCGAGCAGCCGGCCGCCGAGGCGTCCGAGCAGGCTCGCGGGCCACGCGCCGCTCTGAGTGAGCTGGTAGATCTCGCGCAGCGGCTTGCCGAGGAACGGCAGCATCTCGCGCAGCCGCACCAGCCGGCAACGCGGCATTCCTCCGAAGAGCGCGTCCGCGCCGTAGCCGCCGAAGATCACCCGCTCGTGCCGGCAGGCCTCCGTGAGCGCGACGTACTGCAGCAGCGCTTCTTCCCGCCCGCCGCAATCCTCCATCAGCCACACGAGCCGCGGCAACAGCTCGGGGATCGACTCCGGCGCGAAGGCGAGCTCGCGATGCTGCGTGCCGTAGAGCACCGACAGATCGCGGGCACCCTGCAGCTCCGGGTCGTCGGGCCCGAACCCGATCGAGTACGTCCCGATCTCGAGCTCCGGACGCACGTGCCGCAGCAGCGCGAGCACACAGCCAGAGTCGAATCCGCCCGAGAGCATGAGCCCGACGCGGGTGAAGCCGCTCGACTGGCGCCGCACGCTGCGCAGGAGCATCTCGCGCGTGCCGCGCACCAGATCCGGCCTGCGCACTCGCAGCCTGCGCCGCACGGGATGCCAGTAGTCCTGCCGCAGCGTCTCGCAGCGCACGCCCGCGCCGGGCCGCAGGATGAGCGCCGTGCCGGCCGTGAGCGCGTGCACCCCCTGCATGAGCGGCTGGTCCATGCGGAAGGACTTGGTCGCGAGGTAGTACTGCGCCGCATTGCGGCTCAAGCCCGGTTGAAAATCCTGCAAGGCGAGGAACGCTTTGTACTCGCTCGCGAAGGCGATCCGGCCGCAGAGCTCCGCGTAGTAGAGCGACTTGAATCCCGAGGTGTCGCAGGCGAGGACCACCTGGCGCGGCCATTCCATGCAGTACGCGAGGGAGAAATATCCCGACGCCCAGGCGAGTGCGCCGAGTCCCTGGCGCTCGATGAGCCCGACGATCGCGGGCCGGTCGAGCCCGACGAGATGCGCATCGAGCGCGAGCGGGCCCCGCGCAGGCGGCTCGGCGGCACATTCGCCGAGATGGATGCCCGGAGCCGGGCTCCACACGTGGATCGCGCCGCCCCGATGCGCCATTCGCTGGCCCATCGCGGCCACCTCACCGGCGGATCCGTCGCCGACCAGACCAAATATTGCACCCATCGCGCGGCTTCTTCGCCTTCTTTGCAGCGTTCCGAGCTCGTCCCCGAGTCCTGTTCGGCGGTGCGATGCAGCACATCCTGTTCCCGAATGGCGACAGTTTGCTGCGATGCAATAATCCTTCTAGCGACGATACCCGTAGTACTCGCAGAACCACTCGACGAAGCGCTTCACGCCCACTTCGACCGACGTGGTCGGCTGGTAGCCCGTATCCGCGGTGAGGTCATCGATGTCGGCGAACGTTCCCGGCACATCCCCGAGCTGCATCGGCAGAAAGTGCTTTTCGGCCTTGCGCCCGAGGCACTCCTCGATGAGCTCGATGTAGCGCATGAGCTCCACGGGGCGATGATTGCCGATGTTGTAAATCCGAAAAGGCGCGCGGCTGCGCGCGGGATCCGGCGCATCGCTGCGGAACTGCGGGTCGGGCGCCGCCGGCCGGTCGAGGACCCGCACGACTCCCGCGGCGATGTCCTCCACGTAGGTGAAGTCGCGCCGATGGTGCCCATGATTGAACACGTCGATCGGCTTGCCCTCGAGAATATTGCGCGTGAACAGGAACAGCGCCATGTCCGGGCGCCCCCACGGTCCGTATACCGTGAAGAAGCGCAGCCCCGTCGTCGGAAAGCCGAACAGCGTCGAGTAATTGTGCGCCATCAGCTCGTTCGCCCGCTTGGTCGCCGCGTAGAGCGACACCGGGTGATCGGCGATCCTGTGCACCGAGAACGGCATGTCGGTGTTGGCGCCGTAGACCGAGCTCGTCGAGGCATACACCAGATGCTCGATGCCCTGATGCCGGCAGCCCTCGAGAACGTTCAGCGTCCCGGTGACGTTGCTGCGCACGTACGAATGGGGATTCTCGAGCGAGTGCCGCACGCCCGCCTGCGCGGCGAGGTGGATGACCCGCGCGAAGCGCTCCGCGGCGAACAGGCGCGCGATCGCGGCGTCGTCGGCGAGATCGAGCTCGACGAACCGAAAGCCCGGGAGCGCGGTGAGCCGCGCGAGTCGCGCCCGCTTGAGCGACACGTCGTAGTAGTCGTTGAGATTGTCGAGCCCGACCACCTCGTCCCCGCGCGCGAGCAGCCGCTGCGCCGTGTGGAACCCGATGAATCCGGCAGCGCCGGTGACGAGCACCTTCACGACGCCGTCCGCCACAGACACAGGCCGCCGGCTTGCTTGGCGATGAGATCCAGGAACGCCTCGTGTGCGGCGAGCTCCGCCGCGGTGGCCGCGATGATGATGAGCGGCACCGGCGGCCGCACGAGCGCGCGAGGCGCATCTGCCGCGGCGGCTCCGAGCGCGCCGGCCGCCGGCCCCCACTCGAGAGCGCCCTGCCCCCCCGTCATCGCGAGGTAAACTTCCGCGAGCAGCTGCGCATCGAGCAGCGCGCCGTGCAGCTCGCGGCGCGAATTGTCGACGGCGTAGCGCTTGCAGAGCGCATCGAGGCTGTTGCGCTGACCCGGATGCAGCTCCCGGGCGAGCGCCAGGGAATCGAGTACCTGGCACAGTGCCTTCATGCTGCGCGCATCGCCCGGCAGCCGTGCGAACTCCGCATCGAGGAACGCGACGTCGAATGCCGCATTGTGAATGACGAGCTCTGCGCCCTCGAGAAAAGCGACGAGCTCCGCGGCGATCTGTGCGAAACGCGGCTCGCGCTCGAGGTCGGCGCGCGCGAGGCCATGGACGGCGAGCGCGCCCTCGTCGACCTCGCGATCGGGATTGAGATAGCGGTGGAAGTGCCGGCCCGTCAAGCGGCGGTTGACGAGCTCCACGCATCCGATCTCGATGATGCGATGTCCGAGACCGGGCTCGAGCCCGGTGGTTTCCGTATCAAGGATGATCTGGCGCATCGAGGCGCGATCTTACCCGCTCAACGCATCGATCGCGCGGTTCGCGAGCGCGTCCACGCGCTCGTTGCCCGGCACTCCCGCATGTCCCGGCACCCAGTGCCACTCGACCCGGTGAGCGCTCGCGAGCGCCTCGAGCGCCTCCCACAGATCCTGGTTCTTCACCGGCTTGCGGTCGGCCGTGCGCCAGCCCCGGGCCTTCCAGCTCGAGACCCATTCCGTGATGCCCTTGCGGACATATTGCGAGTCGGTGAAGACGCGCGCCTCGACCGGACGCTTCAGCGCCTCGAGCGCCCGGATGACGGCCGTGAGCTCCATGCGGTTGTTGGTGGTGTGCGGCTCGGCGCCCGAGAGCTCCCGCTCGCGGCCCTCGCACGACAGGAGCGCCGCCCAGCCGCCCGGACCCGGATTGCCGCGGCAGGCCCCGTCGGTGTAGATCTCGACGACCGCCGTCAAGATCGCTGCCGCGTAGTCGGCTTGACGAGCCCGCCGAGGACGGCCGGCTTTTCCTTGAATCGCGGGCGGATCGGCGTGAGCGTGTACACGCGCTTGCGCGCTTTGAGGAGGTAAGCGCCCGCCGGCAGCGGGTTGAGCAGTCCGCGGCGCAGGAGGGGCGCATACCGGGCGTCCGGCTCCGATCCGGACCGCCAGGGGCTGCAGTAGAGATAATGCCGCGAGGCCACCACCTCGAAACCCAGCAGCACGAGCCACTCGCGCACGCGCCGCTCGGAGAGGATCCGCCGCATGCCGGGCGGAAACCCGGTGCGCGTGCCGCGCGCGCGCAGGCCCCACAGGCTCATCGGCCGGAACCCGAGGACGAGCAGCTGGCCCTCCCCGACGAGCACTCGATCGACCTCGCGCACGATCGCATACGGGTCCGCGGCGAACTCGAGCGAGTGCGGCAGCAACGCGGCATCCACCGAGTCGCTCGTGATGGGCAGGTGCGAGGCGCGCCCCAGGATGTTCACGCACGCGCCGGTACCGCCCGGCGCAACGACCGTGTGGCGGCGCGTGCGCGCCCCGGCGAGCAGCTCGCGACCTGCGCCCCAGGCGCCGATCTGCAAGAATTCCCAGCCGAAGACGTCCTCGAGCGCCTCGCTCAGGAGCTCCGCTTCGGCGGCGATGACGGAGTGCCCGAGCGCGCTGCGCCACCAGCTATTGAGCGCTACGTCGCGTTCGAGCGGAGCCGTAACATTACAATTCCGTGAGGACACCCTCCAAGGGTAGCAATTCTGTGAACGGACCGGGTAAATTCGGGGACATAAACACGTACTTTGGTCCTGAACGTCCTTGGCCGTGGAACGCCGGGCACCGTTCACGAATTATTGAGCTCGCTCCTTGGGTCTCGTCGTTCTGACGGAAGCCCGTTCGGGAAACGAGCCGAGTAGGCCGCTCAGCGCGTCTCGCGACCCTCGCTGCCGGCATGTTGACCAGCATCTGCTTGGCGAGGGTGCCGATTTTGACCACGGAAAAGCTGCGGTGGACGCATTCGGCCGTTGTAATGGCGGCGTTGCTCGCGCTCACGGCCTGCGCTCACGCGCCGGTCGCACCCTCCGGCCCTTCGGGGTCCGTCGTCCACATTGCCCTCAACCCTCCTGCGCAGCTCGGTCCGGCCGCCTCGCCGGCGGCGGGCAGCTCGGCTTCCAGCCCCTCGAATTCGACCGCATCCGGCTCGGGCGAGTCGGCCAACGAAAGCTCCGCGGCCACGATCCCAGGCGCCTCAGGATCCGCAGCCTCGACGCAGTCGGCCGCGGGCGCCGGCGGCACGCTCGCCGCCTCACCGCAGCCGGTCGCCGGGATCAGTCCCAGCGACTATGCGGACCTCTTCGATCGGATCCGCGCCGGATTCAAGCTCGACGACGTGAACAATCGGGCCGAGAGGCGCCAGCTCGACTGGTTCGTCTCGCATCCGGATTACGTCCAGCAGTCGTTCCAGCGCTCCGAGCTGTACCTCTATCACATCGTCACGCAGCTCGAGGCGCGCGGCATGCCGCTCGAGCTCGCGCTCCTGCCGGTCATCGAGAGCGCCTATCAGCCCTATGCTTACTCCCGGGCGCGCGCGCTCGGCCTGTGGCAGTTCATCCCAGGCACCGGCTCGCGCTTCGGCTTGAAGCAGAACTGGTGGTACGACGGCCGCCGGGACGTGATCGCCTCCACCCGTGCGGCGCTCGATTACCTGCAGTACTTGCATACGCAGTTCAACGGCGACTGGCTGCTCGCCATCGCGGCCTACAACTGCGGAGAGACGACGGTCTCACAGGCGATCGAGCACAACGAGCGCCGCCACCGGCCGACCGATTTCTGGCACCTGCATCTGCCGGCCGAGACCCGGGCCTACGTGCCGAAGCTCCTCGCCATGAAGGCGCTCGTCGAGAGCCCCGAGAGCTACGGGCTCACCTTCTCCCCGATTCCCAACAAGCCCTATTTCACGCGAGTGAAGACCCTGGGCCAGATCGACCTGCGCGTCGCCGCGGAGATCGCCGGCGTCTCCTCGAAGGTGATCTACGAGCTCAACCCGGCATTCCACCGCTGGGCGACCGATCCGTCCGGCCCGTACTTCCTGCTCGTGCCGACCGATACCGCGTCAACGTTCCGCGCGAACATCGTGCAGCTCACACCGGCCGAGCGCATGCCGGTCGATCACTATGTGGTCAAGCGCGGCGACACCCTTGCACGTATCGCGCGGCACTTCGGCACCCAGCCGGAAGCGATTCGCGAGTTGAACGACCTGCCGAGCGCGGCGCTCGCTGCCGGCACGAGCCTGCGCGTCCCCTCGAACGTCAACGAGCTGCCGAAGCAGGTGCTGATGGCGGCTGCGCGAGTCGATGCGCGCGATCGGCGCATGTGGCGGCCGCGCATGCGGGTCATCGTGCACCGCGGCGACTCGCTCTGGGCCATCGCGCGCCGCCACGGCATGGACGTCCACACGCTCGAGCTACTGAACGGCATCCGGCCCGGAGAGACGCTCCATGCCGGCCAGCGGCTGATCCTCGCAGCGGCGGTCCGCGACAGCGCGTACGACCCGCATCTCTCGCGGCACGCCCGCCACCACAGCTCGCACCACTTGCACCTCGGCCGCAAGCTCACCTACATCGTGCGCGCAGGCGATACGCTCTATCACATCGCGCGCTCGTTCCAGGTGAGCGTCCGGGAGCTCATGCGCTGGAACGGGCTCTCGCACACGCGACTGTGGCCGGGCGAGCATTTATTCGTGCTGTCCGGTAGATGAAGCTCGACCGCGCGCCGGCGTCCCACTAAACTTGCGGCGGCATGGGTTTTCTCAGCGGTAAACGCGCGCTCATCGTCGGCGTCGCGACGGAACGGTCGATCGCCTGGGGCATCGCGCAGGCGCTGCACCGCGAAGGCGCCGAGCTCGCCTTCTCCTATCAGAACGAGCGCCTCCGGGAGCGGGTCGAGCCACTCGCCAAGTCGGTCGATTCACGCATCACCCTCCCGCTCGACGTGGGGTCCGACGCCGACATCGATGCCGCGTTCGCGCGGCTCGGGCGCGAATGGGACCACCTGGACGTCGTCGTCCACGCCGTCGCCCACGCGCCGCGCGAGGCGTTGGCGGGCAGCTTCGTGGAGCACACCTCGCGCGAGGCATTCCGCGAGGCACACGACATATCGAGCTACAGCTTCACGGCGCTCGCGCGCGGCGCCCAGCCGCTCATGCAGGGGCGAGCCGGCGCGCTGCTCACACTCACCTATCTCGGCGCGGTGCGCTCGATCCCGAGCTACAACGTGATGGGTCTCGCCAAGGCCAGCCTCGAGGCGAACGTGCGCTTCCTCGCCGCGGATCTCGGGCCGCTCGGCATCCGAGTGAACGGCATCTCGGCCGGCCCGGTGAAGACGCTCGCCGCCGCCGGCATCACCGGCTTTCGCAAGATGCACGGGCGGGTGGCCGATGCCGCGCCGCTGCGCCGCAACGTCACGCTGGAGGACATCGGCAATGCGGCCGCCTTCCTGTGCTCGAATCTCGCGGCCGGCATCACCGGGGAGATCCTGTACGTCGATGGCGGTTTCTCCACCGTCGGGATGAGCTTCCCGCAGGAGCCGGAAGGCTAGGCTTCAGGCTCTGTCCGAGCGTGAGCGCACCGGTACTTCTCCCGGGTCATCGAGCCCTCGCCGAGTGGGCCCGCCGCGGCGGACGACCCGACCGCAGGCGCTTCGCGCAAACGGCGCGGCTGCGCTGGCACGCCCACTGGTTCGACCACAACTGGCAGACGCAAATGGCGCGACTGGCGAGCGCGCCGCTGCCGCTCGACCCGGTGTTCATCCTCGGCCCCTGGCGCTCGGGGACCACGGCGCTGCACGAGCGGCTCGCCGCGGCCGGGCACTGGGTGACCCCGCGCACTTGGCAGTGCTTCAATCCCTCCACCTGCTTCTCGAGCGGCCCTCCCTCGCACGAGCGCGCCGCCGCGCGCCCGATGGACGCCGGCCGCATCTCGACCACCAGCCCGCAGGAGGACGAGATCGCGCTCCTGCTGCTCGGGGAGCCCTCCGTCTACCGCGGCTTCATCGATCCCCGGCGGCTGCGCGAGTGCGGCGAGCAGCTGTGGTCCGGCAGCAAGGGACCGCTCGAGCGCTGGCAGGATTTCCTGCGCGGCCTCGCGAGCGAATCGCCCGGAGCGCGGCTCCTGCTCAAATCACCGAGCCATACGTTCCGCTTGCCGCTGCTGCGCGCGCTCTTTCCGCGCGCGCGATACCTCTGGATCGGCCGCCACACGGGCGAGGTGCTCGCCTCCAACGGCAGAATGTGGCGCGCGATGCTGGATCGCTACGCCTGGTGGAGCTGCCCCGCCGGTGAGCTCGAGGGCTTTCTCGAGGACATGGTGCGCGCCTCGACCGCGGTGCTCGGCCGATGCCTGCAGGACCTCTCGCCGAGCGAGCTGCTGTGGGTCGATTTCGAGCAGCTGCACGCGAGTCCGGACGAAGTCATCGACCGGGTGCTGCGGTTCCTCGGCATGAGGCCGGCCGAAGGTGCGAGCGTCGGCGCCGCGAGCGTCCCGGTCCACGCCGGCTCGCGGGCGCCGCTGCCGAACGATCCCTGGGTCCACGAGCTCGAGTCCGCGATGACCGCGGCGCGGCAGCGATTCGGCGGCGCGGGAACCTGAGCGCGTCCGCGGGGTTCGCTCCCAATGAGCGAATCCCCCAAGACGACCCCCGGCTCCCCCGAATCGGTTTCCCCGCCAAGGGGCGCGTGGCGCGCCGCGGCACTCCCCTACCTCGCCGTGCTCGGCCTGGTGCTGCCGCTCACCTTTCCGAGCCTCATCGACCCGTATCGCTACGATTTCCGGCCGATCGAGCTCATCCCCGTCTATGCCACGATCTGGCTGCTCGTGGCAGTGCTGCTCCTGCCGCTGTTCTGTGCGGCCGCGCTCCTCCTCGCGGCGCTCGCCGCCGCGCGCCGTCCGCCCTTCTCCGTCGCCCGCCGCGTGCTCGCCGCGGGCCTTGCTGGAATCGCCGCCGCGGCGATCGTGAAGGCGCTCGCGCTCGCGACGGTCACCTGGCTCCAAACGCTCGGTGTCCCCTTCGCGGCCTCGGCGGCGCAACTCGCCTCGGTGGCGCATTTCGGCTCGACGGCGCAACTCGGCTCGGCGATTGCGATCGCCGCGGGGCTGCTCGCAGCCTGCACGCCGCGCGGCCGCGGCATCGTCCGCAGTCTCTGCCCCTGGGCGCTCGCCGGGTCGATCCTCGGCGCACTCTCGCTCGCGAGCCTCCCGTATTTCGCATGGGGTGCATCGCTGGGCTCCTCGGCGGGGCTCCCGGCGCGTGCCTCACCCGCCGCGACCTCCGACCCGCAGCCTCCGGCGCGCCGGCCCAACATCCTGCTCCTCACGATGGATGCGCTCTCCGCGCAGCACATGTCCCTCTACGGCGCGAAGCGGCCCACGACTCCGCGGCTCGATGCGTTCGCGCATTCTGCGGTCACGTTCGACCACGCCTATGCGAACGGCAATTTCACGACGCCCGGGGTCGCCTCGATCCTGACGGGGACTCGCCCATGGACGAACCGCGCGCTCGAATTGCCTGCCTGGCCGCTCGCCGCGACGCGCCGCGACTCCCTGCCCGCCGTCCTGAAGCGCGCCGGCTACCGGACCGGCTACGTCTCCACCAATCCCTACGCCGGCGCATCCCGGCAGGGCTTCGGCGCCTACTTCGATTTCGCGAGCCGCGATCGCATCGAGCAGCCGGGGTTGTGCTCCGATACGCTTTCCGCGGTGCTGCGGTACGTGTGTGCCGCCACCGAGATGCCGCTCATTGCAGCTCTAGAGAGCCTTGCCGATCGGCTGCGCGCCGGACGCAATAACGCCGAGTACGATCCGCGCCTCGCCATTCGTCCGGCGCTCGCCTGGCTCGCGCGAGTCGGCCGGCAGCAGCGCCCCGTGTTCCTGTGGGTGCATCTCTTCCCGCCCCATGCGCCCTATGCGGCGCCCGCTCCCTGGCTCGGACGCTTCGACGCCTCCCCGCTCGGCCGCACGCTTGCGAGCACCTCGCCGTACTGGGGCTATCTGCTCTCGGACGCACCGCCCGCGCGGGTGCACCTGCTCGAATCGCGGTACGACGAATCGATCGCCTACGTCGATCACTACGCCGGTGAGTTCCTGCGCCGTGCGCTCGCGCTCCTCGGCCCCGACACGGTGGTCGTCGTGACTTCCGATCACGGCGAGAGCTTCGGCCACGGATATGGCGCGCACACCGGCCCGGGGCTCTACGACGAAATCATCCACGTCCCGCTCATCATCAAGCTGCCGGGCGAGACCCAGGGCCGGCGCTGCGAGCAGGAGGTCGAGCAAGTCGATATCGCCCCGACGCTCGCCCGGCTCGCCGGAATTCCCGCGCCGCGATCGTGGGAGGGTCACTCGCTCGTCGCGGCCCTGACGGACGCAGATTCGGCGCAGCCCGCCCCTCCCGTACCGGTCTTCAGCATGAGCTTCGAGCAGAACCGGCGATTCGCGCGGCTCACCACAGGCTCCGTCGCCGTGATCGACGGCAAATGGAAGCTCATCCACTACATGGGCACGCTCCACTACCCGCGGATGCCGCCGCTGCACGACGAGCTCTACGATCTCGCAGCCGATCCCGGGGAGCGCGATGATCTCGCCGCCCAGGACCCGAGCGAGGTGGCCGCGCTGCGGTGCCTGATCGACGCGCAGCTCGCAGCGCACGGGGGCGCGATCGTTCCCGGCCCTCCCGGGACCGGCGAGGCGCGGCCTGCGCTGGGCGCATGCACGGGCATGAGTCCTGCTGCCTCCCGGGCAGGACACACTTCGGGCTCTGTGCATGGGAAAGCGAACTCTACCGGCCGGACTAATTCTGCTCACGATCCTGCTCGCGGTCGCACCGCTCCGCAGCGCCTACGCGTACATAGATCCCAACTCCGCGGGCCCGCTCTATCAGCTCATCTTCCCGCTGCTCATCGCGGCCGCAGGCTTGCTCGCGGCGATGCGGCGCATCCTCAGGCAGACCTGGAACCGGATGATGGGCGCGATCGCGGGACGGCTCCGCCGCGAGCCTGCGCGGGAGCGCAAACCCATGCTGGAGCGGAAGAACGCGCCGGAGCGCACACACGCGCCGGAACAGGAAGGTGCGCGCGCCGCCGAGCGCGCGCCGCGCTGATGTCGGCGATCCGTGCCTCGCGCGCGACTACTGGTTGAACGCCGCGAGGTTCTTCTGGATTTTCGCGGTCGCGAGCAGCTGCTCGAGATAATCGCTCGCCACCTCGGTGCCGTACGCGAGGGCGGCCTGCTGCAGCGTCGTCTTCTCGAGCGACGGATCAGTCGTCGCAGGCGTCTTCACGTTCGTGACCGAGAACACCGCGGCGTCGCCCGAATCGAGCGCGATCGCTTCGGTCGCCGGCTTGCCCTTCACCGGCTTCGGACTCGCGAACACCGCCTGCCGGATCTGCTGCGGCACCGAAGGATCCGTCCGGCCGACGAACCGCGGCGGGCCCGCCTTCACGTCGAGACCCTGCACGGCGCTCGCGAACGTCGTGCCGGAATCGAGCTTGTGCACGGCCGCTTGGGCGGCAGCCAGCGCCGCATCGCTTGCGCGCCGCTTCTCGATCGCCGCGGTGATCGTGCTGCGCACCTGCGCGAGAGGCTTGGGCGCCGGCAGGTGATGATCGAGCACCTGGACGAGCACCAGTCGGTCGTTGTCGATCAGCACCGGACCGCCGAGGTGATGTTGGTTGAGCACCGAATCGCCGAACACGACCTGCTGCAGATCCCGTGAGCTGCCGAGCGGCGCTCCGCCCGTGCTCCTGTCGAACTGCGCGACCTGACCCGTCGTCATCCCGAACGTCTTCGCGAGCCCCGCGAGGCTCGGCGTGCCCTCGTCGAGCTGCTGCTGGATCTGATCCTGGATGTCCCCGAGCCGGTCGGTCGCCTCCTGACGGCGCACGATCGGCAGGATCGCGGCGCGCGCCTGCGCGAACGTCTGCGTCTTGCCCGGCTCGATGCCCTCGAGCTCGAGGATGTGGTATCCGAACTGGGTCTTCACCGGGTCGCTCACTTGACCGGGCTTCAAGGAGAACACGGCGCTCGCGAGCGCCCCGGAGAGCGTGCTGCGAGCCACCCAGCCGAGATCGCCGCCCTTCGACGCCGACCCCGGGTCGTCGGAGTACTGCTTGGCGAGTGCCGCGAAGCTCGCCCCGGCTTTGAGCTTCGCCAGCACCCTATCCGCCCGCTGCAACGCCTGTGCCGCGTCGCGGTGCTTGTCGATGGCGATGAGGATGTGCCGCACCCGGCGCCGCTCGGCAAGCACGTACTGCCGCTTGTGCTTGTCGTAGTAGGCGTGCAGGTCCGCATCGTCCACCTTCATGCCCGCCTCCACCTTGGCGAGGTCGAGCTCGGCGTACTCGAGGTGGACGTACTCCGGCACCATGAAGTCGGCCTTGTGATCCTCGTAGTACGTCTCGATCGCCTTGGCACCGATCGGCGCCTGGCTCGTGAACTTGCTCGCCGGCACCACCACGTACTGGATCTCGCGCTCCTCGTTGCGCAGCGCGACGATCCGCTTCACCTCTGCGGGCGTCAGGAACTCGGTATCGCGGATGCCGCCCTGGAGCTGCCCGGCGCGGATCGACTGCTTGAGGTCCGCCTCGAAGCCCTGCTCGGAGATGCCGGCCTGCTGCAGGCGCATCTTGGCGACCTCGGGGGAATACTTCCCCTGGAGCTGGAACGCAGGCTCGCTGGTGATCGCCTGGACGAGCTCGCTTTGACTCACGCGGTAGCCGAGCTTGCGCGTGTGCTGAGCCATCAGCGCGTCGCGGATGAACTCATCGAGGAGCTGATTCTCGAGACTCGTCCGGACGGCCGCCGGCATCTGGCCGCCGAAGCGCTGCTCCCATTCGGACTGCTGTTCGAGCCACTGCTGCTGGACCTGAGAGAAAGGGATGGTGATCCCGTTCACCTTCGCGGCATCGCTCCCCGTGGAGAACTGGATGGTCGCGATGCCGTACGCACCCCACGCCGCGAAGATCAGTGAAAGTGCACCGAACAGGGTGTACGTCAGCCACTTGCGCTTCGTGAACAGGTCGCCGATTTTCTGCAGCATGGTCGGTCTTCGGCAATGATGGCGGAGCGGACGGGACTCGAACCCGCGACCCCCGGCGTGACAGGCCGGTATTCTAACCAGCTGAACTACCGCTCCGGCTGGGGAGCGCGGAATTGTACAGGGCAGCATCGGCCCTTGCCACGTTGCCGGCGATCCCTTGCCACCTCTTTCGCGGCGTGGTGGGTGCTGAGGGACTCGAACCCCCGACATTCGCCGTGTAAAGGCGACGCTCTACCGGCTGAGCTAAGCACCCTCGTTACATAGCGCGGGGGCCGCGACTCGGCGGCCTAATGCGCCGGTACGGGCTTCAGCGACCGCCGCCCGCCGCGGCGGGCGCGCTTATCCTCGTCGTCCGCCGCGGCGACCGCCGCCTCGGGCAATGTGGCGGCCGGCGGGGCGTCGGTCGAGACGGCCGCCGGCTGGCTCACGAGCGCGAGCTGCAGCACCTCCTCGACCCACTTGACCGGCGTGATCTCGAGCTTGCCCTTGATGTTGTCGGGAATCTCCGCGAGATCCTTCACGTTCTCGCTCGGGATGAGGACGGTCTTGATCCCGCCGCGGTGCGCCGCGAGGAGCTTTTCCTTCAGGCCCCCGATTGGGAGCACCTCCCCGCGCAGTGTGATCTCGCCGGTCATGGCGACATCGGACCGTACCGCGATGCGCGTGAGCGCCGAGACGAGCGCGGTGCACATGCCGATGCCGGCGCTCGGGCCGTCCTTCGGCGTCGCGCCCTCCGGCATGTGCAGATGCACGTCGTGCTTCTGGTAGAACTCGGGCTCGAGGCCGAGCATCTGCGCGCGGCTGCGCACGACCGTCATGGCGGCCTGGATCGACTCCTGCATCACCTCGCCGAGCTGGCCGGTGTGCAGGAGCTTGCCCTTGCCGGGGACGATCGCGGCCTCGATGGTGAGCAGCTCCCCGCCCACCTCGGTCCACGCAAGACCCGTCACCTGGCCGATACGGTCGAGGTCCTCCGCCTTGCCGTACCGGAAGCGCCGCACGCCCAGGAACTTGTCGAGGTTGCGCGGCGTCACGCTCATCGTCTTCTGCTCCTTGTCGTGCAGGAGCTGCTTGACGGCCTTGCGGCTGATCTTCGCGATCTCCCGCTCGAAATTGCGCACGCCGGCCTCGCGCGTATAGAACCGCACGATATCGAGCAGCGACCCATCGGAGATCTTGAGCTCCTCCGGCGCAAGACCGTTCGCCTTGATCTGCTTCGGCACCAGGTAGCGGCGTCCGATGTTCATCTTCTCGTCCTCGGTGTACCCCGGAAGGCGGATAACCTCCAGCCGGTCGAGGAGCGGCGAGGGGATGTTGAGACTGTTCGCCGTGCAGATGAACATCACCTCGGAGAGATCGAGATCGACCTCGAGATAGTGATCGTTGAAGGTCGAGTTCTGCTCCGGATCGAGCACCTCGAGGAGCGCCGCCGAGGGGTCGCCGCGGAAGTCCATCGACATCTTGTCGACCTCGTCGAGCAAGAAGAGCGGGTTGTGCACGCCCGACTTGGCGAGGTTCTGCACGATCTTGCCCGGCATCGAGCCGATGTACGTGCGGCGGTGGCCGCGGATCTCGGCCTCGTCGCGCACGCCGCCCAAGGACATCCGCACGAACTTGCGGTTGGTGGCGCGCGCCATGCTCTGCCCGAGCGAGGTCTTGCCGACGCCCGGCGGGCCGACGAGGCACAGGATCGGCCCTTTGAGCTTCTCGACGCGCAGCTGCACGGCGAGGTACTCGACGATGCGCTCCTTCACCTTCTCCAGGCCGTAGTGATCCTCGTCGAGCACCAGCTCGGCGCGGGTGATGTCCTTCAGGATCTTCGTGCGCTTCTTCCACGGCACCTTGACGAGCCAGTCGACGTAGTTGCGCACGACCGTCGCTTCCGCCGACATGGGCGACATCATCTTCAGCTTGTTGAGCTCGTTGCCCGCCTTCTCGCGCGCCTCCTTCGGCATGCCGGCTTTCGCGATCCGCTGCTCGAGCTCGGAGATCTCGTTGCCGCCCTCGTCCATCTCGCCGAGCTCTTTCTGGATCGCCTTCATCTGCTCGTTGAGGTAGTACTCGCGCTGGCTCTTCTCCATCTGCGCCTTGACGCGGCCGCGGATGCGCTTCTCGATCTGCAGCACGTCCATCTCGCCCTCGATGGCGACGAGGATGTGCTCGAGGCGCTTGCGCACGTCGAGGATCTCGAGGACCTTCTGCTTCTCCGGAAGCTTCAGGGACATATGCGCGGCCACCGTGTCGGCGAGCCGCCCGGCTTGCTCGATTCCGGCGAGCGCCGTCAGCACCTCGGGCGGAACCTTCTTGTTGAGCTTCACGTACTGCTCGAACTGGGAGATCACCGAGCGGCCGAGCACGTCCATCTCGCGCTCGTCGTACACCTCGGCATCCGGGAGCAGCGCCAGCTCGCAGGAGTAGTGATCGCCGGTATGCAGCTGATCGATGCGCGCGCGGTCCACGCCCTCGACCAGCACCTTGACCGTGCCGTCGGGGAGCTTCAGCAGCTGAAGGATCGTCGCGATGGTGCCGACGCGGTAGAGATCATCGACCTTCGGGTCGTCCACGTCCGCCTGCTTTTGCGCGATGAGCATGATGCGCTTGTCGCCGCGCATGGCCACATCGAGGGCATGGATCGATTTCTCGCGCCCGACGAACAGCGGAATCACCATGTGCGGATAGACCACTACGTCGCGCAATGGCAGCACCGGCACATTGTCGATGGCAGCGGTGGAAGGGACCGGGGCCTTCGGCGGGACGGGAGAGGATTCGGACACGTTCAGGCCCTCGTTGGCTCGTAAAAAGAATGCGGTACGCCGCCGTTCGGCTCGGCGAGACC
>JBOHZT010000046.1:0-15783 GCA_050738535.1 Steroidobacteraceae bacterium
GCTGACAGTACTCGGCAAATCGTTCTTCTATGCTCGCGCCCACGCCTTAACCTCTTGCATTGCGTGAAGAGACGTTCATAATAGCTTAGTTTTTAACACAGTAGAATTAACCGGCTCCGCGTCGGCTTGCTGCGACGAAATTTGAGTCGCGCGCGCTCCAGCGCCATCGCCACTTGGCGACGTGTTGAAAAGCGTGAAATAAACCAGTATCTATAGCGCCGCTTTGGTCTTATAAGGCTTGCGTTGCACGAGGCAAACCCGCCGCGAGGTGGGGACGCAAAGCTTCCGGTCTCGAGGTCTCGGCTCGAGATAGCGGGGTTGCCGATGAGTCGAACGGAAAGGTCGGGGCTCGTCGTCTACCGCTATCTCTTTGTCCAAGATCACTACTGTCCCAACGTTATTCGAACAAAATCAGCTGGTTGGCGCTCCCGGGCAGTTCCGGCACGTCCACGGTGAGCGTAAGCAGCTGATCCAACGGAGTTTTCTCAAACAGGCTCAGACTCAGAATCTGTAGGATCTCATGCATCGAAGCCTCCAAGCGCAGCCGCTTGCGCACGATCGCGACCAGCACGTAGGTGCTCACCGCGATCCAGACCTGGCTCTTCACGGCGTTCTCCGAGGTGCCAAAGAACGCCTTGATCCGAAGATGCTGCTTGATCCATTTGAAGAAGAGTTCCACCTGCCAGCGCATCTTGTAGAGCTGACAGACGGTCAGAGGCGCAAGGTCCAGATGGTTGGTGATGAACACCAGCTTCTTGCCAGTCTCTGGGTCTTTGAAGCGGATGCGGCGCAGTGGCTTCGGGTAACCCTGCTTGGAATAGAAGACGGTCAACGCGATCGTGTGGTCGCAGATCACCCCGGTGCTGCGATCGGTCTTTTGCCAAGCGAGTCGCTTGAACCGCATGCCCCGTTTGGCACGGGTGACGAAGAACGCTCCCGCCCGATCGAAGCGCGCCAGTCGCTCGAAGTCGACATACCCTCGGTCGACGATATAGAAGGCGCCCGCCTCGGGAATGAGTTGGTCGAGGATGTTGACGTCGTGGAGCTTGCCGTCGCTGATGTGCAGGAAAGTCGGGATGTTGCCGCGCAGGTCGAGCAGCGTGTGGAGCTTGACTGCTGCCTTGGTCGAGCGAAACGGTGCCCACGGAAACAACGACAGACACAGATCGATGGTCGTGGAGTCGAGTGCGTAGATCGTATTGGAAAGTTCGACGCCGAGTGGCTCGTTCGCGTAGAGCTTGCGTGCCAACGCGATCAGGCGCTGTGCGAACTCGGCGTAGATGCGCCAGTCGCGCACCGCATTGGCATTGGCCAGCGTGTTGCGCGCGACCCGCGAACGCAGCCCCATGTGATAGAGCTTGTCGGGCTGCACGCGCAGGCACGCTTCGATGTCTCGCAGACTCTCCCTGTAGGTAAGTTGTGCGAAGAGCATGACGAGAAACTGCTCCAGGCAGGTGAAGTGCTTGACCTTGCGCTCCCCGCCATAGCGAGCGACGCAGCGACGAAACGTCGTCAGCGGCAGATGCGCGGTCAACTGTGCAAAGACCAACTTCCCGGTATTCAAGGCAACCTCGGCGCGGGGGTGAAATCCGCGCCAGATTGCCCGAACCAGCGTTCAAATCGAGACCATAAAAAATGAGCGAAAACTCTTTCACATTCGGGTGCTTACGTCAGTCGCAGCCCGCGACGTTGGGACAGTAGTGGTCCAAGATATTGAAGTCCGGCGGCCGGTCACTTCAGCTTCAGGATCGAGGGAAGGCGGATGACGTACCATCGACGCGGTGTTTCCCTGAGAGACGGCGGCATTCTGCTTTGCGTGCTAGTCGTGGCGCTGGCGAGTGGCTGCGGAGGGGGAGGGGGGGACTCGTCGTCTTCTCGTCGAGCACATCCTCGGCGCCGACGATCAGCGGGTCTCCCGTGACCCAGGCCCAGGTGAGCCAGGCCTACTCGTTCACGCCGACAGCGAAAATTTCGGGGAGCGGGGCGCTTAGCTTCAGCGTCGAGAACAAGCCCGCGTGGGCGACTTTCAGCATCGCGACAGGGCAACTCGCATGAACCCCAACGAGCGGGGATGTCGGCACAGATCCGAATGTGCAGATCAGCGTCAGCAATGGGACGACCAGTGCCTCGCTCGCGGCCTTCACGATCACTGTGGGCGCTCAAGGAGGCGCGCAGGGCTCGAGCGCGGTCACGCTGTCATGGCAGGCTCCGACCACAAATACCAATGGGACGCCCTTGACCAACCTCGCGGGATATACGATCAACTACGGAACGGATCCCGCTGAGCTGACCCAGTCGGTGACTCTCCCGAGCGCTGCCGCGATGACCTATACTGTGCAGGGGCTCGAACCCGGTACCTGGTATTTCGAAATCGCGGCCTACACGAACAACGGTCTCCAGAGCGGGCCATCGAACGTCGTGAGTACGACGGTGGACTGCGGCGGGCTTGGACGGCGCCCAGGGCACGTCGGTCCTTGGGCGACGTGCCGACCGTCACAGTCCTCTGAGCTGCCAGACCGCGCCGCGCGAGACTGAACTATCATTGCTTTCCGATGCTGATCCCGCGGAAATGGATGTCCCGACATCGCCTCGGATGTTCGCGAGTCGGGCCGCCCGTTTTGCGCGTGGGGTATGAAAGAGGCGATGATCCAGTCGGTCTGCGAGCCCTCGCTTGGAGCGGTGGTCGGCAAACCGAAAACTCACCCTGGCTCAGGAGTTGCGGGGCCCTCTCTGTGGGAGTTCAACCTGATGAGTCGACACGACTTCTCATCTCTCAGACGTACGTGGCTCGCGGCACTCGCCGCACTTGGCGTTGCGCTCGTGCTCGGCGCCAGCGCCGCCGCCGCAGCGCAACCCGCCCACGGCCGACCGGCCCAGTCGGCCGTGGCGAGCGATTATGTGATCGGACCTGGCGACGTCCTCGAGGTGTTCGTCTGGCGCAACCCGAAGCTGACGATCACTATCCCCGTACGACCCGACGGCAAGATCACGACGCCGCTCGTTCAGGACATGGTCGCCGTCGGCAAGACCCCGAAGCAACTTGCCCACGACGTGGAGAAGGTACTCTCGAAGTACCTTCGAGACCCGATGGTGGACGTCATCGTGACAAAGCCCGTGAGCGCGTATAGCCAGGTGAAGGTGATCGGACAAGTTTTGAAGCCCGTTGCCGAGCCCTACCGGGCGGGCATGACCGTGCTCGACGCAGTGCTCGCCGCGGGAGGCCTCACGACGTTCGCTGCCGGAAATCGAGCGCATCTGGTTCGCAAGGAAGGCGGCCACGAGGTGAGCATCCGTGTCAAGCTCGGGCGGCTCATGAACGACGGCGACATGAGCCAGAATCTGCCGCTCAAGCCTGGAGACGTGATCGTGGTTCCCGAGAGCCGGTTCTGAGCGACGCACCGATGAGCATGGCGAACATCTCGTTCGCGCCGGCGGCGCGAGCGCTTGTCCGGATGCCGAGAATTATGACTCGCTCGGAACCGAGACGATTCGCGCTGGCCGGGCCGTACGTCTTGTGCTGTGTATTCGCGGTGCTTGCAGGGCGCAATGCGGCAGCTCAGGAAGCTCTGGGCGGCGTGAATGCAATCAGCGGCATAGCCCCTGGAGCAGGTAGCACTCAAGCTCTCGCGACCGGCAGGACCAACGAGACAACGCTCGGGCTTACGGCAGGCATCGGTGAGACCGACAATGTGTTCCTCGACTCGAGCGGCTCGCAATCGCAAACGCTTGCAACCGCGGGCCTCGATCTCGTCGTGACCCGGCACGCGCCGCGCCTGAATACCGCCATGGTCGGCGACTTCCAGGATTTCTATTATGCGCAGGGCGCCTACGGCAATCAGCTCGTCGGCCGATTCGACGGCGATGGGACATTCGGCATCGTTCCTGGCCGTCTCAATTGGGCGGTCGACGAAAGCTTCGGCCAGAATCAGGTCGATCCCACCTCACCGACCGTACCCACGAACTTAGAGAACGTGAATGTCATCTCGACCGGGCCCGATCTGCAGCTTCATCCCGGCTCCCCGGCGAACATCCTCGAGCTCGGTGCGCGCTATGCGCGATCGGACTACCAGAAGAGCCCATTCGACGGATACCAAGAGCTGGGGCTCCTCACGCTGGGGCGCGATCTGTCGCAGGCGTCGACCATCGAATTGAGCGTGACGGATGGCGCCATGTACTTCAGAAACATGGTGGCCAACCACGACTACACGCTGCGCGCGGCGAATCTGAGCTACTCCGTGCGCGGGGCGCGCACGCAGATCGTGGCCGAGGCCGGAGTGGCGCAGGCGAATGACGCGGGCAATTCCTGGACGACACGGCCAGTCGGGGAGCTGACGCTCAGTCGTAGGCTCACTCCAACGTTGACACTTCAGCTCTCGGGGGGCAGGCAGATCACCAACGCCGCCGATGAGTTCTCCAGCCTTCAGAGCGGTGCTGCGCGCAACATCGTGGTCGGTCCGGTGTACGGAACGACCGGCAGCTATGCGCGCACGTTTGGTTCGGCCGGCTTGAGCTTCGATTTCAACCGGACCTCGTTCGGTGCGTCGGCGAGCTGGGAGCAAGACTCATACGACGCTGCGCCGCTGCTCGATGCGCGGCTTAGCGATTACGAGCTGCGGGCCGAGCGTCGCCTTGCGCCGCGCCTTTCGGTTGTCCTATCCGGCGTGCTCTCAAAAGCAAACTATAACAGCGCGAGTTTCGAGGACGACCAGCGATCGGTCGACGTGGCGATGGCATACCAGACCGCCCCCCATCTACAGCTCGCGCTCGAGTACCGATACACCTCGCAGCAGTCAGGTGGCCTCTCGAGCATCCTCACGCGGGGCGGCTACTTCAATCCATCGAATCCCGCGAGCCTCTACGCGAACGATTCGTATGCGACCAATATCGTGTTCTTGACGCTGACGTATCGTCCGTTCGGCAGTTGATGGTTCCTGACCGTGGGATTACGCAAGAGCTTTCGGCGAGCGCCGGCGGCCAGCAAAGAGACCCAATCCTAGCAGGCCCGCCCCGAAGAGCGCCAGGGTGCCCGGCTCCGGGGCCGAGGCCGTGATGGCACCATCGGAGCTGAAGGATACGCCGCCTGTACAGGTGCCCCCGGCGCCTGCGGGATTCGAGCAGAATTGATCGACCAACGTCAGCGAGTAGTAGGGACCGGTAGCGCCGCTGCCGCCACCAGCCGAAACGGCTGCGCCAGGCTCATTGAGCGACGCCGTCCCGATGAGACTGGCGCCAGTGGAATCGTAAACGCCTTCGAAATCAGCCGTGGCGTTGGGATCCGTGCTACCGAAATAGCTATTGCCCGTGTCCATGTAGGCCCACTGCGTGATCGTCGCCGGATCCTCGAGCTGCGTGTAGCTCAGTCCGGTCGCGAGACCGTTCGGTCCCACGGGCGTCATGAACCCGATGTCGCTGACGGCAATCGTCAGGGGGTTGCAGCTCGTGAGGCAATTGGCAATCGTGGTGAGGTCGAGCGCTCCCGTTGCCAGCAATGGGGAATCGCTGATGCCGAGCGCGATCTGGATGTCCCAGTCGTTGAAGTCCGCCTTGCTATAGCTGACCTGGCCGCCTCCGCCGACATTGGGGAGAAGAATGGTCGCGCTCGGGCCAGTACCGCTCGTCGCGGTGAGCTCGATGGGCGTCGCCAGGGCCGCACTGGCTGCAGTCACTCCAATGGCGGCGGCGAGTCCCAGCCTTGCAAGATACTTCACTGTATTCATTCCCCAACTCCTGAGCAGGTTCGGTCCTGCGCCGAACCCGATTCAAGCAATGCGTATGCCAGGATCATACATCGCAGCAGAATAAACCACTTATATAAGTCCTTGCCACGACGCCGGATGACTTAGTGTAAAGACTTTCGACAGTTCGGGTGGGCCCCGCCTCTCATGCGCCGTCAAAGGAGGTGTCTCTCGCTCGCGCGCTTCGTCGTTCGCGGTATGCGCTTGTCAAGGGCCGAATCGATTTGATCGGCGAGTTTCGGCTCGCGAGGCGCGTGGAGCTGGAATCCGCGAAGTCGAGGCTATTCTGATGTCGGACGTATCAGTAACCTGTATCAAACTCGGATGCCCAAGGAAGCTCACGTGAATATCGGGCGGTATGCTATCTGTGCGCTGATGGTGTCGCTCCTGAGCGCCTGTGGCGGCGGAGATGGGGGTGGGGGAAGCAGTACCAACGGATCGGGAGGCTCGGGCTCCGGTGACAGCGCGACCTATACAGTCGGTGGCATCATCAGCGGCCTTTCAGCCTCGGGCCTGGTGCTGGCCGACAATGGGAGCGACCATCTCTCGGTCTCGTCGGGTGCCACTTCCTTCACGTTTGCTAACGCGCTGCAGAGCGGGGCGGATTATGCCGTCACGGTCGCCACGCAGCCCACCGGTGAGATCTGTGCTGTGGCCTCAGGGACCGGGACCGCAATGGCGAACGTCACCTCGGTGACGATCTCTTGCAAAACTCTTTACGCGGTCGGCGGCAAGATTAGCGGCCTTTCGGCCTCCGGCCTCGTGCTGACCGACAATGGGAGCGACGACCTCTCGGTCGCCTCGGGAGCGACCTCGTTCACGTTTGCCACCAAGCTTGCGAGCGGAGCTACCTACAATGTCGCGGTGGCTACCCAGCCCACTGGCGCGACTTGCGCCGTGGCCTCCGGCACGGGCACGGTCACGGGCGCCGTCAGTTCCGTGACCGTCACCTGCTCGGCCGATACGTACGCCGTCTCGGGCACCATCTCGGGTCTGAGCAACTCGGGGTTGAAGCTGCAGGATTACACCGGCGGCCAAATCCTCTCCGTGGCTGCGAACGCCACGAGCTTCAAATTCACACAGCCGGTTTCCTATGGCACCGACGTGGATGTCGCGGTGGCGACGCAGCCCTTTTGGGAATCGTGTACGGCCGGGTCATCGAATTTTTCCGGTCATATCAACTCCGATGTCTCGAGCGACACTTTTGCATGCGCGGCCGCTGCCGCATCGGGAAGCGCCGCGACGACGGCTATCGCATTCAGCAGTCCAGCCGGCGTGGCCGTGGATTCCTCCGGCGATGTGTATGTCGCTGATAGCGGCAGTAGCCGCATCCTCGAAATCGCCCCGACGGGCGCTGTAACTGTACTTTTGGGCAGCGGGAACGGATTGTCGGGTCCGGAAGGGGTGGCCGTGGACACCTCCGGCAAGATCGTATACGTGGCCAATACCAACGATAACGAGATCCTCGAGTACTCGGGTGGCACCCTGACGCAGCTGGCACGGGCATACACGTTCAATCAGCCTGCGGGCGTCGCGGTGGACTCCTCGGGGAATGTATACGTGGCTGATACTGGCAATAACGCCGTTGAGGAGATCTCTATTTCAGGCACGGTAACGTCTTTGGGGACGTCGTACACGTTCAAAGCACCAACCGGTATTGCAGTGGACTCATCTGGCAACGTGTACGTAGCTAGCTCGGGAGGTACCCAAGTCGTGGAAATTTCAGGGAGCACGGTGGAGGCATTGCCGGGAACGTTCAATGATGCATCCGGAGTCGCGGTCGATTCGGCAGCGGACGTATACGTCGCGGACACGAATGATTTCGAGGTCCGTATGATCACAGCGCAGCACGTCGTCACGACATTGGCCGGCTCGAGCACTCAGGGTAGCTGTACCGCCTCCCCGCCTCTGTTCCACAACCCCTTTGGCATCGCGGTGACCGGCTCGGGCGATCTGTACGTTTCGGACTATTTCTCCAGCCAGGTCTGCGAGCTCACTCCGGGCCCTTAGTAGGTGCCCGCCAGAGATAGCAGTCCCGCACTAGGGATCTGGATCCGGCGGCCAGTCTCCGAGCCGCCGCACGAATGTAAAGCAATCCGACTTGCTCGCGCGAATCTTCGAAACTGCGGACGGGATCTCAACGAGCCCTGGGTCGCGCCTCTCCCATACGCTCCCCAGGTTGCTACAATCCCTTGAAGAAGAAGGCCGGACGAAAAGCCAGCGCCGGACGCTTTGCGGCGGAGCCGAGACTCATTCACACACCGGACGTCAAGACAAAAGCGCGGTGGCGACACTCGACACCGTCCCGAGCCGGATCGATCAGCGCTCTGGTGGTCGTTTCGCTGCTGTTCGCGGGCTGCGGCCTCTTCATCACGCCCCAGCATCGCATCGCGACCGCCAGACAGGAGCTCAAGGCCGGTCACTGGCAGGCGGCGGCGGGAGAGCTGCGTACGGTGGTACAGGCTCATCCCGACAATGCCGTGGCCTGGCAGCTGCTCGCCGAGGTGTCGCTGGATGCAGGGGATGTCAAGGGCGCCCAAACGTCCATCAAGCATGCGATCGCCGCCGATGCGAAAGGCTCGGATCTCGATCGGCTGCGTCTGCGAGTCTGGCTGGCTGGCGGCGCGCCGAAGGCGGTCATCGCCGCGATCACGGGCCACACCGTCGATGCCGGCGAGCCCACTCAGTCACTCGACTTGGCCAGAGCCTATGTGGCTACGGGGCAGGCGGACAAGGCGCTCGCGATCCTGAGGCCCCTGCTCACCACAAACCCAGACATGACGCAGGGGCGGCTCGTCATGGCCGAGGCATTGGCGCGCCATGGGCAGATCGATGAGGCCTTGCAGCAGGTCGATGCGGCCATGCGGCGGGACCGGAAGTCTGCGCTGCCCCCACTCCTCCAAGGCCGCATTCTGGCGTCCCGCGGCGATTTTTCGGGGGCGGAACAGGCTCTCGTCGTTGCCCTGAAGCGGATGTCGCCCGCGCAGCCGCTTCCCGACCGGGCAGGGGCCCTGATCGCGCTCACCGAGACGCAGCTCGCTCAGCGGAAAATCGATGCGGCAACGCGCAGCCAAGCGGCCCTTGCAGCCCTTACTCCCGGCGCTCCGGTCACCCGGTTACTTGCTGCTCGTATTGACCTTGCGCGCGGCAACCGTAGCGCGGCCGCCAATCAGCTCGAGGGCGTGGTCGCCAAGTCACCGGATTTCATCGAGGCTCGGTTGTATCTCGGGGCTGCAGAGCTCGCCCAGGGCAACCTGCAACAAGCGCAGCAGCAGCTCGTTGAGGTCGTCGGTGCATGGCCGGATGACGTCGAGGCCCGGAAGCTCCTCGCAAGCGTACGGCTGCGTCTCGGAAACCCCGAGGCCGCACTCTCGACGCTGACGCCCGCCCTCGAGACGCAGGCGGCCGATCCCGGGCTCCTTGCCCTGATCGGGGCGGCCAGCAGCCGCGCGGGTGACAATAAGTCCGCCATGCAGGCGCTCGAGGGCAAGCTGGCGGACTCGAAGGATCAGACCGCGAGGCTCAATCTTGCGCATCTGCAGGTCGCGGCAGGTGAGCTCGGCGCCGCGAAGAGCACTCTGACTGCAGCTCTTGCCGCCAATCCGCATGCGCTGCAGGTGCGCATCGCCCTTGCAGGCGTGCTCGCCCGCACGAAGGCTCTGCCGCAGGCACTCGCGCTGCTGAAAGCGGCCGATGGACCCGGCGGCAACACCGCCCTCAAGCTTACTATCGCGCGCATCGAGCTGGCCCAGGGAGCCGTCAAGGACGCGGAGATCGCTCTCGATCAGGCGATTGCCGCGCAGCGGCAGCCTGGACGCACGCCGCTCGTCGAGGAATCCGGGATGCTGCTTCTCGCAGCAAACCAGTATTCTGCGGCGCTCGAGCGCCTCGCAAAGGCCACCGTGCTGGAGCCCGGCAACGCCCTCTACTGGCTCAACAGCGCGCGAGCGCAACTGGCCCTGCACCAGGTGGCCGCGGCGCGCGAGTCGCTCCTGAAGGCGGCGCGGGCTCGACCCGATTGGCTGCCAGTCGTCGGCATGCTCGCGGTCATGGACGTGCACGCCGGGAATAGCAAGGCAGCGCTGGCCCGGGTCGATGCGTTTGTCGCGAGCCACCGGAACGCTGCTCCCGCGCTGGCGCTGAAGGGCTACGTCGAAGCGGCTCTCGGGAATTCGGGCGCCGCACTGGCGGCCTACACGCAGGCGCAGAAGCTCCACCCGACAGCGCAAGTGGCCGTCCAGCTCTACCGGGCGCGGCTCGCGAGTCATCAGGCCGACCCCGAGAAGCCGCTCGAGGACTGGCTCGCACGCGAGCCCCGCGACTGGCGCGTCCATGAGGTTCTCGGCCAGTATTACCTCGGGGTCCGGGCTCTTCACCCGGCCACCCGGCAGCTCGAGGCTACATTGAAGCAGGATCCGGACAACGTTACCGCCCTCAACAATCTCGCCTGGATCTACAGCCTGCTCGGCGATCCGCGGGCTGAGACTCTTGCCGAGCGGGCCTACAAGCTCGCACCGCAGATTGCTCAGGTCGATGATACGCTCGGCTGGATCCTTGCCCGCCGGCATCAGGCCGCACGCGCGGTGCCGCTGCTCGCGCGCGCGGTAAAGTTGGCCTCCGGTGATCCCGAGATCGAGTACCATTTTGCCTATGCGCTCTTGAGCTCCGGCAAGTCCAGTGAGGCCAGGCAGGTTCTGAGCCGGCTGCTTTCCAACACCCAGCCCTTTCACTCGCGTGCGGCTGCACAGCGGCTCCTGGCGCGCTCGAGCACACAGGAATGAACGCCCCAAGCTTGCACAATACGCTCGAAGACCTCCTCGATCAGCTCCGCGGTCTGTGGCGCTTCCGGTGGATCGCGCTCGCTGTCGCTTGGTGCGCGGCGCCGATTCTCTGGATCGCCGTCTTCATGATTCCCAACACCTACGAGTCGTACGCGAAGGTATTCGTCGACACGCGCACCACCCTGAGCGAGGCGACCGAGGGGCTGAGCATCGGTAGCGACATCGGCAGCCAGATCGAGCGCGTACGAGACGCGCTTCTCGGGGGGCCGGAGCTGCAAAAGGTGGCGAGCGACGCCGGCCTGCTGGCAGGTACCCTGACAGATGCGCAGCAGCAGGCGGTGGTCGCCAGCCTTCGCAGCCAGATCGATATCACTGGCAACCTCGAGCCGCACAGCACGATGGCCCTCTTCACCATCACCTACCGGGATCACAGCCGGCCGCGGAGCCTGAAGGTAGTCGACCAGCTCCTCAACACCTTCGTGGAGGGCACCCTCGGGGGCAGGCAGGAGGGCTCGGATGAGGCGGAGAAGTTCTTAACGCAGCAAATTGCCCAGTACGGGCAGCGTCTCTCGGCGTCCGAGCAGCGCCTCGCCGCCTTCAAGAAGCAGAACATCGGGCTGCTGCCCGGCGAGCAAGGTGATTACTTCAGCCGGCTACAGGCCGATATGGACAAGCTGACGCGCGACCGGGAGAATCTCGATCTCGAGTTGCGCAAGCGCGGGGCGCTCGAGCAGGAGCTGCATGCAGGGGAGCAGTTCACGGCCGGATCGGGATCAGGTACCCAGAATTCCGGGGCCCTCGATACCGAGGGCCAGATCGCGCTGACACAGCAGAAACTGAATCAGCTGCTTCTCCAGTTTACCGACGAGTATCCCGATGTCATCGCGCTTCGCCAGACCCTGACGCAGCTCAAGGCGCGAGAGAAGGCGCAGATCGCCGCCGCTAGACACGGCGATCTCGGGGCTGCCGCTCAGCTCAGCCTCACGGCCAATCCCGTCTACCAGAAACTCCAGGAGCAGTACAACGCCGAGAGCGTCACCATCGCCTCCATGCGACAGGAGGTCGCCGATGGCGAGAAGGAGATCGCGAAGTTCCACGCCGTGATCTCGACCGCTCCCGAGGTGCAGGCCCAATACTCCCGGCTGACGCGCGACTACAAGGTCACTCGTACGCAATATGACGCGCTACTCGCGCGACTCGACCGCGCGCGGCTCGGAAAACAGGCCGCATCGACCGGCGTCGTGAAATTCCAAGTCATCGATCCTCCCACTGCCGAGTTTGCCCCGGTTGCGCCGAAGCGGGCATTGCTCGTCCTAGGAGCGCTGGTCGCCTCTCTCGCGGCTGGCGTGGGTGTGGCCTACCTGCTGAATTCGCTGCGGCCTGTGTTCGTCAGTCCGCGCCAGCTTGGCGCGATCACTGGACTTCCGGTCCTGGGTTCGGTCAGCATGGCCTGGCTCGACCAGCATCGCGCGGTCATGCGCGGCGACCGGCGGCGCTATGTCTGGGCGATCGCGGGATTGGTTGTGCTGGGGCTTGGAATCCTGGTACTGCAGGCACACATCTCGAGCTTGCTCGGAGGGTTGCAGGGATGAGTGTCGTGGAGAAGGCGCTGCAGAAGGCGCGGGCAGCACAGGCCAGCGCCGCAGCGATGCCGGACGGAGTCCCCGCCAAAGCAGATTCCAACAGCCAACCGGCCGCTCCGCGCACTCTCGCCGACGAGCGGAGTCCCGACATCTCCCTCGACGGCGCTACGCTGCGCGCCGCAGGACTCCTGCCACCGGTGACGGAAGAGCGCCGTCTCTCTTCTCAATACCGTAAGATCAAGCGGCCGCTCATTACCAATGCGGTCGGCAGCGCCGCGGAGCGGCTGCCCAATGGCTACCTCATCATGCTTGCGAGCGCGATGCCAGGGGAGGGCAAGACGTTCACGGCTCTCAACCTCGCGCTCAGCATCGCCACGGAGAAGGACTTCAGTGTCCTGTTGGTGGATGCGGATGTGGCGAAGCCTCAGCTCAGCCGGATATTCGGCATGGAGGAGGAGCTGGGTCTGCTCGATGTCCTTCGCGATCCGCAACTGGACGTGAACTCGGTCATCCGACGGACTGATATTTCGACGCTCTCGTTCCTGCCGGCCGGCAAGAACTCTCCTGATGCGACGGAGCTTCTCGCCAGCAATCGCATGGAGGAGCTTGCTCGGCTCCTCGGGGAGCGGGATGGTCACCGGATCGTTCTCTTCGACACGTCGCCGTTGATACAGACGACCGAGTCTCCCGCCCTGATGCACGTGGCGGGGCAGATCCTCGTCGTCGTGCGTGCGGAATCGACTCCACAGCCGGTGCTGCTCGATGCGCTCGCAACCTTGCAGGATCATTCGGCCGTATCGCTGATGCTGAACCAGAGCATGCGATCGACGACCTCCGCGTATTACTACTACGGTTATGGGGAGGAGCGCTCGGACCGGACCAAGGGGCCCGCGAGCGAATAGTCTCCCGCGATCATCCATGCCGAATGTCACGACAGGTACGGAGTGGCGGGATTCTCACGCACACCCGCAGGAAGGATCCCTGCCTGCTGGGCGGTCCTGGTGGAGCGCGCTCGCCGCCGATCGGCTAACCGCGATCTTCGGCCTTTGGCTCGCGGTGGCAGTGATCTACTGGCCGAGTTCCGTGGCGCTCGACGGAATCTGGAGAGGCTCCGCGGGCAATGCCTATACCCACGGCTATCTCATCCTGATCGCTGCCCTCTGGCTCATCGTGCGCGACCGCGAGCGCCTCAGGGCCACGCCTGTCCGCCCTGTTGGCTGGGCGTGGGTGCTGGTGGTCATGCTGAGCGCAGCATGGCTCTGGGCGTGGCGGGCCGACATCCAGGCTGTCCACGTACTGCTGCTGCCGGCGATTTTGCTGCTGGCGCTGGCTGTGGCCCTCGGGTGGCGCATGGCGCGCATCTGCCTCTTTCCCGCCGGCTTGCTGATATTCGCAATGCCCATCTGGGGTCCGATCAACCACGGCTTGCAGACCGCGAGCGCCCATTTGAACTGGGCACTCGTCTCGCTCTCCGGCATGCCAGTCTACATGCAGGGAGACTTGATCCGGCTTCCCGCCGGCACCATCGAGATCGCGCAGGCCTGCGCCGGCTTGAACGACTTCGTGATTGGGCTGACCGTGGGAGCCCTCTACGGTGAGCTCGTGCGGGATTCGTTCCGGCGCCGGATCGTGTGGCTCGGCTTGATGGGATTGCTTGGACTGCTCTCTAACGCGCTGCGCATCTTTGTCGTGACGGTGGCGGCCTACGAAACCCAGATGCGCAGTTCACTCGTCGCGCACCACATCTGGCTCGGCTGGTGCCTGTTCGCAATCGCGACCGGAGTATTCCTGGCGATCGCGGGGCGGCTTGGCAACCTCTGGGATCGCGCTGGATCGCGGAAGGGCAAGAAGCCGGCCGCGATGGTGGTGCCGCGGCCCTCTGCGCCCGGGGTGCCCACTGGTGTGAGCGCGGTGCCCATCGTGGTGACGCTGGTCTGCCTTGGGCTGTTGCCAGCACTGAGCTATGGAATGGACTTCGCACGGTCAGAGGCGCATTCCAGCCTGAGCATCCGCTGGCCCGAAGCACCGCCCGGCTGGAAGGGGCCGATGCCGGATACCCTGGGCGAATGGTCGCCGTTCTTCGTCAAACCGAGCGCAGAATCGCTTCGGCAGTACGTAGATTCCCGAGCCGAACCCGTCGAGGTATTCGCGGCGGCCTATCGCGCACAGACTCAAGACGCCAAGCTACTCGGGTACCGGAATGAGGTCCTCGGCAGTGCCGGGCGCCTGCAAATGCGGTCGCAAGAAATAGTGGACTCGCCGGCCGGCCGCTGGCGAGAGACGGTCGCCGTCGATGCCACTGGCGCACGATCCCTGATCTGGTGGCGATATCGGATCGGCAACCGGGTCTTCATCGAGCCGCGGCTGTCGCAGCTCTGGTACGGACTCGAGGCGTTGACGGGTAGGCCGCCTGTGTCCTCGGTGACGGCGCTCCGGCTGGCCTGCAGTACGGATTGCAGCGCGGCCCGTGCGCGGCTTGCCAGCATAGTTGCCCGGATTCAACCCGTAGCGATCTTGCGTCCCACCGCAGGGGACACGAAAGCCCGCTGATCAGAGGCTGGCGGCCGCCAGCGCCCCGTGCCGCTTGCTGGCGGACCAGCAGCCAAGAGCGGCGAGCGCGGCGGCGAAGAGGAGGAGAGTGCCCGGCTCCGGTACGGTCGAAGTAGCGGTGCCAGGATCGAGGGACAGGTCGCCCAGATCACCCCACCACCCATCCTGGTTGAAGCCGGCCCACGCGCTGCCGGAACCTGACGATACATTGTCAAAGAGGCCCGTTCCGTCCGTGACATCAAAATTGACGCGGCCCGCGGCTCCGCCGAGGGTGAATGCCAGGAAGCCGTTCAAGGACCCAAAGAGGCTGTCGCCGGCGCTGTCCTCGAGCTTCCAGCCTTCGGTGGGCGCCATGCCGCTCGCCGCGATTCCCCTCACAGCAGGCGCGGCATCGAGCAGCGCAGTGAACGTGAAAGCCGGCTTCCCGGACGACCCGAAATAGCTGTCGAGCCCAGTCAGGATCGATGTTCCGGTCAAGCTTACGGTCTCGCAGTTAGTACCGCAGCTGCCAACGAGTGAGTAGGTCCCCGCGGTGCCGAATCCCACGGAAATGACGTCCGCAGCGGCGATAGCCGACATCAACGCCAGCGGGAAAACTGCGGCCGAGACGGCAAGCCGGCGGCGCCAATATTTCGTATTCTTCTCCATCGATCGGCCCTCTTCTTCTTCACCGATTGCAGTGCACACGACGCGAGTCCGCAAGTCGCGCACGTGTGCTGTACTAGAGCACAAACTGCGTTCCGCTACAACCAGGCAGACGCGCATACACTATGCTAGCTCCCGCGTGCCATCCGAAAACCGAGCCCGATGGAGCCTGCATTTCACAATAATCTGCCCGTGACCGGAGGAGTGCTCGAGCTGCCGGGTGACTGGCCGCTGCACCACGGAGGACGGTAGCCATCGGTGCGCATCGCTTGGCGCCTCACAGGGCCCCAAGATGCTCCCGTCGTCTGCACGCTCGGGGGATCTGGTGCCACCGTTTCCTGTTCGATCCCCAAGATGCCCAACGCGGCTGCTGGCGCGGGATCGTAGGTCCAGGACGGGCGCTCGATGCGAGCCGCTATCGGATCCTGAGCTTCGACTATCTTGGCGGCCGGGGCGAGTCGACCGGGCGCAGGCCGGAGCGCCGTTTCC
>JBOHZT010000047.1:0-14879 GCA_050738535.1 Steroidobacteraceae bacterium
CTGTCGACCCGTTTGCCGGATGAAGGGGAACGCGCGAGCGCCATCACATCGTGCCCAGCCACCACGAGCTTCGAGATCAAGCGAGCGCCGAGGAATCCGGAGCCGCCGGTGACAAGTATCTTCATGTTCCATTCTCAGAACGAGGTTTGCAGATGCTGGCCACGGCCTGGTCGCGAATGGCCACGACGACCCGTGGATCGGGCGCTGAAAGGTGCGTCGCCTGCAACGCAGCCGTCACGTGGAGAAGTGCTGCGGCGTTGGCCGCCGCCCACATGACGGAGGCGGCATGGGACGCTTCGATCGCAAGCCGCCCCTCGGATTCGAGCGCCGCTATCTGCTGCCTCAAGAGAGCGAACGCCGCTTCGGCGGCAGGAATAGTGGCGCCCTGCAGGAAGCGGGCCATCATGGCCGCATACAACCGCGGCCGTTCCGCCGCGAAGCGAACGTAATCGTCCCAACCCTCGCGCAAGGCCCCTTCCGCGTCTGAAGATTGCTCCGCCGCCTTCTTGCTCTCGAGCAGCTGGCGAAAGCCCTCCATCAACGCGGCACTGAGAAGTCCGTCGGCACTGCCGAAATGATGGTAGAGCGTGGGAGCGGTGACATTCGCCGCGGTGCACACAGCCCGTGTCGAGAAGCGGGCCTCGCCCTCCCGATCAAGCAGCCTGAGCGCCACCGCCAGAATTGTCTCGCGTGTCGTCATGGCCGCAATATAGCAGTGCTATACGAACTTGTCTATAGCGCCGCTATATGGATACCCTTCCACACGCGTCCGTCTATGGGGCCCGACCCGTACAGCATCGTGCGGATTGGAGACCTGTGCGTGCGCCGTCAAAACCTCTGTCGTCAGCAGATTCAGCCGCTCCGTCACGACAACTATGCTACCGCCGCAGCGAAGGCGGCGAACAGATCACCCGGTAGCGGCTTCTGTAGTCGCCAGGTGATCGCCATCGGCTGTTCGGACTCATGCTTCACGTAGGTCGCAGGCCCCAGAAAGTAGAAAGCCCGGTCATCGCTTCGCTCACGCGCGAACATCATGATGTGGGTTCCGGCAACCGCATGATTCTGATATCGGCGGCCGGTGTCACTGTCGGTCCGTGTGGTGGACTGGCTCTCCCAGTGAATGAGCTCGGTGCTGATTGCGTAGTCGCGATAGCGGGTCGTCGGTGAGAATTGCCCGGTCGTCTTGTCCAGCGTGAAGGCAAGTAGATCGCAACGGGCATTCGAAGCCCAGTACACACCCGTCTGCCAGGGCGTCACCTTGGCGCCTTCCCCGACGCCAAAGCCTGCGAGTATTTCGACTCGCGTGTACCGCGCGTGCACCATGAGCGGGACTGACGGGTCGGTCGACAGTGGTACGGCTACGTGCTCGAGCCTATTGGCAAGGCCCTCGAGAAGTTCGAGCAGTTCCGAACGCACCCCAATATGGCTCCATAGCACGGCGGCGCCCTCGGCAAGAGATGTCGCCTTGGGCACCGATCCACCGACCAGCGAACCTACCAGCATCCGGAGCAGGCGCTGCTCGGATTCCGGGAGTTGCTGCGGGTCCGGCGGTCCCTCCGACTGCAGAAGACGCTGATAAACCTCCAGCCGGCGCCGATCATCAACATGGAGCAGCCGCCCGCACGCGCGCCTCAGCGCTTCCTCATGCGGACCACCCGTTCTATCGGCGAGACCCGCATCCTCACGGAGATCCGACCAGCTCCTACCGCCGCCATAGATATCCTCCAGCCCGAGGCCCGTCTCCTCAAGGTATCGGGCCAGGGTCCAACTCGTTCCTTGAGCAGACAGCTGTCGCAGCGCGTCCACGCGTTCGGTCCACCGAGACGGCACGGCCGTCCGGATATTTTCAAGCACGATCTCAGTGGCTACGCGATCAAGCTCCATGTGGCAGCCTGCCGGCAGGAACGGAAAGCCCGCCTCGATCTGCTGTGTCAGCGACTTACGCGTTCCACCCAGCAGCGCCTGGAAGCGTCGGTCGAAGCGAAACTCGCTGCGCTGGTGTCCGACGAAATCGAGTACCGTGCAGATGGACTTTCCAATGCTGCGTCGTAAGCCTCGGCCCAGCTGCTGCAGGAACAGAGTCGGGCTATCCGTTGGACGTAGCATCAGCAATGTATCGACTGCCGGTACGTCGATGCCTTCGTTGAAGAGATCGACCGAAAATACGGCGTTTACGCGTCGCGAGGCTAGATCACTCAGTGCGGCACGGCGCTCGGACTCGGCGGTATCGGACCAGATGGCGGTCGAGGCGACGCCCGCGTCGCGAAAGACTCGCGCCATGAAGCGCGCATGGTCGATACTGACGCAAAAGCCGAGCGCCCGCATCCGGCCGAGGTCATCCACGCGTTTCTCGAGCTCCTGGAGTACAAAGCGGGCCCAGACGTCATTCGCGGTGAAGAGATTCGATAGACCCTCGGCGTCGTAACCGCGACCGCGCCGCCACGGGACCTCGCGCAGATCCGTGCTGTCGTGAATGCCGTAGTAGACAAAGGGAGCAAGGCGCTGCTGGTTGATTGCATCCCAAAGACGCAGCTCCGCGGCTATGCGACCGCCGAACCAATCGAGGATCGGTAGCCCGTCGCTCCTCTCCGGCGTCGCGGTCAGCCCGAGGAGCTCGACCGGCCGGACGTGATCCAGCAGCGTCCGGTACGAATGGGCTGCCGCATGATGAAACTCATCGACTATGACGACATCGAAATGCGCCGGATCGAGGTGCATGAGCCCTGTGGCCTTGAGACTTTGAATGGATGCGAACACATACTCGAATCTCTCGGGTCGAGAACCGCCTACCCAAAGCTCTCCGAAAGACGGATCGCGAAGCGCCTGCCGGAAAGTCGCACAACTCTGGAGCAGGATCTCTTCGCGGTGCGCGACAAACAGCAGTCGTGCCCGGGACAGGACTTCCCGCAACCCAGCGTAGTCCAGAGCAGCCATGACCGTCTTGCCCGTTCCCGTCGCCGCGACCAGCAAATTGCGGTGATGGCCCTGTTGCCGGGAAAGCGCAATTAGCTCGAGCAGCCGCTCCTGAAAAGGCTCGGGACGCAGCTCGGTCGGTGCAAGGGCTATGGTGGTCCGCGCATTGGCTCCTTCTTCTGTACGGGCGCGGAAGTCATCCCTGTCGTAAGGCCGTAGTTCCGGGCTGTTCCAGTAACCTTCGAACACTGCGGCCATCTTCTCGACCACGTCCCGATTCCGAGCGGCCGAGACGCGGACGTTCCACTCCAGTCCGCTGACTTGGGCCGAGTGAGTCAGATTGGACGATCCGATATAGGCGGTGGAGAATCCCGATTGCCTGTACAGCAGCCATGCCTTCGCGTGAAGCCGCGTTCCGCTGGTGTCGTACGAGACCCGCAGATCAGCGCCGCAATCCTTGAGCTCATCGAGAGCCCGCGATTCGGTAGTTCCCGTGTAGGTCGACGTGAGAATTCTCAGTTCCCGTCCGGAGGTGCAATGGTCGCGCAACGCTGGCATTAACGGAGCGATGCCGCTGCGACGGATGAACGCCATCACTACGTCGATTCGGTCTGCCGACCGAATCTCTGTGAGAATCTGATGCCCCACTCGTGGCTCTCCAGGCGAGTTCGTGAGCAAGGTGGTATCGAGCAGCGGGATCAGCGGCTCATCGAGGGACTCCGCGCGTCCATCTGGCAAGCGGCCGGTGATGCTACGCAATACTTGGGTAAACTCCGAAGGCCGCTCGCTCGCGAGCTCACGGCTGCCTGGAAGAAGCACGATTAATGTGTCAATCAGGCAACGTGCGATACCGATCGCAGCGCTGGGACGGTTATCTTCTTCGATGGTCGCGACCGCACGCTCCACCACGCGAGCGATATGCATCGCAATGCGATCCGCGGCTTCCGCGGCCCTCAACTCCGCTCGAACTGGAACCAGCCGATCTTCGAGGCGGGTAAGCTGGGCTTCTAATGCCTCCGTAATAACGACTTCGTACAGTCCCCGGCCTAGCGTGGACATCGCGGCTTACCTGCGGGACGGGAGATTCGGCTTCATGGCGCTGTAGACTTCCTTGTCGAATGCCACCGCCGCCGCGGATCGCTGGGGCCGGAACCTACTACCGCAATCAGTCCGCGCTGCTCAAGCGCCGCAAGCCGATGCTGCGTGGCCCGGGTCGATAGTCCGACGTGCTTCGCGATTGAGGCAGTTGAGCGGCCGTCCCCCTCGGCGATGTAGTCCAAGATACTTTTCTCGGTGGCATCAACGGTGGCGGGACCGATCGGCTCCGTCCTCAAGGTGACTCGAAAGCGTAGTCCCACTTCTGCGAACTCGGGTTCGGAAAGCCCGGCACGAGTGCACGCATCTATCATCCGCTGTACGCCCGTCCCCCACTGCTCGATCAGTCCCAGTTCGTTAAAGACCCGCGCAAGGACACGGTTGCGCACACGGGAGAGTCCCTCGCGCAACTCTTCGATCGTGAGGCCTGGCAGCAGGATGCCTGGATTCTCAATCTCTACGCGGTCGTCAAATACGGCCACTCGAATGGGGGCGCCGCACTGGGCATAGTCGGCATGCACAACGGCATTCACCAGTGCTTCGCGCAGGGCTGCGGGAGGGACAGAGGGCACGTCACGGCGCCGTACTCGTCCGATACTCATGCCGAGTCGCGTGTTTCGCTCGACGAACGATATTGCTTGTTCGAGTGCGGTCAATGGGTAATCGGTCAGGTTTGCTCGGTCGACGAGTTCGGTCCGATCCTTGCCCGCAAACCGGCCGGTCTGGATCCAGGCGTCCGGATACCTCGATAATCGCTCCCTCCCAAAGAGCAGCAGTCCCCCGACAGTGGGAACCGTCCGCCCCTGATTGCGCGATACCAAGCCGAGTGCCTCGAGATCCTGCCGTCGCAGTGAGCGCCGCTCGGCAAAGGACTGCGAAGCAGCTGCGAAGTCGATCGCTTCGGAGTTCAGATCAGGGACCGGTTGCTCGTCGAAGGTCTCCGTGCTCGTCCGTCGCCCAAGCTCTGCGATGAGGGCGGCATCGGCTTCCCGGTTGGTCGAGCCAAGCCGCACATAGGTACCCCGCGCCGGGCCGTCGGCTTTGATGTGGTGGGGTCTCGTGCCGCTCGGATGCACGGTCGCTACCACGACCTGCGTCTTACGCCAGGGCACGATCTCGATCTCCGGCACCAGGCGTGGCTCGATCGAATCCGCGATCAGATTGGCCAACCGCTCCTCGAGATCCAGCGGAGCCTGGACTCCAATGACGGCGCGGCTACGATCCTCGACGCCGATCACGAGCCGGCCGCCCGCCGAATTGGCAAAGGCAACCAAAGTCCGAAGCGCTGGAGCCGGCGAGGAGAGGTCGCGCTTGAACTCGAGCGTCTTACCCTCGTTTTGGCGCAGCAGGTCCTCGAGATGCATACTACGCAATATACTGCGAAGCGATCCGTGCGGTCCAGCTTCGTAGTACGGTGCGTAGTTCCCCGGTGATTGCCAGACGCCGAACGGACTTAGACCCCGAATTCACCGACCATCGGTATTTTGAACCGTTGGTCTCCCTTTCGCCGAGCGGCCGCCGTGACCTGGCCGACCTTGGTGAGTCCTTGATGATACTGGAATGATGCCGGCTGAGGGACTTGAACCCCCGACCAACGGTTTACAAATTGGACTCGGCCGCGACGTTCGGGTCGAGGGGTGGCGAATGCGTGATCGGTGCAACGGGGACCTGCTTGTGGCCGCCAAGTTTGGGAAAGGATAAATCAACGGCGAGGACAATGGCGCAAGGTCCTTACGCCCCTCAACCAGCCCTCGTTCCTCGACAATCTCGATCCTCACCTATTTCTGGCTTTCATCCAGAAGTGAATTCAGATCATCGTGAGCCGGATTCATTTTCGACCCTTGAATCGCCTCGGCGATTTCCGCCGGCAGGTCCTTGATCCGATGCACACGGCGCTCGAACGCTCGGAGGCGCTGCAGTTCCTCGTACTCGCGCGCAGACACGAAGTACCCACTCACCCGGCCGTAGCTGGTGATCGCGACGGGCTCACGCTGCGCCTCTTCCTTGTATCGGCCAAAAGCCTTGGCGAATTCAGTGGCGGTTACTGCGGCCATGTAAATTTCCGTAATTTACGTAATACGTGCAATTTACGGAATTCTGCTCAAAGAGTCGAGCTACCACCCGATCTGGGGCGGCCCTCGAGTTCGGCCTGCAATGCGCTATAACGGTGCTATACAAACTACCATAGCGGCGCTATATTGATGGTATGGACACTCGCGTCGCCTTGCTCACTGCCGCTCTGAAGGTTCTCGAGGACGAAGGCGAGGACCAGTTCTCTACACGCGCTGTCTGCGCCTTGGCCAACGTCACGGCTCCCACGCTCTACCACCACTACGGTAGTGCTGATGGGCTGTTGAGCGCCGCGATGACCGAGGCGTTCTCTCAGTTTCTCGACAGCAAGAAAGCGGCGGCGAAATCCACCGAGCCCGTCACTGCCCTGCGTGAGGGATGGGGCGACTACGTACGCTTCGCGGCGGCGCGGCCCCGACTCTATGCGGCGATGATGAGCCGTGTCCTCCAAGGCGCCCAGATACCGGCAGCCCAACAGGCCTTCACGCTTCTGCTCGAGCGCATTGCGAGCATCGGGGCCCAGGGGCGGCTCGCACTCACGGTCGTGGCGGCCGCCGATCTGATGTGGGCATCGGCAAATGCTGCATCGCTGCTCTACGTCACGGCTCGACTTCGCAATTCGGCGCCACCTGCCACGGACGTTCTCGAGGACATTCGCGAGAACGCCGTGCGCACCATCCTGACTCCCGAATCGGAAGGCTGATCGTCATGCGCATTCTCGTCACCGGAGGTACCGGCTTTCTCGGGGGGCGCCTGACCCCGCTACTCGCGCGAGACGGCCATCAAGTGTTCGCTCTCACACGTTCGTCGGCGTCCCACGCGAAACTTCGGGCATGGGGCGCGTCTCCCGTTGACGCCGATCTGGAAAGCACGGCGCCACTATCGCTGCCTGCGGTCGATGCCGTCGTGCATGCGGCAGCCTTGTTCCGGTTTTCCGGGCCGCGCGAACCGTTCTTCCAGACCAATGTGGATGGCACCGGCAGGCTTCTGGCATCGGCCGAGAATGCGGGGGCGAGGATTTTCGTTCACATCAGTGCGGCGGGCATCATCATGGATGACGCCGGTACGCCCGTCCGCGATGCCGATGAACGCGCACCGACATTTCCGAACCACTTCTCGGCTTACCTGGCAAGCAAGGCACGGGCCGAATCGATCGTACTGGCGGCCAACAAGCCGGGCTTCCGCACCTTCGCTCTTCGCCCGCCCGCACTCTGGGGGCCCGGCGACCCGTTCAGCCGGGCGCTGCCCCAGGCAATCAACTCCGGGCAGTTCGTCTTCATCAACCGTGGTGACTATGCCTTTGACACCTGCCACGTCGACAATGTCGTCGAAGCTGTCCAATGCGCCTTGGAGCGTGGCGAGGGTGGTCGCGCCTTGTTCATCACCGATCAAGAGAAACTGACGTTTCGCGAATTTGTCGCTTCGCTCGCCAGCGTTCAGGGCCTGTCCATCGAGAAACTGCGCTCGATGCCCTACGGCATTGCATCGACGCTGGGTCGGTTGCTGGACGCTGTCTGGGTCATCACACGCAAAGACGGCGACCCGCCGGTTTCCCGCTCCATGATGCGTATGATCGGGCGGGAGTTCAGCGTCAATGATGCCTCCGCGCGGCGCGAGTTGGGCTATGTTGGAAGGACTTCGCGCGCCATGGGCTTGCGCAGTTATCGATAGGTCGCTTCTCGTGTCCCTGATAGAAGGACGCAACCTCGGTCGAACCGGGATCGCGTGCCCGGGCGGGAGCTTGATGGGAGCCTGGTCCATCCGCCTGCGCTGCGGCGGACCTTGGTCCACCAGGAGCTTCCGCAGGGCTTCGGCAACGAGGTCTCGCAGCGTCGAGCCGCGCCTGACCGCCGCGATCTTGGCGCGCGTCATGAGATCATCCGGCAGATCGAACGTGGGTCTTCAGGCCTTTACGTCTTGCCGGAAGCGGAGCACCAGCCGGCTTTCCTTGGAGTGGACTAGGGTTGCCCAGAAGCTCGACCAGCCGCGACTCGCATGGGGAAAGGTCGTAACCCCGGCGCTGCGAGATCACGAACGTGAGCGGACGGAAGTGCCAGGCGCGGCGTTCAAGTTCGACGAGCTGTCCGCTCGCCAGATCCTCGGCGACGAGGTGCCGCGGCAAGTGCCCCCAGCCGAGACCGGCCCTGAGAAGATCGCGCTTGGCGCCCAGATCGTTGACCAGCCACTGGCGCTTGCCGGCAACCCCGTGTTCGGTCTTTTCTGTTGCAGGCTGGTTATCTGTAACGACGATCTGAATATGTCGGCCAAACTCGTCCTTGGGGATGGGTGCAGGTGTCGACGCGAGCGGATGGGACGGAGCACACAACGTCACCATCTTCGCCTCACGCAGCCAGCGCCGTTCTATCGCATCCGGGTTCACCTCCGGCACGTCTTCGATCGTGACGGCCAAGGCACACACCCTGTCGAGCACCAGGTTCTCGCCGCTCTGCATCGTCGTGATGCGCAGGCTGATCGCCGCGGTGGGAAACTGCGCTTGCAGCGTTCGCAAGCAGCCGATCAGGTGCGCACGCGGAAAGTAGGCATCGACCGCCACCGAAACCTGGGGCACCCCGGCTTTGGCAATCGCGCCGGCGCGGTTCTTCATTTCTTCCGTGCGTGAGATCACCGCACGCGCGTCCGGCAGGAGGCTGCGCCCCGCGGCGGTGAGTTGTGCCTTGCGGGTGTTGCGCTCGAACAGTTCGATATCGAATGCACTTTCCAGCGCCTTGATCGCGTGGCTGATGGCCGACTGCGCGCGCCTCAGCTTCCGCGCCGCACCCGAGAAGCTTCCTTGGTCGCATACCGCGACGAACGCACGCAATTGGTTGATGGTGACGTTATCGAGCACGTGCATCTAAAGAATAGATTGCATTAAGCATTCTTTCGTCAATTGTTTTGATGTGTCAAGGGGTCCAGGCTCATCCCAGCTTTTCAGACAGAGGACGCCGATCGGGCGACGCATCATGAATCCGAACAAACCCACGTTGCTCGCCATTCAAGCGAGCCCCCGTTTTGACTACTCCACATCCAGAAAGCTGACCGCCGAGTTCATCCGGCAATGGCGGGCAACCCATCCGGGTGGGTCGATAGCGGTCAGGGACCTCGTTGAAACCAGTTTGCCTTTCGTCGATCTGCCTTGGATCCTTGGCGCCTTCTCCCCGCCCGCGACGCATTCACCCGAAGCCGCAGCAGCCATCAGGGTATCAGACGAGCTCGTGGCCGAGTTGAAGTCGGCCGACCGCGTCATCGTCGGTACGCCGATGTACAACTTCTCTATCCCGGCCCGACTCAAGGCATGGATCGACCACGTCGTCCGCGTCGGTGTCACGGTGTCAGCCGACAACAAAGGGCTGCTGACCGGCAAATCCGCCGACGTCATCATCGCAAGTGGCGGCGATTTCTCCCCCGGTTCGCCGGTCGAGAAATACAACCAGGCGAGTGGCTATCTGCGCCAACTGTTCGCGTACATCGGGATCACCGATGTCAACATCGTCCTCGCCGCCGGCGCGCGCGCTGGCACCAATGGCGAAACGGCGCTCGAGCACTACGGCGACGCAGTTGCAGCCGCCGCTATTCGTGACCTCCCGGTCAAGACTGTCGAGGCCGCGTGAACTGGTCGGGCACCAAACGGGCAGGCGGAACGTTTTTTCAACCCCGGCGCCGAAAAGGAGATATTCATGAGCTATGCAATCATCGGTTTCGGCGCCGTGGGCCAGGCTCTCGCCCGCGCCTTCGCCCGTAACCACATCGAAGTAGCCGTTGCCAGTCGACGGCCACCCCAAGCGCTGGCTCCGCAGGCGCAGGCCATTGGGCCCACGGTCGTCCCCAAGACGCTGCAGGAAGCCATCAAGGCGGACGTGATCATCCTGGCGGTTCTGTTCTGGGAACACCGGGAGGTCGCCAAGAGTCTGGCGAGCTGGCAGGGCAAAACGATCATCGACGCGATGAATACGAATGACCCCGTCGAAGATCTCTCCGGTCTTCCGTCCTCTGCCTTCGCCGCCAAGGCTTTCGCCGGCGCCAAGTTCGTGAAGGGCTTCAATCACCTGCCTGCGGGCACCCTGGCCACCGACCCGAACGTCAAGGGCGGCCACCGGGTCGTGTTCCTGTCGAGCAACGACGAAGGTGCCGCAGCGCTGGTGGCGGACCTTGCCAAGCGACTCGGTTTCGCGCCCATCAATCTCGGGAAGCTCGAAGAGGGTGGCACGCTTGTCCAGGCGCGGGGCAAGAGCTGGGCGCCTCTGATCTTCCAGGACCTTTTCAAGAGCGAGCCGTGAGCGCTCTACGGCCATCACGGCAAGATCGTGAACAGTCTGCAGTCTGAATCACTGCTCCGGAAATGGTAACCTCCTTTGAAGGATCCATGACATGAGCAAGCTAAATGGAAAGACCGCCGTGATTACCGGCGGCGCTACTGGCATCGGCCGCGCGGCAGCAAAGCGTTTCATCGAGGAGGGCGCCTTCGTCTTCATCTTCGGCCGCCGCCAGGAAGCGCTCGACGCGACTCTGGCCGAGCGCGGAACCCTCGACATCGTCTTCGCCAATGCCGGGGCAGGAAGCCCGCTTCCGCTCGGCAAGATCACCGCCGAGCACATCGACGAAACCCTCGACACCAATGTGAAGGGTACGACCTTCACGGTCCAGCAGGCGCTGCCGTTGATGGGCCAAGGCGGTTCGATCATCCTGACCGGATCGAGCGCCGGCACCACGGGCACCCCGGCACTCAGCATCTACAGCGCGAGCAAGGCGGCAGTGCGCAACCTCGCGCGGACTTGGGCGGAAGACCTGAAGGGCACCGGCATCCGGGTAAACGTGCTATCGCCCGGGCCGACGGCGACCGAACTGGCGAAGGCAGCGCTGGGCGACGAAGGCATGAAGGTCTTCGCCTCGATGAATCCGCTCCAGCGCATGGCCGATCCGGCCGAGATCGGGGCGGCGGCGGCCTTTCTCGCGTCGCAGGACAGCAGCTTCATGACCGCCAGCGAGCTCGCCGTCAACGGTGGCCTGGCGCAAATCTGACGCGCTACGCGCGGCCGGGCGTCCGCCGCGAGCTTTTTTCAGAGGTCACGCCACTTCGGAGGCCACCATGTACCAGTACTCCAAGCAATCTGACTTGATGCGCTTCGCACGAGCTGATGCGGGCTCTACCGTGATCGACGTGTATCCGGGCGATGGAGCCTGGACCGCCCTCTTTTCCGACCTCGTCGGACCTGAGGGACGGGTCTGCAGCTTCGTGCCGGCCGAGATCGCTCATTTCAAGAACGATCCGGTTGGCCGCATTCGGACGCTGGCTAAGGAGCCGGGGCGAGAGAATGTGCAGGTCATCTCAGCGGACCTCGTGGCGCTGCCGGAAAGCTCGCCACCACCGGATGTCGTGTGGCTGCACCTGTTCTATCACGATCTGCATACCGCGCTTCTCCAGACCAGAGGCGCAACCCCAGCAGACTTCAATCGAGCCGTCTATGAGCGGCTCAGGCCTGGCGGGTTTTACGTCATCGTTGACCACGTCGCCGCAACTGGGACTGGCACAAGTAACGCCGAGTCGCTGCATCGGATTGAGCCTGCGGCTGTTCGCGAAGAGGTAGAAAAGGCAGGCTTTGCGCTGGACGCGGACAGCAGCATGCTGGCAAACAAGGACGATCCGCACTCCATCAAGGTATTCGATCCTTCGATCAAGGGCGAGACCGATCGCTTCGCCTATCGGTTTGTGAGGCTCTGACAGTAAGTCATCCGCCCTACAAAGCGATCAGCTCTCGCAGGCCCGAAAGCGTTGCCGCTTCGACAATCATCTTGGCGGTTAGCGGGTTTATTTCGGACGTATAGGATTAGGCTGGGACCCGACCCGATGCAAGAGAAATGGAGCGATTTTTATGAGCACTCAAGAGAATGTCCAGATCGTGAAGGACTTCTTCGCAGTAATGGGCCGTGGCGATAAGCAAGGTTTGCTGGCGTTGACTGCCGAAGATGTTGAGTGGGTCATTCCAGGCGAGGGCTGGCCGGTGGCCGGCCAAACCATCACACCGTCATGGGGCATGGCTCGCCGATGCAGACTCGACCTGCCCGCGCGTCCACCTGCTGATCACACCGCGTGAGGCAGGTCCGATCTCCCAGCTCATGCAAAAGCTGGGGCGGCAGTACGTCGGCCGATTCAGTGCACGTCGTCGCCGAACCGGCACGCTGTGGGAAGGCCGTTACAAATCCTGCCTGTTCAACAGCCGGAATTATCTGCTGCGGTGTTACCGACACATCGAGCTTGAGTTCGCGGTAGTACAGCTCATGCTCCCATCGTTCCCTGTACCCTCTGGCTTCAGGTTCTTCGAGATGCGAAAGAGCAGGTGGATGTCCCGCCCGCTCTACCAAGCCTGCTCGCCCTGGGCCGCCGCAGCGGCCCGCGCGGCCAACGGCGCATGCGTGCCCGATCGCGACGATGGCATTCACTCTCGGCCGCCCGATCTCCAAGAGGCTACCGCAGTGTCCCTGCTGTGATAAAAATGCGGTCCGGCGCTAGAATCATTACCACAGTAGAACTAGTCCACGCAGATAGGGTCGCCGAGCGGCCAGAATGCCGTATGTTGACCAGTTGGGCTTAGTTAGCCGACCACGAATACTCGCCACCTGATACCCGGCTTGGCTGCTGCCACTCCCATCGCAGGTCTCCGTTATACGGTCCTTGCAGAGTGGCACTAAGCCCATCCGGCACGACATCGACCTCAAATGCAACTGATCGCCACCTGTCCGGAAGAAGCCAAACCAGCCCTGGTTCTCGAACTCGAAGGCCTAGGTGCGTGTCGCATCGCTCCCGGATACCGCGCTGTAGCCTTCGAGGCGAGCGACGCCCTTTTTTACGAACTGCACCTGAAGCTGCGGACGGCGAGCCGCATCCTGAGGGTAATCAAGGAAGTGCCGGCCAAGTCGCCAGAGATGCTTCGCTCACATGTCCGACGCATTCGCTGGGACGGGTTGTTCGACGCGCGGCATGGCTTCATGGTCGAAAGTCAGGGTGACGATGCGAATAGGGGCGGGATGGCACCGAAGCAGATCATTACCCAGGTACGCGAGAGTATCCGCGAGGTCTTCGAGCGCGCCCAGGGGGTCGCACCGGTCGTCGATCGAAGTCAGCCAAAGGTAGTCGTGGTGGCGTATCTGAGGCACGGCCGCTGTACGTTGAGCTTCGATACATCGGGCAAGTCGTTGCACAAGCGCGGTTATCGCGAGCCGGGCCATCCGGCGCCACTCAAGGAAACGCTTTCCGCGGCAATTCTCACCATGGCGGGTTACGACGGCAGCCAAGCATTCATGGATCCGATGTGCGGCAGCGGTACGATTGCCATCGAGGCTGCAATGATTGCGCTCCACAAGGCGCCGCAGATCCATCGCAAGAAGGGCGAATTTTATTTCGAGTGGCTCAAAGATTTCGATCGTGATCGGTGGCGCGTCACTCAGGACCGCGTGCGTACCGAGAAGCTGGAGGCCCCGATTGCACCAGTCGTCGCCTCAGACATCAACGCAGCCTATGTGGCGATGGCGAGAAAGAGCGCACTAGATGCGCGCGTCGAGAGGTACATGACTTTCAGCACGGGTCGCTTCCAGGATGCTGAGCCGCCCGCGCCAACCGGCGTCCTCGTGACGAACCTGCCATATGGCGAACGCATTCATAGCAGCGAGGGCGACATCGTGCAGCTGTATGAGGAAGTGGGCGACACTCTGAAGCAGAAGTTCAGCGGCTGGCAGGCCGCTATCCTGGCCGCTGCCGCCTCGCCGTATAAGGCGATTGGCCTCAAACCAAAGCGCACTACCACTCTCATGAACGGCAGCATCCCCTGCAAACTGCTTCTTTTTGAGCTGTATATAGGAACACGGCGTGCGCCGCGCGATGGTGCATGACGTGACATGCGCGCGTCTCATCCTCATCTGTTGAATGCCACCACGCATTCAGATGACGCATCATGGCGTGTCGATCACAACCGACGGAAGCCGTGTCCGGGTGATTTCGATCATTCCTTGACGGAATGCCAACCCGTTATATTACGGCTAAAGCCAACAGGGATTACGGGCCGAGCGCGTTTCGATCGCTAAACTTGACTTATCCGTGTCGTGCGATCTTCGCCAGCGCCTGCACCTTGAACGTCAAAGGAACCAGCATGCTGTCATCCGTCAACGCGCGGTGTGGAGCGTAGTTTCGACAAATTTGGCAAACCGCCTCGCCTTGGCGGTTGCCATACGGCCGGACGGATAGACCGCCCATAGATCCATGGATGGCAATTGCCAGTCGGTCAGCACACGGTGCACCGCGCCCGTGGCCAATTCGTCGGCAAACATCCAGTCGGAAGCGATGGTCAGGCCCATGTCAGCCAGCACCGCTGCGCGCACGCCTTCTGCGGCACTGAAGCGGACCTGGCCATGCACCTGCACGGAAATCTCCGCGCCGTCGCGATTGAACAGCCACGAGTTGCTCAGTTGGCTGGCTGTCACGACCTGATGCTCGGCCAGATCGGCAGGCCGCTGCGGTACGCCGGCACGTTCAAGGTAAGCCGGGCTGGCGAGCACGGAGCGGCCGCATGAGGCGAGTTTTTGCGCCACCGCGCTCGAATCACTCAAGGTGCCCATGCGCAAGGATAGATCGACCCCTTCGGCCACCAGATCGATCAGCCGGTCGTCCAGAACCATATCGATCTCCAGTTCCGGGTGTTCGGCCATGAAGCTCGGCAGCTGCGGCACGACGTGCAAGCGCGCAAACGTGGTTGCTGCCGCCACACGCAGGCGCCCGGTCAACCCCGCACCGGCATCGCCAGCGGCCAACT
>JBOHZT010000048.1:0-14830 GCA_050738535.1 Steroidobacteraceae bacterium
AAACCCCGCCTTTTCCGGCGCTTACGCACCGCCAGGTCAAAAAACCGGACATGTATTGGTACGCACCCCGGGACGGCAAAAACCCCGGATTTCAGCCGCCGGAAGGGGCTATGTCAGGAGGTCTGAAGTTTGTAGCGTTTCCATGTTTGTCACCTTACCGCACATTGCCGCGACTATCTGAAGCATGTTGCTTCGTTCGCTCCTCATCGGCCACGCGCCACAGTGTTGCCCGGGAAATCCCGTACTTTTCGGTCAGTACCTTATCGGTGAGGCGCTCCCTGAGCCGCAGATCTGAAAGAAGCGCAGCCCGGCGCTCGGGGGTGATGCGGCGGCGGATGCTCTGTGACTCGCGTTTTAATTTTATGATCTGTTCGGCTTCTCTCACCGTCATCTTCCCCTCTGTCACGGCCTGCACCACTTCAGGAGCGCCTTCTCGCGTAACTCGCATGGCTCTATCAACCGTGGCATGGCTAACACCCAGTTTGTCCCCCACGATATCGCGGACGCGTCCAGCACCCCCCCCCCCTTGGGCTCCACGGAGCCCAAGGGGTTCACATGACTAAACCCTTGTTCTACCTGCCTTTTTCTTGCCCTCTCAATCTCGATCTCCACGAGTTTCCCGGCAGCGATGGCGGTCGGATTCATGATGTCTGACCCATATGTCAGTCGTCTGAGTGCATCAGCTCGCCGCGCACGGGAACGGCTGCGAAAGGGTTCCTCGGGGGCGGTCCGACTTCGGCGAGAGCGATGTTCGACCGCGGCAACCAATGCGGATCGCCGAGCTTCAATCTGGTGCGCGCGATCAGCGCCGCCTTGCGTGCCTCATAGTCCGCGCGCAGCGCCGGATAGGCGGCCAGGCGTTTCTCGCGCGCAATCTCCGCATCGGTGCGCCGGCGCGGGAGGATTCGCTTCAGGAGTCCTGGGCGGCGCATGTTGATCGCCCGCTCGCGCAAGTGCGGTGATAGATAACATTCGTGAACACCGGCCCAAAACGCTGCGGCGAGCGCCCCGACCTTCTCAGGATCGGAGCCGTTGCCGGCGGAGGAGAGCTGCGAGGTTAGGTGATTCAATTCGCGATTGCGGAACAACGCGACCTTCTCGACGGCCGGCCGGGTGAGCTGCGCGGCGCCCATGTCCATCCACGTCCGCGCGGCACGGGCACGGTCGGCGAATGGAATAACGTTCTGGTCAATGTCTGGATGCTCATCATCACGGCTGAAGTGCGCGACGGTGAGACCCGGGAAGCGCTGCGCCGCTAGAACACGTCCGCCACCGGCGGGCTCGATGATGAGCACGGCCTCGCGACCGAAGGCCCCCGTCTCCCGGCTCAACTGTGCGATCTGGCGACGAACTTCATCGCGCCAGTCCGCAAGCGCCCAGGGACCCAACGTGGTGATGGTCCAACCTAGAGCGAATAGCGGCGGTGCATTTTCTGACAGGCCGCAAGTCCCGAAGTAAACGCACGCGAGCGCATCCGAGGGCTTGCCAATGCCGGTTGCTGCGGCTGCAAAAACAAGGTCGATTGAATGCGGCACCTCAATGGGTGCGAGCGGGGGGCGGAACATTTCTTTGAATGTCTCGAGCATTTCACACCCGCGGATTCATCTCGGGTGTCCACCCTAGCAAATGGTCAATGTTGAAAGCGTCCGAGTCGAGCTCACCGGCTCCTGCTCGCCATAGTGCTCCGCAACAGGCGTTCGCTGCATCATCATGCCCGTTGGGCGGGTGGTCGACGGAATCCCCGCGGCCACCGGCTCGAGGGCGGCGCTCGAGTAATCGCAATTCCGTGATGAGTCGTTTGTCGTCGAGCAATACAACGCGGCGTTCGGCGAACGCGGGTAAAACCTCGCCGTAGATTCCGCTCTTGTCGAGCGAACTTGGTTGGTACCTGATGCCTTCGGTCTCGAAGGCGTCGCTAACCCAGTTGCCGGAATAGCGATCACCGACAACGCTCACAATGCCGAAGTTCTTGAGTGTCTTGCAGAAGCGCTCGACGACGACCGCCGGCTCATGCGGGGCGGGCACGCAATCCAGGTGATCGAGCACGAGCAGTGGTGGCTCGGCGCCGCGGATCTCGGCGTGCGCGATCCCGAGCACACTGGCGTCATGTCGGCCGCCCGAGGTGTCGACGAAGGCAACGTGTGACGGGCGCCATACGCTCCTTTGGCGTTTCTCATCGTGCCCGAGAGCCGCGTCGATCAGCTCATCGGCGAGCCACTGGCTGACATCCGAGCGGAATTCGCCATACCACTCAGACCGCGCCGCCTCCGGGTCCTCGGCCATGGCGCGCGCGACCACGGCATCTGATATTGTCGGGTTCAACTGCTGATGTGTGGCGCGGATCACCAGGACATCGGATGGCTTGCCGTAGTGCGCCTGGAACATGGCGTAGAGGTGCCCACGCCGGCTATGCGGGCTGGAAAGGCCGAGGAGCCGGCCGCCAAGGGTGGCAAGGCCAGGACGCACGGCGCGTACCAGTTCCACGTCTGGATTCGCGGACATGTCATCTCGCATGAAGGCCATCTCGTCCAGGATCACCGCCGCGTAGGAATAGCCGCGCGTCGAGCGGAACGAAGTTGTGTGAACTTCCAGGGCCGTGCGGTGCGAGAAGCTGACCGTCTCGGCCGTCTGATTGGAGACTTCAGCGGCGATCAGCGGGGAGTCTTCGATCAGGCCCTTTACGTAATTTGTTAGCTGCCGGGCTTGTCGCCGGTCGCAGGCGATCAGCGCCACCGTTGCCACCTCGCCCGGACCTAAGCGCTCGCGATAGTCCTCGAGTGCCGCATGGAGGCCCACCGCGGCGGCGAAGAGCGTCCCGCCGCTCCGGCGCGGCTTGATGAGATAGGCTTCCGAGAATGGCGCGGAGGGCGGATCGGTACGGCCGGTGATCGTGCGATAGAACTCGGTCTCCTCGGGAGTGAGCGGCAGCCCCTCGAGCACTTTGGCAAGGGTCCGCCAATTCTGGAACGTCGGGCCGGCGAACGTGCAGCCCATGAGCGCCGTGTCGAGCATGGCCTGATACAGAGAGCCCGTCATGGCGCCGGACTCGCTGCCTTGGCCAGGTATTCATGCAGCCCCATGGCCTTCTTCGCCGTGGGCCTGATGCCGAGATCCTTGTACAGCCCTTTTAACGTATTGTTGAGCTGCGTCAGGGCGCCGACGTCAATCTGCTCGCCGGACGCGACCTTTTGCTCGTAGGATTCGGTGAGGAGCTCGAGCCATACAGTCCTCTTGATGAGCGAGCGCTGTACATAGCTCAGGTCGCCACCACAGTGCGCCTCGAGAGCCGCCAGTCGGTCGTGGACGATGTGCGTGAGGGAGTACCGTTTCGACAGCCGCTCGATGAAATCCGGGTCGAACTTTGCGGGTAGCTGCGTCAGTAACTTCTGTTTCGGTTTTCGTGCCATGCCGTAACTTTAGAATCTGTCTATGCGTACCGTGTCAGGTACCTATCATGCGGCCTCGATGTCGCTTGATACACGTCCGCAACAGACACCTAGCTCGGCCACGTAGATGGCGGCAATGTGCCGGCGGACTTGGCGCTCGGTCATGGTGAGGCTCAGTGCCGCCCTCACCGCCTTGGCCGACAGCGGCGGCAGGAGCGGCGAGCGGGATGCCAGTAGCGCTCGGATCTCGGCGCGGACTGCCCGGGAACGATCGAAGGCTCGACGATTTCGCGGGCCGCTCATTCCTGCCTCCTGCGCAGCGTCAGGAGCGGCCTGGCCTTCTTCTGCCGCTGGGCGGCCTCAAGCTCGAGGAGGCGCCTCGCGCGGTCGAGCGCGGCTCTCATTGCCGTAAGCGAGCCATGCTCAGCGCAGCGGCGGGCATGCTCGAGGAGTTGGCGAACGTCGGCAGTCATTCCGCCACCTCGAGCAACTGCCTGACTGCGGATTCCGTAAGCCCGAGGCTGGCGGCGATATCCCGCGGCAGTAGGCCGCTCCGTGCCATCTCGAGCGCTGCAACGCGCATCTCGCCACGGGACTGCGGTTTGTGCTCGTCGGCCCGATCGAAGACGGGGGCAACCATGTCGCGCCAGTAGCTCATGCGGGCCTCCCTGGCTCTGGCGGTTGCCAGCCGGAGGCAATCAGCCGTTCACGGACCTGCAGGCGCTCCTGCTCGAGCAGCCATACAGCGGTCGCGTGCGCCTCGAGCTGCCGGCGGATGTCGGCCAGGCGGGTGAGTAGCTGGGCGTGGAGGGTGGCGTCAGTCACGGCGCGCGCTCGACGAGCAACTGCGGCACCTGACGCAGTTGAGGCCAAGCGCGCCGGCCGCGACGACAAAAAGCGCCTCGCCAGACGCACGGAGAAGCCCCAGGAGCGGCGAGCGCTCCGAGGGTAGGCGTTGGTACGGCCGGAGGAGGGTTAGCGGCGCCGGGAGGCAGCGCCGCGGCGGCAATCAGTCGCGGAAGAACGCCTTGAACCGATCCGGCGACAGCTCTGTGTACCGGACCGTGTGCGTGATGGAGCGATGGCCGAGGTATGCCTGGATCGCGCGCGTATCGAAACCAAGCCCGGCTAGGTAGTAGCCGAGCGCATGGCGCAGCATGTGCGGATGCACCGGCATGGGCAGCTTCGCCGCAATGCCAGCCCGGGCGACGATATCCCGCACGGTGCGCGCCGAGAGCGGTCCTCCACGCTCCGAGCAGAATACGTAAGCACTGTCTGGCCACGCGCGCTTGATCTCGCGCAGGTCGCGAAGCTCGGGACCGCGTAGCGGATGGACACTCGGCGTTCCGCGCTTTAGGCGGCTCACGGCAAGGGTCGCCGACTCGAGGCTGATCGCATCCCAACGGAGGGCGCACAACTCCGAGACGCGAAAGCCGTGCCGGTACACGAGCCGGATCAGCGCCGCGTCCCGATGGCCGTAGCGACCGCTTCGCTTGGCCGCCAGGATGAGGCGCGTCACCTCGCGCGGCTCGAGGTGCTCGCGGGAGCGCAGCTCGGCATTTCGCTTGCGCCTCGGCGGAGCAACTCTGCCGTTTTCGGTGGCTGGCTGCTGGTGTCCAGACTGCTGCAAGTGCTTGACCGTGCTCATGGTGGCCTGCCTGTACTCTGCCGTTAAGGTACATTCTCGGCGGAGTCTGCGCGGCTGTCAATAGCGCCGATGAGCAGGGCGGACGTGTGCGAGCCGTGCCAGGAGCAGGCGCGGCGGCGGAGAGCCGCCAGGCTGGTTCCCACGCTCGATCCCTACCCGTGGCCGGGGCGTGCGTGCGTGGCGCTGTCCCGGTCCGGTAGGTGAAGTCAGTGAAGTCACCGGTCTGCCATCCCCTTCCATAAACACTCTCTCCCCACAATTTCGAACACATTGAGACAGCAAAGCCTGCGCACACGCGAGGGAGGGGGGATAGGGGATCACTGACTTCACTGACTACACTGACCGGTGGGAGAATAACTGCCGCAATTGCGGTACTTACCGAGGGGCGATGCGCGGGGCTCACGCTCGGCCCTCCCTGGCGAGGTTGGTGGCGGCGGCGATGCGATCACGCTCTGCGAGTTCTCGCCGGGCGTAGATGACTTGACGCCTGCCGTCGAGCTTCCACAAACCGTCTCGGGCCGAGGCGTTCTCGACAGCGACGTAGCCGGCATCTTTCAGCCGATGGGGAATCTGCCGACTGTTCCGGCGGTCCTTGAGCCATAGCCGGAAGTCCTCGGTCGTGTAGATCGCGATCATGTCGATGGTGATGGCAGGCGGATTCTTCAGCGCCTCGAGCGCATCGGCGACTTCGCCATCTTCCGGAGCTCGGCCGGCATTTACGCACCGCCAGAATGCCGCGGTCTTTGGCGGCGGGGCCTTCGGATCGAAGCTCGAGAGGTCGAGAGAGGCGAGATAAGCTGCGACGTGCTCGATCCCACCGTTTCGGTACCAGCCGTGCAAGTCTCGCCAGTAGTCGGCCGGGAAGTCCTCCTTCTTGAGATCCGACCCCGCGACGAAATGGCGCCGATCGTCCGGCGGCAAGTAGATGCCGTCGATGTGGTTGGTCGTGATGACCACCCCGCAGACATTCATCACCGCGTGCTCGCGCAAAAACTTCTCATCGCAGCGCAGCACATCAGGGGGCGCGGCGGTGTAGACCTTGGTGTGCTCGTAGAATGCATACCGGTCCACATCCCCGAGGTCGCGCGCCTCGCTGATCCGCAGAATCACCGACTTCATGAAGCCGGTGAACCTGCCGAGGAGCTGGGCCGGGGAAACCTCCGCGAAATTCCACGGGCCGATTGCGTACTTGACCGGCTCCAAGATGCTGTCTTTCCCTATGCCCTGATCGCCGAGGAATACGATCGCGTGGTTGATCTTCTCGCTCGGACGCTGTACGCGATGGGCAAGCCAATGGACGATATGGCCCGCTTCGCCGGGAAACACCTTGACGACGTGCTCGAGCCACGGGTCAGCCTTGTCTTTGTCACCCTCGAGCGCGGTTGGTGGCAGATACAGGTTGAATGTGTTGACACCCGGCCGCTCGATCCATCCTCCCCCGGAAATGAGCTTGTCCTCGATCACCATGGGCAGGCCAGGGCACCAAGTCATCTGCTCCACGGGCCGGAACCGGTCCAGCCATGCGCTCGCCGGAATCGGTTTCTTCGCTCCGATGTCGATCGGCGGGATTCTGGAGTTGACACTCGCGGCCGGCCAAGGCTCGCGCGTCGGGGTGTAGAGATAGCTGTGCGCCGGCATGTATGCATGAAAATCTTGCACCGTGACAGCATCAGGCAGAACGCGGCGCTGCTGCTCCTCCGGGGGTGGCGCTTCGTTCATCCATTCGGGCGGCTCGGGGATCTCCTCGCCGGCCGCGTCCATCTCATCCAGGCTTTGCATTTCAGCGGCCACTCTGCGCCCCCATCCCTAAAAGTCTTGCGGCTTCTCTCACTGCGGCCCGCTGGTCTCCGCCATGCTCGAGGAGCGCATACAGGTCGAATGCGTCATGCGCGCGCTCATCGCCGAGCGGGTCTGAGCTGTGATGACAGAACACCTTGCCGGATGGGAGCAGCACCACGCCCGCAATGCCGTGGCCGTAGGGTGATTTCCAACGGCGCTTGCCGGCGCGCTCGTATCCGTGCGTCTCCAGAAGCGTGGCCGGATCATGTGCGGCGTTGAATTCCGATATCACACTCGGGCCGGTGTGGGGCCTGGAGACCTTCGGCAAATTTGCCGAAGGTTTCGCCGGGTCCGGTTCCGGATCTGCCCACGGGCACAGATTCCGTGCGCGGCGCTTGAAGTTGTCGAAGTCCTGCCAGAGCTGCAGGACTGGATCGGGCAGCGGCGGAAAGCCGTTGGTCGGCGCCGTCACCCACCGATACGGCTGATGCGTGTCAGGATGGAAGCTCGGCGGCAGCACATCCTGCACACGGCCAGCTCGGAACTCGATCACCGTGCAGGGCTTCTCGCCAGCCGCTTTCGGCGGCCAGACTACCGACTTGCGTCCGAGAGCAACGTCAGGTTTCTCGAATTCCAACCGTGGCGTCCGTCCGATAATGGTCGGCGTCTCGCGTATCAGCGCCTCGAGGTCGATTCCCTCGGCAGCGAGCACCTGGCGCGCGCCCTCGAGATCGTCGCAGTCCACGGAGACAAGACCGCTCGGCCCGAGGCATGCTCCCATGTTGTCGCCGGGGTGCTGGGTCCAGTGCTCCCAAGCGGCTGCAGGAGTGCGGATTAGGTTCTCATCAAGATTCCAACCGTCGCGGTATGGCGCCTTTCCATGCAAAGCGGTGAGCGCGAAGTTGAAGCGCTCGATGTACCGCAAGGAATAGCGGACGGCCAGGTCGGCGCCGCTCATAGCTCCCCTCCGCAGTGCGGACACCGCCGCCTTGGGCGCCTCAACCTGGTTCGGGACCGGGCCAGGTTGACCAGTTGAGTCACCGTCGCGGGCGAATCGGATTCGACCAACCGCTCGAATTCGGCCTTTGGTACGTTGGCGACCGCGAGTGCCGTCTGGATCTGCCGGCGCGAAAGAACACCCGTCGCCGCGATATCTCTCTGACTCATCCCGGGCGCTACCGGATCGCCAGGGGCCGGGCGCGCTTTGCGGCGGCTCACGGTGCACCGCGAGCGAGGCGATCGAGTTCCTGGACCCGAGCGGAGGGCAGCCCGAAGATGGAGCGGCGGCGCCTGCGCGATAGATGTGCCCAGGCCTCGAGTGAGGTGATGCCCTCGGCCTGCAACACCGCGAGCACGTGAGCAGGAAGGTTAGGCCAGGATTGCGGTGTGTTGGGCCGCGGGGATATACTTCGGTTCACGCCGGTTGCCTCCGGTGGACTGCAAAAAGACACCCTGGCGGAATCGTGACCGCTGGGGTGTCGCCGTTTTGGGGGTCGGGAAATTCACGCGGCCTCGCTGGAGGCGGGAGGCGCCCGCTTGCGATCGATGCGTTGCTCGGACAACCATTCGTCCAAGTCGGCCAGGTCGTACCGGATGGTCCGGCCAATGCGGTAGAAGGGCGGTCCAGGAGTGCGCCCGCCAACACATCCTCGTACACGGTCGGCGCGCAAATACGCGACGCTCATTGCGATGTGTGCAGCCGCGGCCTCCTCTGCCATGAGGGTGCGAGACATCTGGTTAGACTCCATGACGATCTGCCATGGAGGAATACTGCGACCATCCATGGCGCATTCCTGGCCCGAAAATGTCCGGTTAGCTTTTCTTTTTCGTGCGGGCGCGCTGGCGCTTTCCTTTCAGCGCGCGCTCGACAGTCTTGACTGCGACATGGAGGGTGTCTGCGATCCGCTGATTGCTGAGCCCCGCAGCGTGCATTTGCCGTATCACTTCATTGCGTGCGGCGCCGCGCAGCTTGATCCATTTGACGGGCTGTCCGCTCGCCGGTGCCGTCCAGGCCCTCGGGTCACCAAACCTCCGGGTTATGCTGCGCCCTTCGCCGTCCACACTCGTGTACTCGACGAGAGGGGCGATCTCAAGCGGCTTGGGTCTCTTGACTGGATGCGGGTTGCGGAACCAGCGCAGCATGCTCTTGCGGTCGTGAGTCATCCCCCGTGGAGGCGTCGTTCGAAGTTCCCGTGGCTTCGGACCATGGACGGTCTGCCGGATGCGATAGCGTTTTCGCATCTCGCCAGCGATCTCGAGGAGGCGGTCTACAACGTCGCCGTCGGTGCGCTTCCCCTTCACGGCTGCACCAGCTTGGCGACGGCTTCGGCCTTCTGATCGGGCGCCAAGTGTGCGTACCGGAGGGTCATAGCCAGGCTGCCATGCCCGAGTAGCTCGCGCACCGTGTTTAGCGGTACGCCGTGCTGGACGAGGCGCGAGGCGAAGTGGTGACGAAGGTCATGCCAGCGGAACGTCACGATCCTCGCCCGCTCGAGGAGGGCCGACCACGCCGTCTTGAATCCGGTATCGACCGCGAACACGCGCTCGGTGTCCGGCGCCTGCTCCTTCCAGTGCTTCAGGACCTCGAGCGCCTCGGCGTTGAGCGGGATATGCCGGGTCTGTACGTTCTTCGCCGTGGAACCTTCCACGGTGAGCTGTTTCCCCTTCGTGTCGATCGCTGACCATTTGAGCGCCAGGAGCTCACCGCGGCGCGTGCCGGTGTTGATGCTGATGAGCACGGCCGGGGTCAGGTGGTCGCCGAAGTAGGGCAGCGGCGGCAGCGGGTCTTGCTTTCTCGCTCGACGCCAGCGGTTCGCCGACTCGCGCGCCGCTCGCATCTCCCCGTCACGCTCACTGAGAGCCTCTCTCAGCCGCTTCTCCTCGGCCAGGTCTAGGTATCGGACCTTGGGATTGCGGTCGATCCTGGGCCGCTCCACGCGCCGGACGACGTTCTCGGGGAGCTTGCCGAGCTTCACCGCGCGGGTGAGCACACTGGAAAGCGAGTCGAGATCCCGCCGGATGGTCGAAGGTGTGATCCCCGCGTCGATCCGTTTCAGGCGCCAGCGCTCCACATCATCGACCGTGATGCCGGCGAGCGGCCGGCCGTACCAGCCGGAAAAGTGCAGCTTGATCCGGTCCAGCGTTCCGCCGGCAGTCCTGGGTCGGTGCGCCGTTGCCCACGGGGCATAGGTGGCCGCGATGAATTCGCCGAGGGTGAGCCCTTCGGCGCCGTCAAGACCATGCAGGGGAGGGCGGGCGTGCGCGAGATTGCCGAGGACCTTCTGGCAGCGCTCCCGGGCCTCGTCGGGGGTGAACTCGCCGACTTTGCCGAGTGACTGGATGCCGCTGCGGCCCCATCGTGCATAGTACGACCGCACGCCGGACGGCTGGACCCGAAGCGTGAACCCGGGAAGCCGCGAATCCGAGATCGTGAACGGCTTCTCGGCCGGCTGTGCCGCCTTGCTCGCGATGAGCTTGGCGCCGATGATCGCCCGCATGAACGGCCCTCTTTTGCGCCCTGGACAGGACTGCGAGGCTTGCGCATCGCGGACTTGCCTGCGTTTATAAACGCAAGTAGAGTATACAGCGGTAGCAGACCGTCGCAATGGGTCTCTGAGGGTAGGACTCGCGAAGTGCTGGAAAAAGCAGCGTTTCGCGGGTCAGAGAGGCTAAATGGCTGATTCTCTGGTGGATGCTGAAAAGGGCTCAAATGGCCTTCGCAATGCGAAGGTCGAGGGTTCGATCCCCTTCCGCTCCACCATTTACCCTTCCATGGACGTCCACCCAGTGCCAGCGAAGTCCATAAAATACCAAGAAGACAGCGACTTACGTTCTAAGGACGCCCGCAACGGTCCATTGACAGCCTAGCGCGCCTCGTACGACAAAGAACTATGCCGCGATCACCGACCCGGTAAAGGTCGGAGAGCTGCTGAGGGCCATTGACGGCTATGACGGTCAGCCAACAACGGCGGCCGCCTTGAAGCTCGCGCCACATGTCTTCGTCCGTCCCGGCGAGCTCCGCGCCGCCGAGTGGTCGGAGTTTTCGTTGGATGGGCCGGAGCCTGAGTGGAGGATACCGGCGGAACGCATGAAGATGGGCGAAACGCATATCGTGCCGCTCTCCAGGCAAGCCGTTGCGATCCTTCGCGAGCTGCGGCACATCACCGGCAACGGACGTTTCGTGTTCCCTGCGATCGGCGGGGGTGGCCGGCCGCTGAGCGAGAACACGCTGAACGGCGGGTTGCGCCGGCTTGGCTACTCCGGCGATCAGATGACGGCGCACGGATTTCGCAGTATCGCGAGCACCTTGCTGAACGAGCGAGGTGTCAACCCGGACCTCATCGAGCTGCAACTCGCGCACGCGGAGCGGAACCGCGTACGGGCGGCATACAATCGCGCCCAGCGCCTGGCTGAGAGGCGAGTAATGATGCAGGAGTGGTCGGACTACCTGGACGCACTGCGGAATAATCAAACTGCGCCCTGCGCCTCCGTGGACAGGGCCGCCTAGGAAATTTTCCCGTGCGCAATCGTCGCGGCCATACTTGTCCGACCCACTGGAGTTTGTCGTATTTGGCATAGCGGCCGGCGTGTGGCGGCGCGGGCTGATCCGCTATGATTGTCGCGTGGAAAATCCTCGACCGCCGCGAGTACCCGGCAGCCACGTCCCGCGGCTGGCGCACGCAGACTCCTCGTTCCTTGCGGATTGTCTGGCTCGGATTCAGATAACGCCAGGGGGTTTGGCTCTGGACCTGCCCAGCGGCGCCGGTCGGCATATGGCCCTGCTGCGCACCTCCGGGTATGAGGTGGTGGCCGCCGACCTGGATGTCCGCCTGCTCCGACTGGTGTCGGATGCTGCACCAGGCGCCCTGCGGGTGGTCCTCGATGCCACGAAGGCGCTACCCTTCGCGCCCGGCTCGTTCGACTTAGTGGTCTCCATCCACCCCGTCATCGTCAGTTTTCTAGCGGACGTTCCGGGGCTGCTGCGACCTGGCGGCCACCTGGTGTTCGAGACCTTCGGCGCACAGGGCAAGAACTCGCGGGAGCTGCCGCAGGCCGGCGACATCGCTTTCGCCGTGGTGCCTCTGAAGCCGATCCGCTACTTGGAGAAGCCCACCCGGGGGATGCCCGACCGGGTGACCGTCAAGGCGCTGTTTCAGCGGCAAGCCGAACCGGGCTGAGTCGCTGCGTGGCAATGTGGTCGCTGTGCCGGTATTTGACCTGAGAGGAGAAGAACCCACCGCACTGAGCGCGCAGGTCGCAACCGGTGCACTGCGGCAGGTATTCGTTCTTCCAATCAGATATGGACTGGACGCAAAACTCGCGGACTCTCGGGGTCACCACGCAGAGTTGGTGGTTGTAGACACTAACCGGCACTCGGTAAGCGGCCAGGATCTCAACAGCTTCCTCCATGATCTGCCTGTAGTCGTAGGGGTCGATCCAGAGCTTCTTCAGGTTCCCGCGCGTGAAGCCGGTGATCTCCAGGCCCATTAAGGCAACGTGGTCGACGAACAGGAGGTTCCGGGCGATGAACTCGGCCAGTTTGGGCAGCCGGTCAATCGTCTGGGCATGGACCACGACCCGAATTTCGACCCGCTGCCGCAGGCGCTTCAGGTTTAGGATGCCGGCAATCGTCTCGTCAAAGGCACCTTCGGCCTGGACCACGTAGTTGTGGCGGCTGGGGTCGTCCGAATAGACCGGGATGCCGACCATGAGGTCGTGGTGCTGGACCGCGGCGTAGGTTTCCGCGAACTTTCGATCGGCGAACCGCCGGCCGTTAGACAGCAGGTGCACCGAGGTGTACGGCAGCAGTCGGTCGGTTAGCCGCAGCAGATTAACCAAGCGCTCGCCGTAGATGGTGGGCTCGCCGCCGGTGAAGCCGAGCTCGACGGTGTCCTGGGGTAGCAGTGGTATTAGTCGCTCCGTTTCCTCAATCAACCAGTCGTCCTGCTCATCGCGCGGCGGCTGCGAGCACATCAGGCAATAGTGGTTGCAGCGCTCGGTCAGCAGGATGGACTGGTGCCGAGTGCCGCGACGGAAGACCACTCGATAGGACTTCGCGGTCGATGACACTCGAAGAATGTCCCCGTCGCACAGGTAGACGGCGGAGGTCGGCAGGACGCCCTTGGCGGTGCCGGCGGGCGCACCCTCCAGGGCCTCCTGGCCGTCTTCATGGGCGAGATACAAGGCGAATCCTGGTGGCACGGCGTCGCCGCGGCACAGGAATGCTGCCTCGCGCGCCAGGGGCTTCGGCAGCGCCGGGTTGGTGCTGATACGGAAGTGCTGGCGTTGGACGGATGGCGCCACGCCATCGAGCCGGGTGAATTCGCCGGCGAGCTGGAGCATGCCGCTACCGGTTCGCCCAGCGTAGGAAGATGCGCTTTGCGTCGGGGTCCGAGCGCAAAAGCTCGATCAGGTAGCGGAATACCGCCATCGAGCGGCGGCAGAAGCTGGACTCCGCCTTGCGCCCAACGAAGTCGCCCTGGACCGTGTGGTGGAACACCGGCTCCGCTCCGCAGTAAGGCTCGAAGGCACATTCGTTGCACATCGGCACGCTGCCAGCGAACGACTCTTCCAGGGGGTTAAGCAGGGCATCGGACAGGAACACGTCCTCGTAGGAATCATGCGCCAAGCTGCCCAGCCGGAAGGTCTGGTCGCCCATCTCGGCCAGCATACGGCTCTCGTCCGAGGCGTACACTGCGCCGTCGTAGTTGTAGACGATGCCCTTGATGCCGATACCAGCCGGGCTCATCAGATCTACGAACCCAGGGTCGTCCGAGGTCAACATTTTCTTTAGAATGACGCTGGTGTAGAACTCGCGGAACGGTATGCCAGCCTTATTGAGCGACAGGATGTAGTCAAGCCCGTCCTTGTAGAACTTCACCCAACGGTCAGCGCTGTAGGCCGCTATGGCATTGGTTTTCACCGCGAAGCCATAGGGCGATAGCGGTCGCAGGAACATGCCGGTGAAGTCAAGTCCGACGTAGGTGTCGATGATTTCGCGCACTCGGTCCAGACTGCCCGCTGTGGTGGTCATAAGGGCGGTGACCGAGTCCCGGCCGACGATGCGCCGGGCTCGCTTAATCCCGTCCAGCGCTCGCTGGTAGCTATCCTTGCCAGGTCGGGGTCTGTTCTTGTTGTGCAGGTCCTGCGGACCATCAAGGGAAGTAGACAGGTGAATCCGGTGATCGCGGCAGAAGGCCAACATCTCGTCGGTCACCACCGCCAAGTTGGTCGCAATCACGAACTGGAGGTTGCGCTTGGCCTCATGGTTGATGGCCTCTGCCTGCCCAACAATGTAGCGAATCAGGTCGAAGTTGAGCAGCGACTCACCGCCCTGGAACTCGATCTTGATGGCCGGAGACGGACTACGGAACACGAATTCCAGCGCCTTGTCGGCGGTCTTCCTCGACATGTCAAAGGCTTCGGTGTCCTCGGTCTGCCGCGACACCTGGCAGTAAGGGCAGCTGTGCTCGCAACGCAGAGTTACGACGAAAATGTGCAAGCCCGTGAACTCGGCCAGCCGCCGGCAGCGCGACCTGATTTTCAGGGCTAGCAGGTCGGGCGCGGACTTGGAGGAGTCGTCGTAGAGGAAGTGGCGTGCCCGCAGGTCCTGGTAGTCCTGCGAGGTGTGCGGCAGCTCGTGGCGCACCAGCGCCCGGAGCTGGTCGCCTGGTAGAACAAGGTGCTCGCCCGCCAGGTTGGTGACGACGTACTCGCCGCGCTCGTTGAGCGGTGTGAACCGGAACGGCAGCAGCTGATAGGTCCTCGTCGGCCGCTGGTAGAACTCAATCGACTGGAAGCGGCTCATCCCCGATCAGTCCGGTCCGAGAAAAGGCGTGTGCGAGAATCAGGTTCCGGACCTCCTTGGTCTCAGCCCGGACCGTGGCGCGTAAATCCTGGTCCAGTAACTCCTTCTGAAAGCTGGCTACGACATGGTCCATCACTTGGTCAGATGCCTTGGCGTCGAAGGTCAACGTACACAGAACGGCATTGCCCTCGACCCTCAGATCCAGGGCAA
>JBOHZT010000049.1:0-14734 GCA_050738535.1 Steroidobacteraceae bacterium
CACACGGCGGAACCGGCGCTGTTCTCGGGGGATACGCTGTTCAACGCCGGAGCGGGCAATTGCCACACGAGCGGCCGGCCGGACCTCCTGTACGAGACCTTCGCGACCCAGCTCGCACGGCTCCCCGGGGCGACGCGCCTGTACCCGGGCCACGAGTACTCCTCCCGCAATCTCGAATTCACCCTCGATCGGGAGCCCGGCAACGCGGACGCCGCCGCGCTCCTCGCCCGCTGCCGCGATCAGAAGCCGGAGTCTGCCGTGGTGACGACCCTCGACGAAGAAAAGCGCGTCAACACGTTCTTTCGCCTGCACAATCCCGCGCTGATCGCCCGCCTGCGGCAGGACTTCCCGGGTCTGGACGAGCACCCGGATGCGAAGACGGTGTTCTTGAAGCTGCGGGAACTGCGCAACCGCTGGTAGCCGCGGCAGCGCACGACCGCTTGTCGGAAGCGCGGCCCAGGTGCACCATTCCGGGCCGCCGACACCGCACGTCGGAGATCTCGAGGGGGTAGGGCTCATGCGAGTGTGGACATCTGTTTTGGTCGCCGGATGCTGCGCGCTCGCGGCGCCGCTCGCCTGGTCGCTCCCGAGCGGCGCGCTGACGGTGCCCCCGGCCGCGGGTAACACGCCGCAGGCCGCGCACGATGCCGCCGCGGTCGAGGTGTACAACGCCGGCGTGAAGCTCCTCGCGCAGGCGGACAAGCTCGACTCCGAAGCAGCCACCCGCAGTGGACGCGCCGGCGCGTCGCTCGAGAAGCGCGCGGACGCACAGTACCGGGCAGCACGCGCCAAATTCAAGGAGGCGACGCAGAAGGACATGATTCTCGCCGAAGCCTGGAACAACCTCGGCTACACGCGCCGCAAGCTGGGTGATTACGAGGCGGCGCTCGATGCCTATGCGCGCGCCCTGGCCCTGAAGCCCGGCTACCCGCAGGCGCTCGAGTACAGGGGCGAGACCTACTTGAAGATGCATCGTCTCGGCGACGCCAAACAGGCGTACATGGACCTGTTCGTCACCGACCGCGCGGTCGCGAAGCATTTCCTCGGCGAGATGAAGCACTGGATCGCGACGCAGACGAGCGCGACCGGCGCCAGCGCAGCGGCCGTCAAGGCCTTCGCGAAGTGGGTCGCCAAGCGCTCCGAGATCGCCGCGCAAACCGTGGCGCTGACGCGAGCCGGCACGGCCACGGCCTGGGATCACCAGCGGCGGGGCGGCTGAGCGCGGCACGTCCGCCGAGCGGTCCGGGGCAGAGACCCGGAGCACAGCGACGTGGTCCCGAGTGTCGCGCGTCCGAGTGCCGGATGACCGTCGCGCCGGCCGGAGCCCTCGCGCTTGGCGTTGCCTGCGCAATCCTCGCTGGGCCGGCACGCGCCGCGGCCGCGCCCGCCGCGGCTCACACGCCGGCCCGGGTGACGCCCCGGGGGACGGATCGGGGGACGGATCGGGTGGTGCCCGCGTTCGCCTGGCATCTCCCGCGCGGCTTTCCCGTGCCGGCGGTGCCCGCCGACAACCCCATGTCCCGGGCCAAGGTCGCGCTCGGACGAAAGCTCTTCCACGACCCCACGCTCTCCGTCACTGGCCGCTACAGCTGCGCGAGCTGCCACGATCCCGCGCGTTCCTTCACCGACGGCCGGCGCCTCGCGATCGGAGCGACGGGCGAGACGCTGCGCCACAACGCCATGGCGCTCGTCAACGTCGCCTACGGCATCGCTTTCGGCTGGACCGAGCCGGCGCCGCGCTCGCTCGAGGCGCAGATGCTCGAGCCCATGCTCAATCAGCACCCGGTCGAGCTCGGCTTGAACGGGCGCAAGCGGGAGGTCGTCGCGAGCCTCTCACGCGACGCGGGCTACCGCCGGGAATTCGCGGCCGCCTTCTCCGGCGAGCAGCCGGCGCTCAGGTTCCGGAACGTCGTCAAGGCCATCGCCTGCTTCGAGCGCACGCTGATCTCGGGCGACTCACCGTTCGACCGCTATGTGTTCGGGGATCAGCTCGACGCCCTCAGCCCGGCCGCGAAGCGTGGCATGGGGCTCTTCTTCTCCAAGCGCCTCGGGTGCGCGAGCTGCCACTCCGGATTCGACTTCGACGGCAACTGGCGCGACGCACAGGGCGAGACGGGCCCGGCGAGTTTCGCGAACGACGGGACGAGCCGCGAGCCCATCCGCGTACCGACGCTCCGGAACCTGCGCTATACCGCGCCCTACATGCACGACGGCCGCTACGCGACGCTCGCGGCGGTCATCGACCACTATGTCGACGTGGGCGATCAGCCCGATTCGCGCCATGGCGGCGTGCGCGATCCGCGCCTGCGGCGCTTCACGCTGAGCCGCCGGGAAAGCAAGGACCTCGTCGCTTTCCTCGAGAGCCTCTCCGACCCCTCCTTCGTAAGCCGCTATTCCGGCCGCACTTCACCCCGACCGCGCATCCCGCTACCCTTACCGCGTTCGATCCGCGGGCCATGAGCCTCGGGGGACCGTGGAGCACTACTCGGCGTTCTATCGGCGCGCGTTCGTCATCGCGAGCGTCGCGATCCTCGGCTACGCGCTCGTGCGCATCCTCAGCCCGTTTTGGGCCGCGCTCGAGTGGGCCGCCGTGCTCGCCTTCCTCCTGCACCCGTTGCAGCTGCGCCTCACGCGCAAGCTCCATGGACGGGCGGGGGTCTCCGCCGGCATCCTGACCGGGCTCACGCCTTTCGTCGTGATCGCGCCGGTCTCATTCGTCGCGGTGCTCTTCGCGCGCCAGGTCGGCGCGCTGCTCGCCTATTTCCGGCACCGCTCGCTGCAGCCGCGACCTACGTCGATCTGGCACCTCGAGCACGATCCGATCGTCGGCTCGGTCGTTCTGTGGATCCGCCACCATCTGCCGATCAGCGTGCATCAGCTGGAAGCCTGGATCACGGCGGGCACTCAGTCGGTGCTGCAATCGGCGGCTGCGGTCGGCGGCACCGTGGTGATCGGCGTCGCCGGCACGCTGTTCGATTTCTTCCTGATGCTGTTCCTGCTGTTCTTCCTGCTGCGCGACGGCGGCGCGATGCTCCACCACTTGACGCGTCTCATCCCCCTCGACGAAACGCGCCGCGGGTCGCTCGTGAACAACCTGTCCACCGCGCTGCGCTCGGTCGTGTTCGGAACCGCGGCCACCGCCTTCATCCAGGGGACGCTCATCGGCGTCGGCTTCGCGATCGCGGGTCTGCCGTCGCCCGTCGTGTTCGGCGTACTCGCCGTGATCGCGGCCTTCATCCCGGCGGTCGGCACGGCCGTGGTGCTGGTGCCGGCGATCGCCTATCTCGCGATCGTCGGGCACTGGGGCGCCGCGGTGTTCCTGACGATCTGGGCGCTCCTCATCAGCGCCGCGGAGAACTTCCTGCGGCCCATGATCTCCGCGCGCCACGGCTCGGTTCCGACGCTCGCCGTCTTCGTCGGCGCGATCGGCGGAGTCGCGGTATTCGGGTTCCTCGGCATCGTCATCGGCCCGGTGCTGCTCAGCCTCATGGTCGCCCTGGTCCGCATCGCGGAGGACGCGGTCGTCCGGCGGTGAATCGGCCCGATAGACGGCGCGAATGCCGCACGGCGGCTCGGGCTCGGCCGGCGTGGTATAAAATGCGCGGCCCATGGATTTATCCCCCCTACTCGGGCCGCTCAACGACGCGCAGCGTGCGGCCGTCACGGCGCCCATCGGGCCTGTCCTCGTACTCGCCGGCGCGGGCAGCGGCAAGACGCGCGTGCTCACCCACCGCATCGCCTGGGTGGTGCAGGTCGAGGGCGCATCGCCGCACTCGATCCTGGCAGTCACGTTCACGAACAAGGCCGCGGGAGAGATGCGCGGCCGCGTGGAACAGCTGCTCGGCATCGCCGGCGGCCCCTTGTGGATCGGCACCTTCCACGGCATCGCCCATAGGCTCTTGCGCCTGCACTGGCGCGAGGCCGGCCTGCCGCAGAGCTTCCAGATCCTCGATTCCGAGGATCAGGTGCGGCTCATCCGCAAGATCGTGAAGGCCGAGGAACTCGACGAGACGCGCTGGGTGCCGCGCGAGATCCAGTGGTTCATCAACTCGAACAAGGACGAGGGCCGGCGGCCCAAGGACTTGAAGGACGGCAACGACCCGACGCGCCGCCAGCTGATCGCCCTTTACTCGAAGTACGAGGAGGCCTGCGCGCGCGCGGGCGTCGCAGACTTCGCGGAGCTGCTGCTGCGCGCCTACGAGCTGTGGCGCGAGCATCCGGAGCTACTGGCGCACTATCGCCGCCGGTTCCGCCACGTCCTCGTGGACGAGTTCCAGGACACGAACGCGATCCAGTACGCGTGGCTGAAGCTCCTCGTCGGCTCGGAATCGCATCCGTTCGCCGTCGGTGACGACGATCAGTCCATCTACGGCTGGCGCGGCGCGCGCGTCGAGAACCTCCAGGAATTCCGCCGCGACTTCCCGCATGCGCAGCTCTTTCGGCTCGAGCAGAACTACCGCTCGACCGGCATGATCCTGAAGGGCGCGAACGCGCTCATCGCGCACAATTCCGATCGGCTCGGCAAGACGCTGTGGACGAGCGGCGGGGCGGGCGATCCGATCCGCTTGTACTGCGGCTTCAACGAGCGCGACGAGGCGGAGTTCGTGCTGCGCCGGATCGAGGATTGGACGGAGCATGGCGGCAAGCGCCGCGACGTGGCGATCCTCTATCGCTCGAACGCGCAGTCGCGCCTCTTCGAGGAGGCGCTGCTCGCCGCGCGCATCCCCTACCGCGTGTACGGCGGGCTGCGATTTTTCGAGCGGGCGGAGATCAAGGATGCGCTCGCGTACTTGCGGCTGCTCGCGAACCGCCGCGACGATCCCTCCTTCGAACGCATCGTCAACCTCCCGGCGCGCGGCATCGGCGCGAAGAGCATCGACACACTGCGCGAGCGCGCGAGGAGCGCGGGCTGCTCCTTGTGGGACGCCGCGACCGGCATGACCGCGGCGCTGGCGGACAGGCCCGGTCCGGGTGAAGCCCTGGGCGCGCGCGCGATCCAGGCCATCCAGGCTTTCCTCGCGCTCATCGAGCGGCTCGCGCGGGAGATCGAAAGCCTGCCGCTGCACGAGCAGGTGGACCACGTGCTGCAGGCGAGCGGCCTCGTGGAGCATCACCGGCGCGAGAAAGCCGACCGCGGCGAGGCGCGCGTCGAGAACCTCTTGGAGCTCGTGAGCGCCGCGCGCGAGTTCGAGCCCGAGCCGGCGGAGGAAGGCGAGGAGCTGCCGCCGCTGCAGACCTTCCTCGCGCACGCCGTCCTCGAATCCGGCGAGGGGCAGGCCGAGGCGTGGGAGGACTGCGTGCAGATGATGACGCTGCACAGCGCCAAGGGCCTCGAGTTTCCCGTGGTGTTCCTCACCGGGATGGAGGACGGTCTGTTTCCTCACCAGCGCTCGCTCGCGGGCCTCGACGGCCTGGAGGAGGAGCGCCGCCTGTGCTATGTCGGCATGACGCGCGCAATGCGGCAGCTGTATCTCACCTATGCCGAGCAGCGCCGCCTGCATGGCGTCGAGACGTTCGGGCAGCCGTCGCGGTTCATCCGCGAGGTCCCGGGGGAGCTGGTGGAGGAAGTGCGGCCGCGCGCCCGAATTTCGCGCTTCGGCGGGGGTGGCGCGCGAATTCACTCCGACGGCGAGGCTCGCTGGGGCGGCGACTCCCTGCGCAACACCACCACACACGGCGGCGCACGCGCCGCAGGCGCCGGGCCGAGAGCGTATCCGGGAATGGACTTGAGCGACGCCGCCGCGGGCGGGATGCGGCTCGGAGCGCGCGTCCGCCACGGGAAGTTCGGCGAGGGGGTGATCCTCAACGTCGAGGGCAACGGCCCCCACGCCCGGGTACAGGTGAGCTTCGAGCGGCAGGGCACGAAGTGGCTGATGCTACAGTACGCGCACCTAGAGCCGGTGTGAGCGCGGCGCCTGCATGAAAATCGTCATCCTCGGAGCAGGCCAGGTCGGCAGGACGGCGGCCTACCAGCTCTCGCGGGAGGAAGCCAACGAAGTCACGGTGGTGGATATCAACGAGGAGGTGCTGCGCGACCTGCAGGACCGAATCGACATCCGCACCGTGGCGGGCAATGCCGCCTATCCGGTCGTCCTCGAGGCCGCCGGCGCCGCCGAGGCGGACATCATCGTCGCGCTGACCAACAGCGACGAGGTCAACATGACGGCATGCGAGGTAGCCTACACGCTGTTTCGCACGCCGATGAAGATCGCCCGCATCCGCTCCGCCGAGTACACGAGCCGACCGGAGCTCTTCAGCGAGGAGGCGCTCGCGGTCGACGTGTTCATCAGCCCCGAGCAGCTGGTGACGGAGTACATCGAGCGCCTGATCCGCTATCCCGGCACGCTCCAGGTCCTCGACTTCGCGGAAGGGCGGGTCCGGCTCGTCGGGGTCAGGGCCCGCAAGGGCGGCCTCGCCGTGGGCCGGCGGCTCACCGAACTGCGCCAGCACGTGCCGGGCACGGACGTGCGCGTGCTCGCCATCTATCGCGCCGGCCGGATGATCCGCCCGGAGGGCGATACGCTGATCGAGGACGGCGACGAGATGTACTTCCTCGCCGCGCGCGAGTCCATCCGCAGGGTGCTCGCGGAGATGCGCAAGAAGGAGCAAACGGCGCGCAGGGTGCTCATCGCCGGAGGCGGCAACATCGGCTTGCGCCTCGCCAAGGCGCTCGAGAAGAACCAGCAGGTGAAGCTCATCGAGCGGGACGTGCAGCGCGCGCGCCGCGTGTCGGAGCTGCTCGAGAACACCATAGTGCTCAACGGCGATGCCGCCGACGAGGAGCTGCTGGTCGAGGAGAACATCGACAGCACCGACATTTTCGCGGCGATCACCAACTCCGAGGAGGCCAACATCCTCTCGGCCATGCTCGCCAAGCGTCTCGGAGTGCGCAAGGCGATCGCGCTCATCAACAAGCCCTCCTACGCCGACCTGATCGAGAGCGGCAGCATCGACGTCGCCATCTCGCCGCAGACCATCACCATCGGCTCGCTGCTCGCGCACGTGCGCCGCGGCCACATCGTGAAGGTCCACTCGCTGCGGCGCGGCGCCGCGGAGGCGCTCGAGGCCATCGCGCACGGCACCGGCACGAGCTCGCAGGTGGTGGGACGACGGGTCGAGGAGATCCCTCTGCCCGAGGGGGCCTCCATCGGGGCCGTCGTGCGGGGCGACGAGGTCATCATGGCGCATCACGACACGGTCGTGAACGCCGACGACCACGTGATCCTCTATCTCGCGGATCGCCGGCACGTCGAGGCGGTCGAGAGGCTCTTCCTCGGAGCCTGAGCGGGCTTCCGGGACGCGCGCCATGCTGGCCGTCGGCAATGTGCTCGGGCTCATGCTCGTCGCCTTCAGCGCCGCCTATATTCTGCCGATCCTCGCGGCGCTTTTCTCGGACGACGGCACCGGCTTGCCGTTCTTCGTGGCGGGACTCGTGACCGCGGGCGTCGGGCTCCTCCTGTCCGCCGCGACGCGCCGCCGCGCGCGCGAGCTGCGGCCTCGCGACGGTTTCCTGCTCGTGACGCTCGGCTGGGTGATCCTCGCCGCCTTCGCGGCCATCCCGCTCGTCGTCCTCATGCCGCACCTCTCCGTCACGCAGGCGTACTTCGAGACGATGTCGGGACTCACGACGACCGGGGCGACGGTCCTCACCGGGCTCGATCATCTGCCGGCGTCCATCAACCTGTGGCGCCATACCCTCGAGTGGTGCGGCGGCCTCGGGTTCATCGTGCTCTCGGTCGCGGTGCTGCCGCTGCTCGGCATCGGCGGCATGCAGCTCTACCGGGGCGAGGCGCCCGGCCAGGTGAAGGAGGACAAGCTCACCCCGCGGATCACCGAGACGGTCAAGGCGCTGTCGCTCACCTACGCGACGCTGACGGCGATCGGCGTCGTCGTGCTGCGCATCTGCGGGATGTCCTGGCTCGATGCCATTTGTCAGTGCTTCTCCGCGGTCTCGCTCGGGGGCTTCTCGACGCATGATTCGAGCATCGCGTTCTTCCACTCCCCGGCCATCGAGCTCACGCTCGCCGCGCTGATGATCGTGAGCGCCTTGAGCTTCGCGCGCCATTTCATGGCGCTGCGCAAGCTGACGCTCGAGCCCTACACGCGCGATCCGGAAGCCAAGGCGATCCTGCTCACGCTCGCCGTGAGCGTGGTCGGCATCGCCGTCCTGCTCACGTACCGGCACGTCTATCCGAACTTCGGCACGTCGCTGCGCGAAGCGCTGTTCAATGTCGTCTCGGTCGCGACCACGACGGGCCTCGTCTCGGCCAACTACAGCGCCTGGCCGGTGCTCGCTCCGCTGTGGATGCTGTTCCTGTGCTGCTTCCTGTGCAGCTCGGGATCCCCCGGAGGGGGGATCAAGATGTTCCGCATGCTGCTGCTCTCGCGCCAGGCGGCCCGCGAGCTGAAGCTCCTGGTGCACCCGAGCGCCGTCGCGCCCGTGCGGATCGGCGGCCGGCTCATTCCGGAGCGCGTCGGCAGCTCGGTGCTCGCATTCATTTTTCTCTACTTCATGACCGCGGCGGCGCTGACGTTCGCGCTGCTGGCGACCCGGCTCGACTTCGAGTCGGCGTTCGGCGCGATCATCGCGTGCATCAACAACACCGGCCCGGGGCTCGGGGTCGTCGGCCCGTTCAAGACCTATGGCGGCCTCTCGACGCTCCAGACTTGGATCTGTACCGTCGCGATGCTGCTCGGACGCCTCGAGCTCTTCAGCGTGTTCGTGCTGTTCACGCCCGCGTTCTGGCGCAAATGAACCCGATGCAACTTTTCGCAGCGCGGCGTCCTCTAAGCGCTGTGGCTCGGCGCTCGGCTCCTCGCCGGTGTCGCGAGTCATGAGGGCTGCGGCCGGGGTTCCTCCCGTAAGGGTTGGCTCGACACGGGGACCTTCGGCCAACTGAATCGCGGCCGCAGCTTCTCTCCGCGCGCAGTTCGGCAACCCACCTCGGCAGGCACGGGAAAAATCGGGGATGATGGGGCGCATGACCCCCGACGCGCCGCGCTTCCGCCCGGACTGGGCGCTCTTCCTCGATATCGACGGGACGCTGATCGACATCGCGCCGGCTCCCGGTGCGGTCGAGGTGAGCGCGGCGCTTCCGCCTCAGCTCGAACGGCTCTCGCAGCGGCTCGCAGGCGCCGTCGCATTCGTGAGCGGGCGGTCGATCGCGGACATCGATCGGCTGTTTCAGCCGTTGCGGCTCCCGGCAGCCGGCGTCCACGGAGCGGAGCGTCGGGATGCTGCCGGCAATATCCATCAGGCGGGGTTCACGAGCGCCGCGCTCGAGCCGGCAAGAGCCGAGCTGCGCCGGTTCGTCGCGATGCATCCGGGGCTCGAGCTCGAGGACAAGGGCTCGAGCGTCGCCGTCCACTTCCGTCGAGCGCCGCAGTTCAAGGCCGCCGTCCGCGAGGCCGTGGAGCGCGTCCGAGCGGCGCTGCCGCCCGAAGCTTGCCTGCAGCCCGGCCGTTGCGTGCTCGAGCTGAAGAGCCGTACCGCGAGCAAGCGCGCCGCGGTCGAGCGCTTCATGCAGGAGCGACCCTTCGAGGGACGCATTCCGGTCTTCCTGGGGGACGACATCACGGACCTCGAGGCGCTGGACTTCGTTCAATCCTCCGGGGGCTCGGGTATCTTCGTGGGCCGTGAGCGACGGCCGGGGCTCGGGTCGCTGCCCGATCCAACCGCCGTCCGCGCATGGCTGAGGAGCCTCGAGGAGCCATGAGCCGTCTGGTCTGTGTCTCGAATCGTGTCTCGCTGCCGCGTCGCACCGGCTCGGCGGGCGGCCTGGCCGTCGGAGTGCTCGCAGCGTTGCAGCGCACCGGCGGGATGTGGTTCGGCTGGAACGGCGAGACCGCCGAGGAGCCGCGCGCCGAGCCCGATATCGCGGTGCGAGACGATATCCGCTACGCCACGCTCGCCCTGCCGGCCGCCGAGTTCGACCGGTACTACAACGGATTCTGCAACAGCACCCTGTGGCCGCTGTTTCACTTCGCAACCGGCCGCTTTCGCTACCGATACGAGGACCACGAGGCCTACGAGGCCATCAACGCGCTGTTCGCGCGGCAGCTGGCGCGTTTGCTTCGCCCGGAGGATGTCGTGTGGGTACACGATTACCATCTGATCCCGCTCGCGCGTCATCTGCGGGAGCAGGGCTTCGAGGGCCCCGTAGGATTTTTCCTCCACATCCCCTTCCCTCCGGCGCAGGTGCTGCGCGTGCTGCCCAATCACGAGGAGATCACCCGCGACCTGCGCCGGTATGATCTCGTCGGCTTTCAAACGCAGGACGATCTCGCCGGATTCCGGTCCTGCCTCGAGAGCGACGAATGCGGCGGCGGCGCCGTGCGGCTCGGCGTGTATCCGATCGGCGTGGACGTCGACCAAACGGCGCGCGATGCTGCGTCCGCCATCCGCGAGGACACCTCCCAGCGGCTCATCTCGAGCCTGCATGAACGCCAGCTGATCATCGGCGTCGACCGACTAGATTACACGAAGGGCCTGACGGAGCGCTTCGGCGCGTTCGAGCGCTTCCTCACGACCTATCCGCAGAGCCATGGGAAGGTCACCTTCCTGCAGATCGCGCCGCTCAGCCGCTCCGACGTGCTCGCCTACGGTGAGATCCGCCGGGCACTCGAGCAGATGGCCGGACGCCTCAACGGACGGTTCGCCCACGCGGACTGGACGCCGGTACGTTATCTCAATCGCAATTTCTCGCACGCGACGCTGATGGGCCTGCTGCGCGCGGCTCACGTCGCCATGGTGACGCCGGTACGCGACGGCATGAATCTCGTCGCCAAGGAATACGTCGCAGCGCAGGACCCGGCGGATCCGGGCGTACTGGTCCTCTCAACGCTCGCCGGCGCTGCGCGCGAGCTCTCCGGCGCGCTGCAGGTGAATCCTTACGACGAGCGCGGCATGGCGCTCGCGCTCGAGGCCGCGCTGCACATGCCGCTCGAGGAACGGCAACGGCGGCATGCGCAGATGCTCGGCGCCGTGCGGCGCCACGACATCCACAGCTGGTATCGCGACTTTCTGAGGGACCTCGCGGGCGATCGCGCGCTCCTGCGCTCAGACCCGGACGCGCTCCCGATTGATGGCGTCGCGCATCGCGACGGCGGCCGCGCGGGCCGCCGCCGCGAAGCCGGGCCCCGAGGAGGCGTACAGCACCGCCCGCGAGGAGCTCACGATGAGCCCCGTTCCTGAGCGCGTGCGACCGCAAGCGACCACCTGGCCGATATCGCCGCCCTGGGCGCCCACGCCGGGAACCAGGAGCGGCAGGTCACCGGCGATCCGCCGGACCTCGGCGAGCTCCGCCGGATAGGTCGCGCCGACGACGAGCCCGCAGTTGCCGCGGCCGTTCCAGCGCGTCGCAGCAAGCTCCGCAACGTGCTGGTAGAGCTTGCGCCCGCCGGCCTCGAGGTCCTGCAAGTCGCGTGCGCCGGGATTGGATGTGCGGCACAGCACGAACGTGCCGCGGTCGGCGTATTCCAGGAACGGCTCGAGGGAATCGGAGCCGAGGTACGGGTTGACCGTCACGGCATCCGCGCCGTAGCGCTCGAAGGCTTCGATGGCGTAGCGCTTCGCGGTGTTGCCGATGTCGCCACGCTTCACGTCGAGGATCACCGGCAGGCCCGGATAGCGCTGATGCACGAAGTCGATGGTCCGCTCGAGCTGGTCCTCCGCCTCGTAGGCTGCGTAGTGCGCGAACTGCGGCTTGTAGGCGCAGACGAGGTCCGCCGTGGCCTCGACGATCGCCTTGTTGAACTGGAAGATGGGCGAAGCGTGCGCCGCGATGCCGGACGGGAAACGCTCGATCTCCGGATCGAGCCCGACGCAGACGAGCGAGTCGTTGAGCGCCCACGCCGCCTCGAGCCGCTCGCGGAACGGCGTCATGCGCGGCGCGCCTGCGGGAGAGCCGCCTTCTTGAGGTGCACCATTAGGATCGAGACCGCGGCCGGGGTCACGCCCGGGATCCGGGCCGCCTGGCCGAGCGTTGCTGGCCGGACCTCCCGCAGGCGCTCGCGGACCTCGGTCGACAGGCCGGGAACCGACAGGTAATCGATGCCGTCCGGGAGCCGCGTCTCCTCGTGGCGGCTGCGGCGGTCGATCTCCTGCCGCTGGCGCTCGATGTAGCCCGCATACTTGGCGCGCACGTCCACTTGCCGGGCGATCTCTCCTGGTAGCCGCTCGTCGAGCTCGTCCCATTCCGGGGAGCCCGCGAGCTCGATCACCTGCTCGTAGCTCACGTCCGGGCGGCGGAGCAGGTCGAAGGCCGTCCGATCGCGGCCCAAGGGAGCGCGCAGGACCTCTCGAGTCCAGCCTTCCGGCACCGTGTCGGGATGAATTCGCACTGCGGCGAGCCGCTCGACTTCGCGGTCCGAGAGACGCCGCTTCGCCTCGCAGAGCCGCCAGCGCTCGTCGTCGACGAGTCCGAGCTCGCGGCCGACGGGGGTCAAGCGCAGATCGGCGTTGTCCTCGCGCAGCAGGAGGCGGTACTCGGCGCGGCTGGTGAACATGCGGTACGGCTCGCGGGCGCCGCGCGTCACCAAGTCGTCGATGAGCACCCCGAGGTAGCCGTCGCTGCGCTTGGGGCTAAAGGGCTCGCGTCCACGCACGCGCAGCGCGGCGTTGATGCCGGCGATGAGCCCCTGCGCCGCCGCCTCCTCGTACCCCGTCGTGCCGTTGATCTGGCCCGCGAAGTAGAGGCCTTCGAGCGCTTTGGTCTCGAGCGCGGGCGTCAGATCGCGCGGATCGAAGTAGTCGTACTCGATCGCGTACCCCGGTCGGGTGAGGTGCGCCCGCTCGAATCCGCGGATGCTGCGTACGAAGGCATGCTGGACATCGAAGGGCAGGCTCGTCGAGATCCCGTTCGGGTAGATCTCACGGGTCGACAGGCCCTCGGGCTCGACGAAAATCTGGTGCGAGGGCTTGTCCGCGAAGCGAGTGACCTTATCCTCGATCGAGGGGCAGTAGCGCGGCCCTACCCCCTCGATCACCCCGGTGAACATCGGAGAGCGATCTGCGGCCGCCCGGATGATGTCGTGCGTCGTCTCATTTGTCTCCGTAATGAAACATTCGACCTGTGTCGGATGCTCGGCGATGCGCCCGAGAAACGAAAAGACCGGTGGCGGCCGATCACCCGGCTGCGAGCGCAGGACCGAAAAATCGATCGTGCGCCCGTCGATGCGCGGGGGCGTGCCCGTCTTCAGCCGCCCAGTGCGGAACGGGAGCTCGCGCAAACGCGCCGCGAGCTTGAGGGACGCCGGGTCGCCGGCGCGGCCCCCCTGGTACCGATCGAGCCCGACGTGGATCTTCCCACCGAGGAACGTCCCTACCGTGAGCACGACGGCACGCGCCTCGAAACGGATACCGGTCACCGTCTCGACGCCCCTGACGCCGCCGCCCGCGACGATCAGGTCGGCCACCTCTTGCTGAAACAGTGTCAGGCTTGGCTGATTTTCCAGCATCGAGCGGATAGCCTGCCGATAGAGCTGGCGATCGGCTTGCGCCCGCGTGGCCTGTACGGCGGGTCCCTTGCTGGCGTTCAGCGTCCGGAATTGGATACCGGCGCGGTCGGCCGCGCGCGCCATGGCACCGCCCAGCGCGTCGATCTCCTTGACGAGATGGCCCTTGCCGATGCCGCCGATCGCCGGATTGCAGCTCATCTGCCCGAGGGTCTCGATGCTCTGCGTGACGAGGAGCGTCGAGGCGCCCATGCGGGCGGCCGCGAGTGCGGCCTCGGTGCCGGCATGACCGCCGCCGATGACGATCACGTCGAACGGGTGCGCGAAACGCATGCGAGAAAGTGAAGCTCGAGGGCCGGGAGTGGTCCGGCATTGTAAGTCCCGGCTCTGGCTGGACCAACTGGTCCGGCTCGCCGGAATGGCCACGCTGTGCGCCGCGGGTCCGTGCTTCGCGGCCCCCGCGGCTGGCGGCGCGCGGCTCGCGCTCACTGCCTGCCGCCTCGAACACCCGAGCCATCTCGTGTCGGTGCAGGCGCAGTGCGGGTACCTGTCCGTCCCCGAGAACCCGTTCGCCGCCAACGGCCGGGGCCGGCAGATCCGGCTGTTCGTGGCGCGCATTCCGGCCGTGAGCTTGCATGCCCGGCCGGATCCCCTCTTCCTGCTCGCCGGCGGTCCCGGTGCGGCCGCCGCCACGCTCTACACGGAGGCTGCCGCGCCGTTCGCGCGCATCCACCGGGACCGTGACATCGTTCTGGTGGATCAACGCGGCACCGGCCGCTCGAACGGGCTGTTCTGCAAGTCGGAGGACGATGCGTCCCTTGGAAGCGGGACCGGGTCATCCACCCTGGGACCGGAACCTTCGACATCCGCCGTCGTGGCGGACGCACGCCAGTGCTTGGCGGCGCTGAGCAAGCACGCGGACGTCGCGTTCTACACGACGAGCGTCGCAGTACGGGACCTCGATCGGGTGCGGGCCGCGCTCGGCTACGGGAAGATCGATCTCTACGGCGTCTCGTATGGCACGCGCGTCGCGCAGGAGTATCTGCGGCGCTTTCCTCGACACGTCCGGGCGGTCATCCTCGACGGCGTGGTCCCGCCGCAGATCGCGCTCGGAGCCGCTCTGCCGCTCAACGCACAGCACGCGCTCGATGCCATCTTCACGAGATGCATCCAGGACCGCGCCTGCGATGCGCGCTTCGGCGATCCGGCGGCGATGTCGCATCGGCTGAGGAGCGCTCTCGCCCTGGCGCCCGTTCAAGTTCAGCTCGCGGATCCAACC
>JBOHZT010000050.1:0-14663 GCA_050738535.1 Steroidobacteraceae bacterium
GTACGCGCGTCGGCGCTTTCCTACACGAACCGCGCGCGCGGGCGCGTCAGGTTCGGGCGCTGTTCCGACGCGCCGGGCGCGAGAGCGGCCTCGGGCTTGCGAGTGCAGACGCCGTGGCCGTGCGGCGAGCGCGGCGCCTCGAAGGTATCGAGCCATGCGGAATCGACGTTTCGTTCCCTTGTTCCTAGCCGCAACGGCTGCAGCGGCCGCGGCGGCGCTCGGCGTGGCCGGGTGCGCGAGCGGTCCGCCGCGCGCGACGACCGCCAACCTCGCGCGCGCGCATGCGCTCGTATCTTCGGCACAGCAGAGCGGCGCGCAGCGCTACGCGGCCGCGGACTTGCAGCGCGCCAGGGACGAGACGCAGCAAGCCGATGAAGCCGCTCAGCACGGGGATGCGGAGCAGGCCGACAGGCTCGCGAGCAAGGCCGCGCTCGACGCGCAGCTCGCCTCCGCCCGCGCCAAGAACGGGGCGGCGCAACACGCCCTCGCGGCGGTGAACGAGAGCCTCGGAACGCTGCGCAGCGAGACGCGCCGCGAGTCGCAGGCGCCACCGGCACCGAGCGTGAATCCGGCTCCGAGCGCGGCTCCGGACTCGAGCCTGCCCTCGGCCCCGAGCCCGCCCCCCGCCTCGAGCCTGCCCCCGGCCCCGAGCCCGGCTCCGGCCCATTGATGATCGATGCGACGTTTCTCGAGGAGCGCGTGCCCATGAATCCCCCCGATCGAACCCTGCTCAATGGTTGCCTTGCCCTCGCCCTTGCGGGCGCGCTCGCGGCTTGCGCTTCGGCCCCGCAGCGCAATGCGCGTCTCGACCAGGCTCGCACCGCCGTCGCGAGCTTGCAGCAGGACCCGGACGCCGGATCCGCCGCGAGCCAGCCGCTCGAGGACGCGCAGCGCGACCTGAATCAGGCGAACACGGCGTTCGAGCACCACAAGTCCGCGGAAGATGTCTCCTACCTCGCGTATCTCGCGCTGCGCGAGGCGCAGATCGGCAAGGAGCAAACGGACGCTTACCGTGCCCAAGCGCAGATCGCGAAGGCCGCTGCGGAGCGCAACCGCATCCTTCTCGAGGCGCGCACGCGGGAGGCGCAGCATGCGCAATCCGCCGCCGAGAGCGCGCATGCCGCCGCCGAGAGTCAGGCCCGCGAGGCGAGCGCCGCGCGCGCGCAGGCGCAGTCTGCGCAGCAGCAGCTTCAGAAGGAGCAGCAGGATCTCGCGAGTCTGAAGGCGCGGCAGACGCAGCGGGGCGTCGAGCTCACACTCGCGAGCAACGTGCTCTTCAACACGAACCAGTCGGTCCTCAAGCCCGGGGCGACGCTGCAGCTCTCGCGCCTCGCCGATTTCATGCGAGCAAACCCCAGGACTCGAATCATCGTCGAGGGCTACACGGATAGCCGCGGCTCGGCCGCCTACAACGAGAAGGTCTCCGAGGAGCGGGCGCAGGCGGTGGCGAGCGTGCTCGAGGCGCAGGGCATCGCGCAGGACCGCGTGCAGACGGTCGGCCGCGGCAAGAACTTCCCGGTGGCGAGCAACGCGACCTCGGCGGGCCGGCAGCAAAACCGGCGGGTCGACATCATTCTCTCGAACATGTCCGGACGGTTCGCCGAGGGTGCGACGCAGGGGCCGGCGCTGCGTTGAGAACAGGCCGGCCCGGCGCAGGCCGCCGGCTCAGGCGCGGCCCCGCCCGGTTCAGGCGCGGTCCGCCTTAGGCGCGCCGGAAATCGACCGCCGGCAGCTGCATCGAGCGGCGATACTTCGTGACGGTGCGCCGGGCGACCTTCACGCCGCGGTCCGCCAGGAGCTCGGTGAGCTGCACATCCGAGAGCGGATTGCGGCGGTCCTCCGCCGCGATGAACTCGCGTAGCAGCGCCCGGATCGCGGTCGCGGAGCAGGAGCCGCCGCTCGTCGTCGCGAGCTGCCGGGAGAAGAATCGCTTGAATGCGACGACGCCGCGCGGCGTCGCCATGTACTTGTGGCTGGTCGCGCGGGAGACCGTCGACTCGTGCAGACCGAGCTCGTCGGCGATCTCCCTCAAGGTGAGCGGGCGCATCGCAAGGTCGCCGTAATCGAAGAAATTGCGCTGGCGCGTGACCACCGCCTCCGCGACCCGCTGGATGGTGAGGAACCGCTGCTCGAGATTGCGCACGAGCCAGCGCGCTTCCTGCAGGTGCTGCGCGAGGAGCGCCGTCTCACCCTCGCGGACTTGACGAAACTGCTCGGCGTACTGCTGGTTGACGCGGATGCGCGGATAGATCGCCGAGTTGATCGAGACGATCCAGCGCTTCTTCTCCTTGCGGACGATCACGTCCGGGACGATGGCGCGCGGCTCGAAGGAGCCGAGCTTCGAGCCCGGCCGCGGATCGAGGCTGCGGATGAGAACGAGGGCGAGGCGCAGCTCCTCGGCGTTGCACCCGAGCGCCTCGAGCAGGCGGTCGTGCTCGCGCGCGGCGACGAGCTCGAGTTTCCCATGAACGATGGCGAGCGCGATCGCGCGCTCGGGCGTGTCCTCGTCCAGCGCCTCGAGCTGCAGCGCGAGGCACTCCGCAAGGTCGCGGGCCGCGATGCCCGTCGGCTCGAGCGCTTGCACGGAGCGCAACGCCGTCTCGAGCTCACCCGGGGCGGCCCCGTCGGGCGCCATCGCGGCGATCTCGGCGAGCGGCTGGCGCAGATATCCGTCGTCGTCGAGCGCGTCCACGATGAAATTGGCGAGCTCGAACTCGCGCTCCGCGAGCCCGAGCAGCAGCAGCTGGTCACGCAGCTGATCGCGCAGGGTCGATGGAGAGGCCGTCCATTCCGTCCAGTCCGGGGCATCGTCGCCCGAGGAGCCGGCGCTCCCTCCCGAGAAATCGAGCGATTCCCCGACCGGCGCCTCGGCTTCCTCGGCCTGCGTGCATGAATCGGTGCTCTCCGTCGACTCCTCCAGGAAGGGGTTCTGGGAGATGGCCTGGTGCAGTTCTTGCACACACTCGAGGGCCGAAAGCTGCAGTAATTTCACGGACTGCTGCAGTCGCGGCGTCAGTGTCAGTTGCTGCTTGAGGCGCAGCCCCAGAACGGCATTGGTCATCGTGCGAAGAGTTCCTGTCGAGCGAGTCCAACCGAATCGAAGCAACAGCTATGCCATGCGCTCTCGCAAGCGGTCCGCTCGATGAGAATCTGATTGGGATGGTATGAGATCAATTCATGACGGAGGCGGCGGTTCCCGCCGCGAGGACCGAGCTCGGCGCAAGGCCGCTGCGCGCGGCGCGAGCAAGGCGCGCGCGCGTGCCAGGCGCGCAGCGTCTGCCTGGTGCGCGCGTGCGCTCGACGGCGCCGGCCTCGGCGCATTCGAGTGGGACGCCCGCACGGACGAGCTGCAAGGCTCGTCGAAGGTCGCGGCGCTCGCCGGATTCGACGCCGGAGCGCCGCCGCGCACGCTCGCCGCGCTGCTCTCGAGAGTGCACGAGGCCGATCGCGAGTCTCTCGGGCGCACCTTGCGGGCGGCCGTGGCGGCGCGGCGCAGCGCGCGCGTGGATTTCCGGATCGCGGCGCGCGGCCCTGGCGTGCGCTGGCTGCGCGTGCGCGCGAGCGTGTTCTGCGACGCGCGCGATCGGCCGGCGGGGCTCACGGGAGTGATCGAAGACGTGACGCCGCAGTGGCATGCGGAGGCCGAGCGCGCGGCGCTCGCCGAGCGCGAGATGGCGCTGCGGGCCGCCGCGGAGCGCGAGAGCCGCTCGAAAAGCGAGCTGCTCTCGAAGTTCTCGCACGAGCTGCGCTCGCCGCTCAACGCGATCCTCGGCTGGAACCGCATCCTCGCGGTCAAGCGGGCCGAGGACACGGACGTGGCGGCGCTGGCCGCGCGGATCGAGCGCAGCGCGCGCTCGCAGCTGAAGATGATCAACGACTTGCTCGAGCTCGAGCGGGCGCGACGGGGCGCGCAGGGCACGCTCGGCGAGCTCGCGGCGGGACGGCCACAGCGCCCGCCGGTCTCCGGTCGGACGCTCGATGGCGTCGCGATCCTCGTCGTGGACGACGAGCCGGATGCGCGTGAGGCCGTCGCCGAGACGCTGCGGCTCGAGGGCGCCCGGGTCACGGAGAGCGATTCGGCCGCCCGCGCGCTGAGCGTGCTCGAGGATGCGCGGTTCGACGTGCTGATCACGGACATTGGCATGCCGGTGGAGGACGGCTATTCGCTCGTGCGCAAGGTCCGGCGCAGCGCTCTCGGCGAGCAGATGATCGCGGTCGCACTCACTGGGTACAGCACGCCGGCCGACCGGGAAGCCGCGCTGCGCGCCGGGTTCGACGCCCACGTGTCGAAGCCGGTGGACTTCGGCGATTTCGTGCCGCTCATCGCGCGGATGACACATGCCGTCCGTGAGGCCCGATGAGGCTCCGCGGCGTTGCGGCCTGCTCGCGCTTCGGGGCCACCGCTGCGCGCCAGCCCGCGCCGCCCAGCGCCGCGCGCGGACAAAAAAAGAGCGGGCTGGTCGCACCACAGCCCGCCAAACGGGGGGTCTTCGGTAGAGCCCGGCGTCTGCGCCGAACTCGAATGCTTGCTGGGAACACGAGCAGCAACGCGCGTTCCCAGCGCTTAATCCTTTGCAACTCGTGTGCCAGAGTACCGCGGGCGCGGGCTTTACCGGCGGCTTGCCTCTCAGGCAGGCACATTCAATCACTTGTCGCACGCGGCGCGGCCCGCGGCGGCCCAGCGGCACGGCAGAAAGGGCGGTCGGGTCCGCGCTCGACCTGGAATCTCTTACAGGGGCAGTGCAGAAAGCTCCGCGATCGCGCGCCCGGCGGCGCATGATTCTGCACAGCTGCGTATCCGAATCTCGAGCCAGCGCCCCCATGCCTGTCTCCCGCTCCCAGGTTCGATGGCCGGCCGGCGCGGCCGTGATTTGCCTGGTCGTCGGCGTGCTCGCGGGAGCCGGGGGCCGAGCGCTCGGGGCGCGCGCCATCGAGCACGCGCGCGCGGTGGAAGCGCTCAGCGAGGTGGCGTTGCTCGTGAGCCTCTACTGCACCGGACTGCAGCTCTCGACGCCGCTCGATTCGCGGCTGTGGCGGGTGCCTGTGCGGCTCGCCGGGATCACCTTGCCGCTCACCATCATGCTCATCGCCGGTGCGGCCCACGTGTTCCTCGGGCTCAAGATCGAGCATGCCGTGCTGCTCGGGGCCATTCTCGGGCCGACGGATCCGGTGCTCGCCGCGCATCTCGAGCTCGCCGCTGCGCCAGGCGCAGAGCGGGAGAGCGCGACGCGCTTCGCGCTCGCGGCCGAGGGCGCGCTGAGCTCGATCCTGGCCCTGCCGCTCGTGTTGTTCGGGCTCGGGCTGTGCGGCCAGCGCGATCTCGGCGCGGACGGCTGGCGCTGGCTGGCGCTCGACCTCGCCTGGCCGCTCGCCTGCGCGGCAGCACTCGGCTGGGCCGCCGGGGCCGCTACCGCACGCGCCCTCGCGCGCCTCGATTCGCGCGGGCAGCCCGGGCTGCTCGAGCTGCTGCTCGCCGCGAGCATGCTCGCGCTCGCGTGCGGGGCGGCCTTCGTGCTGCGAGCGAGCCCGCTGCTCACCGCATTCGCCGCAGGTCTCGCGCTCGCGCGCGGCGGCAAGCTCGTGCCGCGCCCCTCCGTGGTGCCCGCGGGGGGCCCGGCGAGGCTCGCCCGCTCGCTCGCCCCGGCCGCGGAGCGCGCGGAGCGGTTGGCGGAGCTGGCGATCGTCGCACTGCTCGGCGCTTTGCTCGTGATCTCGGCCACGCGGGCGGCGCTGATCCTGTTCGCGCTGCTGGTCCTGGTTGCCGTGCGCCCGGTCGCCGCGCGTCTCGGGCTCCGTAACGCCGCCGCGGGCATCGACCGGCACGCCGTCGCCTGGTTCGGCATTCGCGGCGTGGCCTCGGTCTACTGCCTCATGTTCGCGATAGACCAGAACCTCAGCCCGGCTTTCGCAAACAAGCTCGCCGCGATCACCCTGACGGTGCTCGCGATCTCGATCGCTTTGCATGGCCTCACGGCGCTGCCGCTCGGTAATCATCCGGCGGGGGCGCGCAGCTAGCATCCGCCGTGGTACGCTTTGCCTGTAATCTGGCTCGACGCGGGGAGCGTGCGCTGTCTGCGGCCCGCGACGGCTATCGCTCGTCAGCGAACGGATGCAACATCGCGTCTCGTGAGTTGCCGAAAATCTTCGACACCCTCTTTCGAATCCGGCGAGGCTGATTATGGCACACGCGCTGATTGTGGACGACGACCGCGACGTGGTGGAGTGGCTCGAAGAGGTGGCCCGCATGGAAGGGTTCACGATCTCGCGCGCGGCGTCGCTGCGCGAGGCGCGGATCGAGCTCGGCCGACAGCGCCCGGACGTGCTGCTCACCGATTTGAGACTGCCGGACGGCGAGGGCATCGAACTGCTGCGGGAGCTCGAGAAGCCCGAATCGACGGAGGTCATCATCGTCACCGGTCATGCGACCGTCGACAGCGCGGTCTCCGCGTTGCGCGCCGGCGCGAGCGACTACCTGGTCAAACCGGCCGATCTCGAGCGCGTACAGGCCGTGCTGCGGCACGCCAAGAAGGCCTCGGCGCTGCATCACGAGATCGGGGAGCTGCGCGAGGAGCTGCGCAAGCTCGGTAGATTCGGGCGCATCCTCGGCGGCTCCCCGCGCATGCAGGTGGTCTACGACCAGCTGACGCGCGTCGCGCCGACATCGGCGACGGTCCTGCTCATCGGGGAGAGCGGCACGGGCAAGGAGCTCGCCGCGCAGACGCTGCATGAGTTGAGCCGGCGCCGCGAAGCGCCGTTTCTGCCGCTCAACTGTGGCGCGGTCGCCCCGCAGCTGATCGAGAGCGAGCTGTTCGGCCACGAGCGCGGCAGCTTCACGGGCGCGGATCGGCAGCACAAGGGGTTCTTCGAGCGCGCGAGCGGCGGCAGCATCTTCCTCGACGAGATCACGGAGATGCCGATGGAGCTGCAGGTCAAGCTCCTGCGGGTGCTCGAGACCGGAACCTTCACGCGCGTCGGCGGCACTCAGCAGGTCGCGACCGACGTGCGGGTCATCGCGGCCACCAACCGCGAACCGGAGAAGGTGGTCGCCGAGGGCAAGCTGCGCGAGGACCTGTACCATCGCCTCAACGTCTTCCCGATCCGCCTGCCGCCGCTGCGCGACCGCGGCTCGGACATCGAGCAGCTCGCGCTGTATTTCCTCGACGACCTGAACCGGACCGAGTCCACTCACAAGCCGTTCTCGCGGGATGCGCTGGTGAGGCTGTATCAGCACACCTGGCCGGGAAACGTCCGGGAGCTGAAGAACTACGTCCAGCGCGCCTTCATCATGGCCGACGATCAGATCGAGTGCGACTTCGGCCCCGCCGCAGAGCCGCCGGCGCCGCTCGACGACGGGACGACGATCACCATCCGCGTCGGCACGCCGCTCGAGGAGGTCGAGCGGCGCGTGACCATGGCCACTCTCGCGCATTGTGGGCAAGTCAAGCGCAAGGCGGCCGAGATCCTCGGCGTGAGCTTGAAGACGCTCTACAACCGGCTCGAGGCCTACGGCGGCAAGAGCTCGGCCGGCGGGGCGGGTGCGTCCGTACGCGAATCCGATCCGGCGCAAGACGCAGGCGTGCCGCATTGAATTGATTTCAAGCCGCAGGCTGCGATTCGCCTCGGCGCCCCGCGCCGGTCCGGGACGGCCTGCGGCCGGGAACGTCCCTTGCGTGTTCCGACTGTCGGCGTTTTCCGACATCCCTTTGCGCTCGAGCGGCCCGCTCGCAGGATGCAGGCGCCTACCATGCGCCCTCGCGGTCCGCTAGTTTCGTCGCGGCCTCCCGGGAGGCGTCGAGGCACGACTTCAGGGCATGCCAGCGATCCGTGTGGCAGTCGTCGACGATCATCAGCTCGTGCGCATCGGGCTCAAGCAGGTCATCGAGAGCCAAGCCGACTTCACCTGGGCCGGTGAGGCCGCGAATGGCCGCGACGGGCTCGCGCTGCTGCGTAGCGCACCGGTCGACGTGCTGCTGCTCGATTTGTCGCTGCCCGACATCTCCGGGCTCGACATTCTGCGGCAGGTGCGCTCGCACCACGATTCGGTGGCGGCGCTCGTGCTGAGCGCCTATCCGGAGACGCAGTACGGCATCAACGTCCTGCGGGCTGGGGCGAGCGGCTTCGTGAGCAAGTCGGCCGACGAGGCGGAGCTGTGCCGCGCGATCCGCGCGGCGATGCGCGGCGGACGCTACGTGAGTCCGGAGCTCGCCGGGATGCTGGTGAGCGGCATGCAGGGGGCGCCCGGTGAGCCCCGCCACAGCGTGCTCTCCGAGCGCGAGTTCCAGATCTTCTGCAAGCTCGCCGAGGGCCGCAGCGTCTCCGAGATCGCGGCAAAGCTCTTCCTCAGCGTCAAGACGGTGAGTACCTATCGCGCACGGATCCTGGAGAAGATGAGCATGAGAACCAACGCCGACATCACCTACTACGCGATCAAGAACAATCTCCTGCAGTGACCGCCATGAGCCCGGAGCCGGCATGGCCGCACCCGCTCGAGCGCGCTAGCGCGGCCGAGCGGCGCATCCTGCTGGTCGAGGACTCGGCGGCGCTGAGCCGCCGGCTCGTCGATCTGCTCTCCGAGCCCGGCAGGCTCACCGTCGCGGCGCAGGCCAGCACGCAGTCCCTGGCGCTGCGCAAGCTCGAGGAAACGCGCTACGATGTACTGGTCGTCGACATCGAGCTCGCGGAGGGCAACGGCGTGGCAGTGATTCGCCAGGCGCGCCAGCTCTACTCGCCCGAGGCTCAACCGCTCATCGTGGTGCTCACCAACTACGCCTCAGACTTCGTGCGCGATCACTGCTTCGCGGCGGGGGCGGATTATTTCCTGGACAAGATGCGCGACATCGGACGCTTGAAGCCCCTCGTCGCCGACGGGCGCTCGAGATGGTCGACGCCCGATTCGCGCTGAGCGCCGCGCGGCCGGTCGGGATCGGCAGCAGGCTGCGCGTCTCCCGGAGCGGCGCGTCTGGGCAGCTCCACACGCAGCGTCGTTCCCCGGCCGGGCGAGGAGTCGAGCTCGAGGCTGCCTCCGAGCGCCCGCACCCGGTGGCGCATCGCGGTGATGCCGTGCGACCAACGAAACTCGGGGCCCGCCGGGTCGAATCCGCGGCCGTCGTCGTTGAGCTCGAGGCGGTACGACCGCGGCGTGCTCGCGAGAGCGAGGCGGACATGCCGCGCGCCGGCGTGGCGCAGCACGTTCGACAGCCCCTCCTGGGCGACGCGGAACAATACGATCGCGATGTCCTTCGGGGTCTCGCAGTCCCCGAGATCCTCGAATTCGCACTCGAGGTGTGACTTGGCGCAGAGCGCATCGAGATGCGCGCCGAGCGCGGTCGCGAGCCCGAAATGATCGAGCAGCGAGGGCCGCAGGTCCTCGACCACCCGGCGCTTCACGTCCATGGCCTCATCGAGCGCGCTGCCGAGCTGCTGGAGCCGCTGCTGCAGTGCCGCATCGCCCGACATGCGGGTGAGCAGCCACGAGAGGTCCATCTTTGCCGCGGTGAGCAAGCCCCCCAACTCGTCGTGGAGGTTGCGCGCGAGTGCGGTCTTCTCGGCTTCGGCGAGATCCTGCAGATGGGTGGCGAGATCCGAGAGTTCGCGCGTGCGCGCCTCGATGAGGCTCTCGAGCTCGGCGGCGCAGCGCTGCGTCCGCGGGAGGGCCCGCGCGGCCGCGAAGCCGATCCCGCCGCCCGCGAGCAGCGCCGCGACGAGCGAGGTCCGCGACGCCCCGGCCATCCTAGGCCCTGCGCTTGAGCGCGCGCATCGCCGTCGCGAAGAGGATCCAGCGCATCCGCGGCGATTTGAGCGTACGCAGCAGCGTTTGCAGGCCCTCGACCATCCACCCGAGCGCGCGGCGCTGCTCCCACCGGGCGAACGTGGCGGCGAGCGAGACGCGCTGTATTTCGGCCTCGAGCTCGAGCATCGAAAGGCGCCGCTCGATGTACCGGGCCCGTGCGCGGCTCACGGCTCGTGACCCAGCGAGGCCCTATCGAGGTGCAGCTGCGCGCGCAGGCGCGCAAAGAGCGGGTTGCGGGCGAGCGCGCGCCGCAGGAGGATCCAGCTGCCGATGCCGCAGAGCAGGAACGCGACGAACAGCGCGCCGAGGAAGATGAAGCGCTGCCGCGGGGCGAGCGCGAGCGCGACCCAGAGCACCAGGGAGAATCCGGCGAGCCAGGCGAAGACCGCCGTCGCGATCGCAAGCCGCAGGGCGTGCGAGATCCGCAGCTTCTCCTGCTCGATCTCGATCGCGAGGATCTCGAGCCGTGTCTGCGCCACGCGCAGCAGCTCGGCGAGGAGCGAGCGGCCGCGCGCGATGAACGGCTCCTTCTCGCTCATCGCGGGTCGGGAGCGCTCGCGGCGGTCGCCGCAGCGCCCGCCGGCGCCGCCGCGCCCGGGTTCGAGCGGCGCCCGGGATGCCGTCTGCGCCGCCTGGCGAGGAGCATGCCTGCCGCGAGTCCGACGCTTGCGCCAATTGTGACCACCATCCAGGGATTATCCCGTATCCAGCGCTCGAGGGCAGCTGCCGCGCGCTCGCTCGGCCTGTCGGCGTCGCTGCGCATCTCCTGCAGGTGGGCGCGCGCCGAATCGATGCTGGCGGTCACTCGCTCGCGCAGCGCGCCGAGCCGGGCATCGCCCTCGTCCGAGAGCGCATCGAGCAGCGCCGCTGCGTGATCGATCACGTTCTGCAGGTCCTCTCCGAGCGCCGCGGCGTCTTCGGCCACCCTGTCCTGCGCTGCTGCCATGTCCACTGCCTGGAATTCACAAGCCGCGCGAATTCACGCAGCGCCTATCGTGTGCATGAGTTCGACGAGCTCCGGTGGGAGGCAACTGCCCGAGCAACAATCGTTCCCACGATCATTCGCCCTCGAACGAGACCAGCGTGTGGACCGGGACATCGAGCGCTTCGAGCTTGCGCGCTCCGCCGAGCGCCGGCAGATCGACGATGAAGCAGGCGCCGAGGAGCTCCGCGCCGAGCGACTTGAGCAGCCTCACGGCCGCCTGCGCCGTGCCGCCCGTCGCGATGAGATCGTCGACGAGGATGATGCGCTCCCCGGGGGAGATCGCGTCGCGGTGCATCTCCATCTCATCGAGCCCATATTCGAGCGAATACGCGACCCGCACGGTCGTGTGGGGGAGCTTGCCCTTCTTGCGGATGGGAACGAAGCCTGCCGAGAGCTGATGGGCGACGGCGCCCCCGAGGATGAAGCCGCGCGCCTCGATGCCCGCGACCCGGTCGATCTTCGAGCCCGCCCAGGGCTGCACCAGCTCGTCGATGGCCCTGCGGAACGCGCCGGCGTCGCCGAGGAGCGTCGTGATGTCCCGAAATTGGATTCCAGGCCGAGGGTAGTCGGCGATGGTCCTGATGAAGGGCTTCAGGTCGGTGAGCGAGCTTCGGCCGCGGTGCATCGAGTCTCCAGGTACTGAACGCTGTAGAGGTTGAGATCGTCCGTCCAGGACCTGCGGTGTTGCCACCCCGCCCGCGCGGCGAGCGCCGCGAATCCGGATGCAGTGTACTTGTGGCAGTGCTCGGTGACGAGCGGCTCGCCGGCGTCGAACTCGATCAGCTCCCCGGCGAGTCCGACCGTCTGCCGCCGCGTGCTCTCGAGGTGCATCTCGATCCGGCTCGACTCCGGGACCCACACCGCTCGGTGGCGGAAGCCGCTCGGGTCGAAGTCCGCGCCGAGCTCGCGATTGAGGCGCAGGAGCACGTTGAGGTTGAATGCGGCGGTGACGCCGGCCGCGTCGTCGTAGGCGCGCTCGAGGGTCGCGGCGTCCTTGACCAGATCGACGCCGATCACGAGCGCGCCGCCGGGTCCTGCGATCCGGTGCATCAATTCGAGCAACGCGACCGCCGGCTCCTCGTCGAAGTTGCCGATCGTCGATCCCGGGAAGAAAACGACGGTGCGCGCCGCGGGCTGCGCCGGGCGCGGCAGCGCCAGCGGAGCGGTGAAGTCCGCCGCGACGGGCAGGACTTCGAGGCCCGGGTAGGACTCGCGAATCGCGCTCGCGGCCGCGAGCAGGTGCGACCGGGAGATGTCGACGGGCACGTAAGCGGACAGGTCCGGGAGGTGATCGAGGAGCAGCCGCGTCTTCGAGCTCGCCCCGCTGCCGAGCTCGACGAGCAGCGCGCCCGGCTCGATCGCCTGCGCCAGCTCCCGCGCGTTGCGCCGCAGGATCGCGGTCTCGGTGCGCGTGAGGTAGTACTCGGGCTGCTCGCAGATGCGCTCGAAGAGCTCCGAGCCGCGGTTGTCGTAGAGGTACTTCGGCGCGAGCCGCTTGGGACACTCCGCGAGGCCCGCGAGCACGTCGGCCGCGAGCCACGCTTCGGCCGGCTGGGGATCGCGCATGCGCCGCGCGCGCGGCGGAAGCCGGGCCACCGTCAGCCGTCCATGGCGAGACGCACGCCGCTCACCTGCCAGCGGGCGCTCGGTGGAAAAAAATTGCGGTACGTCGCCCGCATGTGCGAGCGGGGCGTCGCGCACGAGCCGCCTCGCAGCACCAGCTGGTTCACCATGAACTTGCCGTTGTACTCCCCGAGCGCGCCCTCGGGCGGCGCGTAGCCCGGATAGGGCGCGTACGGCGAGGCGGTCCATTCCCAGGTGTCCCCGAAGAGCTGCAGGATCCGGCTTTCGGGGTCGAGGCGCGCCGGCACCGGGTGCCAGTTCTCCTCCTCGACGAAATTGCCGCGCAGGGGCTCGTCGCCCGCCGCGAGCTCCCACTCGAACTCCGTGGGCAGCCGCGCGCCCGCCCAGCGCGCGAACGCGTCGGCCTCGTAGTAGCTCACATGGCAGGCCGGTCCCGCGGGATCCATCGCGCGCATGCCGGCGAGCGTGAATTCCTCATCGAGCGATGCGCTCCAGTAAAGCGGCCGCTCCCAGTGCTCGCGCTCGACCACGGCCCAGCCGTCGGAGAGCCAGTACTCCGGCCGCGTGTAGCCGCCGCTCGTCACGAACCCGCGGAATTCCTCGTTCGTGATGAGCCGGTTCGCGAAGCGAAACGGCCGCAGATACACGCGGTGCCGCGGCAGCTCGTTGTCGAAGCTGAATCCCCGGCCGTCGTGGCCGGCCTCGACGAGGCCGCCGTCGAGCTCCTCGAAGGCGAGCGGGAGCGCGTCCTCGCGCGGCCGCGACGCGTTACCCGGAACGAAGGCCGGCCGCAGCGGATTGCGGAAGAAGGCGTGTTTGATGTCGGTGAGCAGCAGCTCCTGGTGCTGTTGCTCGTGGTGCAGGCCGAGCGTCACGGTCTGCCAGAGCTCGTCGGACTCCTGTTGGCTGTCGAGGAGCACCGCCATCTGCTCGTCAACGTGCGCGCGATAGGCGAGCGTCTGCTCCACGGTGGGCCGGGAGAGCAGGCCGCGCTCCGGGCGCGCATGGCGCGGGCCGACGGCCTCGTAGTAGGAGTTGAAGAGGAAGCGATAGTTCTCGTCGAGGAACCGATAGCCGCCGCGGTGGCGCGCGAGCACGAACTCCTCGAAGAACCAGCTCGTGTGCGCGAGGTGCCATTTGGCCGGGCTCGCATCCGGCATCGACTGCACGACGCAGTCCTCCGCCGTGAGCGTGCGCACGAGCGCCTCGGTGGCGCTGCGCACCTTGCGGAACGAATCGAGCAGCGTCGCGGCCCGTGCGAGCCCTTCCGGTCCCCGGGCGGGAGGCCGTTCGCGCGCAGCGCCGCGGCTCTCGAGGGGGCCAGGAGTTTGGGCCTGCAAAGAATCGCTCCTGTGACGTCGAGAAGGAAAGCGCCGGGCCGCAAGATCCGTGCCGATCCCTGGGGGATTTTGCGACGCGCGGGTTGTACACTTTAGCCGTTTTGCCGGCTCGATGCGAGGAGCGATGCAGTGATGATGCGTAATCTCGGAAACTCCGGTCTCAGGGTCGGTCCGCTCGCCCTGGGCGGTAACGTGTTCGGCTGGACCGCCGACGAGGCCGCCTCGTTCAGGGTGCTCGACGCTTTCATCGATGCGGGCTTCAACCTGATCGATACCGCCGACACGTATTCACGCTGGATTCCGGGGCATCACGGCGGGGAATCCGAGACGGTCATCGGCCGCTGGATGAAGAGCCGCGGCAATCGCGCGCGAGTCGTCGTCGCCACGAAGGTGGGGATGGAGATGGGCCCCGGTGAGCAGGGCCTGTCGAGGGCTCACATCCTGCGCTCGGTGGATCGCTCGCTCGAGCGGCTCGGCACCGATTACATCGATCTGTATCAATCCCACCGCGACGACGCGACGATCGCCCTCGAGGAAACGCTCGGGGCCTACGACGATCTCATCAAACTGGGCAAGGTACGGGAGATCGGCGCTTCCAATTTCAGCGCGGAGCGGCTGCGGGCGGCGCTTCAAACGAGCGCGGCCCGGGGGCTGCCCCGCTACGAATCCCTGCAGCCCGGCTACAATCTGTATGCGCGCGCGGACTTCGAGCGCGAGCTCGCCGCGCTGTGCCGCAGCGAGGGGCTCGCGGTGCTCAGCTACTTCTCGCTCGCGAGCGGGTTTCTCACGGGGAAATACCGCTCGCAGGCTGATCTCGGCAAGAGCCCCCGCGGACGCGGGGTGCAGGACATGCTGAACGCGCGCGGGCTCGGGATCCTCGCCGCGCTCGATGCCGCGGCGCGCGACACCGGCGCGACGCCGGCGCAGGTGGCGATCGCCTGGCTGCTCGCGCACGGCGTGACGG
>JBOHZT010000051.1:0-14486 GCA_050738535.1 Steroidobacteraceae bacterium
GTATGAGACGGCGTGAGATTGAATCTTGGCGGAGAGAGAGGGATTCGAACCCTCGAAGGGCTTTTGACCCTTACACCCTTAGCAGGGGTGCGCCTTCGACCACTCGGCCATCTCTCCGTGCGCTGACGCTTTGAGCTGGGCGCGCCTGGGTCGTCACGGCGACTCGGCGAGGCTCAGCTGGAGGACGGCCATGATACTGGCTCGGCCGCCGGGTGGCAAAAGCAGCCGCGGCTCGTCGCGTTGCCTGTGCGGTGCGGCGAGCTGGAGCGGGCGGGAACGGCCCGCGAATGTCGCGGAAGTCGCGAGTAGCAGGGTCGCCGCAACGGCGACCCCGCCACCGCGGCAAACCCCCTAAACGGACGCGAACTCGGAGGACCGGCTCGAGTCCTCCTGGCGATCTCCTTCCCCGTCGCCTTGCTGCTCGCGCTTGATGCGCTCGTAAATCTCTTCCCGGTGGACGGCGACGCTCTTCGGCGCGTTGATGCCGACCCGGACCTGATTGCCCTTTACCCCCAGCACGGTGACGGTCACCTCGTGTCCGATCATGACCGTCTCACCGACCCGCCTCGTCAATATGAGCATTTGTGTTTTCCTCCTTGTTTTTGTAGCCGTGCCCGAATGCCAGGCGCGTACCGCAAAAATCCGGGCCCCGAATCTAGCGAGTGTCGCAAAAAAGACAAATCAGAGAAACCCTGAATCTGCCTGGACCCACTCCAAGCTTGACGAGTCAACGAGGGATGGGCCGAGGCGGGGCGCACCCCACTGCAGGCCCCCTCGGGAGGCGGCCGGATCAGGCGTTCGCCGGCGCGGCGAGCCTCTCCCGGACGAGATCCGGGACCCTTGCGAGGGCCGCGTCGAGCGCCCCCGCATCGCTTCCCCCGGCTTGCGCGAAATCCGCTCTCCCCCCGCCTTTCCCGCCGACGAGCGACGCGACGGCGCCGATGATCTCGCCCGCCTTGATCTTGCCCGTGCGGTCGGCCGTGACGCCCGCGACGAGCACGACCTTCGAGGGACTCTGCACGGAGCCGAGCACGATGACCGCGGATTTGAGGCGGCTCTTCAACTGGTCCACGGCGGTCCTGAGCGCCGCCGCATCCGCGCCCTCGACGCGCCTCGCGACGACCTTCGCGCCGTCGATCTCCAGGGCGTCCGCCGCGAGGTCCACCCCCTGCCCCGAGGCGAGCCGATCCTTGAGCCCGCGGATCTCGCGCTCCATGCTCCGGATGCGCTCGAGCGCCTCGCGCACTCGCTCCGGCACTTCGTCCCGAGAGCCGCGCACGAGCTCCGCGGCCGCGCGCAGCAGCGTCTCGCTGCGCTCGACGTGATCGACGGCAGCGGCTCCGGTCACGGCCTCGATGCGCCGAACGCCGGCGGCGACACCGCTCTCCGCGACGAGCTTGAACAGGCCGATGTCTCCGGCGCGCTCGACGTGCGTGCCGCCGCACAGCTCCATCGAGAAATCCCCGACGCGGAGCACTCTCACGTGCTTGTCGTACTTTTCGCCGAAGAGGGCCATCGCGCCCGTGGCGACGCCCTCCTCGTAGGCCATCACCCGCGTCTCCGCCGCCTCGTTGCGCCGGATCGCGGCGTTCACGACGCGCTCGACGGACGTGAGCTCCGCGGGCGTGACCGGTTGGAAGTGGGAGAAGTCGAAGCGCAGACGATCCGGCGCCACGAGCGAGCCCTTCTGCTGCACGTGCTTGCCGAGGATCTGCCTGAGAGCGGCATGCAGCAGGTGGGTCGCCGTGTGATTGAGAGCGACCGACCGGCGGCGCTCGCCATCGACGCTCGTCGCGAGCACATCCCCGAGCCGGATCGTGCCTTCCACCACCCGGCCGAGATGGGAATGAGCGGCGCCGCGCTTCACGGTGTCCTGCACCAGGAACCGCATCCCCGGGCCCGCGAGCTCGCCGGTATCCCCGACCTGGCCGCCGGCTTCGGCGTAAAACGGAGTGCGGTCGAGCACGACCTCCCCGATCTCGCCGGTTCGCAGCGCCTCGACGGATCCCCCATCCTTCAGCAACGCGACGACGACGCATCCTTCGGCGGCGAGCGCCTCGTAGCCCTGGAACTCGGTGCGGCCGCGGACCTCCGTGCCCGCGCGCAAATCGATACCGAAGCGGCTCGCGGCCCGAGCGCGCTTGCGCTGCGCATCCATGGCCGCTTCGAACCCCGCCTGATCGAGCGTGAGGCCCCGCTCGCGCGCGACATCCGCGGTCAGATCCACCGGGAACCCGTACGTGTCGTAGAGCTTGAAGACCGTGGCGCCGTCGATCACGGTTCCGCACAGGTCGCGGATCGCCGCTTCGAGCAGGCCCATGCCGGTCGCAAGCGTCTCCGCGAACCGTGCTTCCTCCTGCGCCAGGACTCGCTCGACGTAGGCGCGAGAGCGGGCGAGCTCGGGATAGGCGGCGCCCATCTCAGACTCGAGCACCGGCACGAGCTGCGAGAAGAAGGGCTTCTGCACTCCGAGCTTGTACCCGTGGCGGATCGCCCGGCGGATGATGCGCCGCAGGACGTACCCGCGGCCCTCGTTCGCGGGCACGACGCCATCGACCACCAGGAACGACGCCGAGCGGATGTGATCGGCGATGACCCGCAAGGAGCTCGTGGACGCGTCCCCCGTGTCCGCGCCTGGCGAGCGCAGCGCGCCCGCGATCTCGGCGGCCGCCTCGACGAGCCGCTTCAACAGGTCGACCTCGTAAACCGAGTGCACGCCTTGCTGGATCGCGGCGATGCGCTCGAGGCCCATGCCGGTATCGACCGAAGGCCTCGGTAATGGCGCCTGCCGGCCGTCCTGCGAGCGATCGAACTGCATGAAGACGAGATTCCAGAACTCGACGTAGCGGTCCCCGTCCTCGTCCGGCGACCCCGGCGGTCCTCCCGGAACGCTCGGGCCGTGATCGTAGAAGATCTCGCTGCAAGGCCCGCACGGCCCCGTATCGCCCATCGCCCAGAAGTTGGAATCCTCCCCGAGCCGCGAGAGACGCGCGGCCGGCACGCCGATGTCCCGAAGCCAGATCTCCGCGGCCTCGTCGTCGTCGCGGTACACGGTGACCCAGAGGCGGGCCGGATCGATCGCGAGGCCTCCGGTGATGAAATCCCACGCGAAGCGGATCGCCTCGCGCTTGAAATAGTCCCCGAACGAGAAATTCCCGAGCATCTCGAAGAACGTGAGGTGACGGGCCGTGTAGCCGACGTTCTCGAGATCGTTGTGCTTGCCGCCGGCCCGCACGCAGCGCTGGCTCGATGTGGCTCGCGAGTAGTCCCGCCGATCCTTGCCGAGGAACACATCCTTGAACTGGACCATGCCGGCGTTGGTGAAGAGCAGCGTCGGGTCGTTCGCCGGCACGAGCGGGCTCGACGGCACCACGGTATGCCCCCGTGCACGGAAAAACTCGAGGAAGGCGCGCCGGATGTCCGCCGCGCTCTTGGGAGGGGATTGGCTCAAGGTCAGTCTTCCGGAATGCAATCTCGGCCCAGGGCCGTCCGGATATGATCCGCTGAAAACCCCCGATACTGCAAAAATCGCGCTTGGCGTCCCCGCTCCGCCCACGAGCCGGGCTCGCCGGGGCCGAACCTGCGCCCCCGCACCTGCCGCGCGAGGGCGGACCAATCGGGGCCGGCCTCGAGCGCCGTCTCGATGAGCTCCGCGGGGAGCCCGAGCGACCTCAGCTCGGCCGCGATGCGCACCGGTCCGTGGCCGCGGCTCGCGTGATAGGCCACGTAGTTGCGGGCATAGCGTGCGTCGTCGAGCGCGTGCTCGGCGCGGAGCTCCTCGAGCGTGGCCGCGATCAGCGCCGGCGAGAAACCCCGCTGCTCGAGCGACTCGCGGAGCTTGCTGGCCGGCAGATCGCGCCGTGCGAGGAGCGCTACCGCGACGGCTCGCGCGGGCCGCTCAGGCCGCGCCGGCCGTTCAGCTCGCTCATGGCGCGTAGGGCGCTCGGGGCGCTCAGGCCGTGTTCGCCTGGTCACCATTGCGCTGCTGGCGCACCGGCAGCAACCGCGCGCGGATCTGCTCCTCGATCTCCCGCGCGGTATCCGGGTGCTGCTGCAGGTACTGGCGCACGTTGTCCTTGCCTTGGCCGATGCGCTCGCTCTTGTAGCTGTACCAGGCGCCCGACTTCTCGATGATGCCCTGCTCGCTGCCGAGCTCAATGATCTCGCCTTCCCGCGAGATGCCGAGGCCGTACATGATCTCGAACTCCGCCTGCCGGAAAGGCGGCGCGACCTTGTTCTTCACCACCTTCACGCGGGTCATGTTGCCCACGACCTCCTCGCCGCTCTTCAGCGCGCCGATGCGCCGGATGTCGAGCCGCACCGAGGAGTAGAACTTGAGCGCGTTGCCGCCCGTGGTGGTCTCCGGATTGCCGAACATCACGCCGATCTTCATGCGGATCTGATTGATGAAGATGACGATGGTGTTCGAGCGCTTGATGTTCCCGGCGAGCTTGCGCAGCGCCTGGGACATGAGGCGCGCCTGCAAGCCCACCTGCATCTCGCCCATCTCGCCCTCGATCTCCGCTTTCGGCGTGAGCGCCGCCACGGAGTCGATCACGACGACGTCGACCGCGCCGGAGCGCACCAACATGTCCGTGATCTCGAGCGCCTGCTCGCCCGTGTCGGGCTGCGAGACGAGCAGCTCGTCGACATTGACGCCGAGCTTCCCCGCGTAGTGCGGATCGAGCGCATGCTCTGCGTCGACGAATGCCGCCGTGCCGCCGTTGCGCTGGATCTCCGCGATGACCTGCAGCGTGAGGGTCGTCTTGCCCGAGGCCTCGGGACCGAAGATCTCGACGACGCGGCCCCGCGGCAAGCCACCGATGCCGAGCGCGATATCGAGCCCGAGTGAGCCGGTGGAGACCGCCTCGACGTCCCACGTCGCGGGAGCATCGCCGAGACGCATGACCGAGCCCTTGCCGAATTGCTTCTCGATCTGCCCGAGTGCGGCGGTGAGCGCCTTCTTGCGGTTATCGTCCATTCTCGTCGAGCCCCTCAGGATCGTGCAGCCGCGATTATCCCACAAAGGCCTCCCGTCGGGGCTCGCTGGGACGGTGCGTTCGAGCGATTTCTCGGAGGCTTCACGCTCCGCACAGGGGCCAGGAGCCGATGACACTGTACGACGATCCGTCCGGACCGGTGCGGCTCTCGACGAGTGAGAGCTCGCGGAACGTCCACGTCACGCTGAGCTGCCCTGCGCCGGGAGGTCCCTGCCGCACTCGGCGGGCCAGCGTCACGTGCGCGCGGAACGGCATCGGATCCGGAGCGAGTCCGGCGGCGGTCAGGGCGCGCCTCAGCGCCTCCGCGAGCGCTGTCGCCCCGGGGGGCCGCTCGCTCGGGAGCGCACACAGGACTTGTGGCCTGCGCCAGTGGCCGATCGAGTCGAGCGTCATGCCGAGCGCATGCGGCGCCGCGCCGGATCCCGCCAAGGCGCCGTACGCGCGGCAGGCCTCGGCCGCCGCATCCCGCACCCTCGCCAATGCCGGCTCCGGCACCGACCCGAGAAAAGCGAGCGTGAGGTGCAGACTGCGTGCCGGAACCTCCCGGCCGCCGGCCGGGAGCCCTGGCAGAGCCGCGCTCGCCGCCGCCGCAAGCTCCTGCTGCATGGCCGGGCTCGGCCAGAGCGCAAAGAACAGGCGGCGGTGCTCCGTGCGCCCGGCAGCGGCGCCAGGCCCAGGCGGCCCCGTCATGGCCTCTCAGTCATCGCGCCCCGCGTGCGGCCTGCCGGTCGATGAGCCGCAGGGCGCGCTCCACGGACTTGCGCCGAACCGTGTCGCGATCGCCCTTGAACCGCCCGAGCGCGGTGCTCGTGGTCACGGTCTTGCCTCGCCACCGAGCCACGCAGAACCAGACGGTCCCCACCGGCTTGGCCGCCGTCCCGCCCTCCGGTCCGGCGATCCCGCTCACCGCGATAGCCAGCTCGACCCCTGTCGCCCGCAGGGCGCCGCGGGCCATCTCCCGGACGGCCTGCTCGCTCACCGCCCCGAAGCGGCGCAGGGTGCGGACGGTAACGCCGAGCGCCCGCCGCTTCGCCTCGTTCGAGTACGTGACGTAACCGCTCTCGAGCCACCCGGAGCTTCCAGGGGTGTCGGTGAGCACCTTCGCGACCCACCCGCCCGTGCAAGACTCGGCGGTCACGACGCGCAGCCGCGCGCCGAGGAGCTTCCGGCCGATCCGCGCCGCGAGTCGAGTGAGCGCCGCATCATCCACGGGGCTAGTCTACAGCCCGGGCTCGGCCCCGGTCCGGGGCGCCTGGCCGGCCCGCGCGCTCGCTTGGGCTCAGCTGCCGAGGAGCCGGGCGCCGAGCTCGATCCGGGTCCCGGCGAGCGCACGCGAGACCGGACAGTTCTGCTTCGCGGCCTCGGCAATCTCGCGGAATCGCGCCTCGGTGAGCCCGGAGACCGCGCCTTGCGTATCGAGCCGGATGCGAGTGATTGCGAAGCCGCCGTCCTGTTGCTCGATGCTGACTTTCGCGGTCGTATGAATGCGCTGCGGGACGAATCCCGCCTGCCCCAGGAGCAGCGCGAACGCCATCGAGAAACAGCCCGCGTGCGCCGCGCCGATCAGCTCCTCGGGATTGGTGCCCGGCTCGTTCCCGAAGCGCGTCCGGAACGAGTACGCGCCCCGAAAGGCGCCGCTTCCAACCGCAATCGTGCCGCTGCCGTCCTCGAGCCCACCGCGCCACTCTGCTTCTGCCGTTCGATCGACCATGATGCCTCCTCGTCCCATGACACGCGTCCTCGAGCGCCGGGAGCTGGATCCCGGAGCAATGATCACTCCCGCAAGCCTGCACGCAGCGGTTGCGCGAGTCCGGCGCCGATCGCCCGCATCATGCCACCGAAGCACACGAGCCAGACACCAGCCGCGATCCACAGGAACCCGCCCGCCAGTGCCGCGAGATAGTCGAGCCGGAGCGCATCGGCCAGACGGAGCGTTCCCGTCGTGTACATCGCGAGCGGAAAGGCCATGCTCCAGTAGTTCGGCTCATAGCGGAACGGGTAGCGCATGACGGCGTAGCGCCACAGCATGAGGATGCACAGCAGCGGGATCCACCAGGTCGCGGCAGCCCAGAAGAACAGCGTGAATCCGAGCAGGAACGGCAGCAGCCGCTCGAGCAGCGGCGAGAGTTCCGCGCGCATGACGAGCGTCGCGCCCGCGAGCGTCGTGATGGCGACGGCTCCCATGTTGATCCAGTAGGGCGGCGTGAACGTCACGCCCGTCAGCTTGACGAACGTCAGGCGATAGAAGATCAGCGTGATGATGCTCAGATAGAGCATGGCGCCGATCAGCCACATCACCAGGCAGAAGAACAACGCTGCCGCCGGCGCGGCGAGCGAGGGCGCGAGCACCGCCCCGAGCACCACGATCGACTGCGCGGCGACCGCGGCGATGAGCCAGGCGCCGTTGATGCCGTCCTCGAGGTCCGGCTTGTGCGGACGCGTCACGACCACCGCGAAGAAGCTGTACATCACCACGACGCCGAGCACGATGCCCGCGTACCACAGGACGGCGGCACTGCCGCGGGAGCCGCCGAGCACGGCGATGTTGGTCCCGAGCACGCAGGTGCCGGCCACGACCGTGAAGAAGCCCGGCGCCCGTGCGTAGTCGGTGAAGTCGGCCGCGATGCGCCGCGGAAATCGCGCGATCCGCAGCACCAGCAGCGCACACAGCACGCCGTAGAACAGGATGTCGAGCGCGAGGAGCGCGAGCGAGACCCGCTCGTGATGCAGCAGGTCGAGCGCGATCGAGAGCGCGCCGGTCGCCATCACGAGCGCGAAGTAGCCGGGATCGAGCCGCTCGGCTTGCCCGAGGACCCGCGTCCAGGCGGCGCGCGGCGTCAGCATGACATCTGCGACAGGATCTCCGGAACCAGGATGTTCTGATACATGGAGACCTCACTTACGGTCTGGGCGGCCGGCCGCTCCCCGCCGCGCATTTTCCGCGGCTCGCGCTGAGGTTCAGCGCCGCTTCAGCAGCGCATCCACGCTCCAGGAGCCCGGTCCTGCCACCCAGAGGTAGAGGAAGCTGAAGCAAAACAGCACTGCGAGGTCGCCGCCGTTGAGGATCGGCAGCCAGCCCTTCGGGAAATGCGCAATGAAGAACGCGGCTGCCATGTCGCCCGCCAGGATGAACGCAACCGGGCGACTGAACAAGCCGATGGTCAGCAACCCGCCGCCGATCAGCTCGATCACCCCCTGGACACCCAGCAGCGACAGCAGGTGCAGATGGGCGAACATCGGCTGAGCGGGAGCATGCAGGAGCTTTGCCGAGCCGTGTTGGAAGAACAGCAACCCCGCCACGATGCGCAGCACGCTACGCATCTGCGGTGACCCGCTCTGAAGTGCTACCCGTCCGCTGGTCATTGTGAACCCCGTTTATGGTTATCGGCGAGCGAATACGCGCGGCCATCGTCTCCCGAAGCGCTCCACGCGTCAACTGGGACGCGAGGCGCTGGAATCGACGCGACGACGCGTCGAGGTAAGCATTTTCGCGGATGGGCAAGCCCTCGCAGAGCGGCTACGCTCATGGCGATATGAGCGTGCTCTGCATTAGAGCATGCACGTGCGCATTTTCCTGATCGGAGCCGCGATGGCATGCGATACGACGCCGAGGAGATCGATCCGATGATCGGAGCCTGAACCTGGCCGGGTCCGCGGCATGCGGGCAGCGCGCTTGAGATGGCCGACAAAGGAGTGCGACCGATGACCCCGACCGAGACACGCGCTCGACAGCGCTCGCGAGCGGCAGCCCGCAGGCCCGCGCGCGCCGATTCTCCGCTCCTGCCGCGCGAGGCGCGGCGCCTGCACCGCGCCGAGACCGCCGAGGCGGTCGATCTGCCGAGAATCGAACGCGCGGTACGCGAGATCATCATCGCCATCGGCGAGGACCCCGACCGGGAGGGCCTGCGCCGGACGCCTGCCCGCATCGCGCGAGCATACGCCGAGCTCACGGCGGGTTTGCGGCTCGATCCCCGAGCCTACCTGCAGACGGTGTTCCACGAGAAGTACAACCAGATCGTGCTGCTGCGGAACGTCCCGTTCCATTCCATCTGCGAGCACCACTTCCTGCCCTTCGTCGGACACGCGCACGTCGCCTACCTGCCCCGCCACCGGGTAGTCGGCCTCAGCAAGCTCGCCCGGGTGGTCGAAGCCTTCGCCCTGCGCCCTCAAGTGCAGGAACGCCTGACGGATCAGATCGCCGATGCGCTCATGGAAGGACTGCATCCGCTAGGCGCCATCTGCGTCATCGAGGCCTCCCACACCTGCATGACCGTCCGCGGTGTCCAGAAGCCGGGGAGCGCCATGGTGACGAGCTCGATCCGAGGCTCGTTCGTGCGCAATCAGGCGACACGCACCGAAGTGCTGAACCTCATCTACGGCTCCGCGCGGCTGTAACGCCTCGCGCCTCGCCCTGGGCCCGCAGTACGGCTGCGCCCCGAGTGCGGCCGGCCGATCGAAGCGGGCGAGTCAGGAGCCGCGCACGAGGAGCACTGGCACGGCGCTCGAGCGCACGATGTGCTCCGCGTCGCTGCCGAGCAGGATGCGGCGCAGCCCGCGGCGGCCATGCGTCCCGCAGATAACGAGATGCGCGGGCCAGGCGCGCGCCTCCTCGAGGATGCACTCCGAGGCCTGCTGGCCGAAGGCTTCGATCAGCTTCGGCTCGAAGGCGGTGACACCAGCCGATTCGGCAATCCTCGCGGCCTCCTCCAGGATCGATTCGCCGTACTCGTGCATCCGCGACAGGATCTCCCCGACCGGGACCGCCGCGCTCTCCGCGTCGATCCAGGCCGCTCCCGTCACGACGTGCACCACCCGCATGCGGCTGCCGAGCGCTCGCGCGAGCTTGATCGCCTCGCGCAGGCCGTACCCCGCCGTAGGACTACCATCGATCGGAACCAGGATGTTCTGATACATGATGACCTCGATCCGATTGTCTCGCCCGAGCGATCCAGCGTGCGATTTGAGCGACGACCGCCATGATCTGCTCGTTCTCGCCCGCTTTCCATAGGTAGCTTCACGGATGGCGTGGCGAGTCCGCGGCCGAAGCTTACGTACTTCTGCGGATCGCGCGATGGGTACCGACCCTTCAGGCTGGGCCTGTCCGATAAGGACTCGTTGGGATTCAATCGACATGAAATCGCCCCTGCAGATCACCTTCCGTCACATGGAGCCCTCGCCCGCTCTAGAGAACCGCATCCGAAGGCTGGCCGCACGGCTCGAGAGGTTCAGCCCCCGGATCGTGAAGTGCCGCGTCACGGTCGCGCCGATTCCGCATCCTCAGCACCCGGGCGGACTGCACGAGCTGCGCGTTGACCTCATGCTACCGGATGCGCAGATCACGATCCGCAGATCTCATCCGTCGGACCTCACGTATGAGGACCCCTATGTCGCGCTGCGCGAGGTGTTCCGAGCGGCTCGCCGGAGGATCGAGGACTATGAGCGCAACAAAGCTCGCCGACGCAGCAGCGAGCACCGAGAGAAGGCGAGCGAGCACGACAGGCCGGAGCAAGGATTTGAAGCAGCGGCGCCATTCGGACGAAGGGCCCGCGGGCCGCCCGGCGCGCTCGAGATCGTCATCCGCTCCACAGATTGTCGAGGAGGATTCGATGGCCAAGCGTCGTGTCGTTTCCCAGAACGGAGCCGAAGATGCTCCCACGCCTCGCACGCCGGCGTCGAGTACCTCGTCGCAGGCCGACGCAGCCGCCGCGACCTTGCGCGAGGATCTGATCCGCGAAGCCGCGTACTTTCGAGCCGAGCGCCGCGAATTCGCGCCGGGAGGCGAGCTCGAGGATTGGCTCGAGGCGGAATACGAGATCGACCGCCGGATCGAGACGCGCGACGCGCCGATGATTGCGGAGCAAACTCAGCGTCGACTTCGCGCAGCTCTCAAATTTCGAGAAGCACGGAAATCGCAGCACTGGCGATGACGCTGATGTCCTCCGCGTTCTCGTTGGGGACGTCCAGCCCTCCCTTCACCACGCTCACCGCGACCTGCTGGCGATCGCGCCACCAGCGCCGATGCTGAGCCGCCACGATCGCACAGATGCGCTCCGGCGGAGCAACCGCCACCGCTCTTTCGATGGCTTCCTGAAGGAGCGATGGGCCCCGTTCGAGACGAGCGGCTGATCGAGGTTTTCGGTGAGCGCGTGGGCGAGGCGATCGTGACCGAGGCGAAGGCATGGCCCGCGCACCTCATTGTGTGCGGAACGCATGGCCGGCGCGGCATGCGCCGATTACTCCTCGGCAGTGATGCCGAGCACATCGTTCGTGACAGCCCCGTCCCCGTGCTGCTCGTCCGCGCTCCGGCTGCGTGAGCGCAGCGCCGCGGCTACAGGCCTCCCCGCCCTGAGCCTTCGCTCCAATGAGCACCCGCCGGCCCGCAGCCTTCCATTTCGAGGATCCAGCAGCAACAAGGTTCGCAACAACGTCAATGAGCCATGGTGGAGCTCAACGGCTTGCGCTTGGCGTGCTCCATATCGATGCGCTCGAGCATGCACGTGCGCATTTTTCTGATCGGATCTGCGGTTGCCTGCGCACGCAAGCGGCGCCCCGGGCACGCGCAGCCGGACGACGCCGAAACACTGATCACGGCAGTCCTGCGTCACGGAGGAAAGGTCCGGGTCTGCTCGACATGCGTCGAGGATCAGGAGGATCGGGCGGACCTCCTCACTGAGCTCGTCGACGGAGTGACGCTCAGCACGCTCGACGAGCTCACTCGGTGGATCACGGAGGCGGAGCGAGTGCTCGTCTTCTGAGATATCGATCCGGTACGATCAGCTAAGAAGCGCTCTCAGGATCGGCTTATCAGCTCGGCGAGCCTGGCGTCGAAGGAGAATACCTGGGGACCGGATATCACCCACTTCCATCGCCAATCGGGATGGCGGGAATTGACGATCAGGTTGTACTCTCCCGCTGTCACGACACTCGAAACGCGTAGTGCCGGGCTTCTCCGCTCGTCGCACCACGGGTCGCCGATGGCTTGCGCGGCCTGCAGCGGTTCGTCCCCATCCCAGCCGACAGGGGGTACCGCCACGCTTTCGATCGCCGCGTCAGGGACGTCAATCACGTACAAGACATGCGGCTCCAGCGCATCAAAGCGCTTGTAGTGCACCAGACGCTCCAGAATCGCGAGCGACAGACTCTGCGCCGCATAATCGAGATGTCGGCCGGCGGTATGCCAGCGGCCGCCGACCGACAATCCGCTCGAGCCGCCGAAGGCAGCCCGTCTCGTGCGGCCGAACTTGCGCAGGACGATGCGCCAAGCCCTCACGGCGCGATGCTCAGACTGGAACCCCGTGAATCATCGCTCGCAGGAGATTTTCCACTTTCTGCGCCCCGAGGTCGGTCGCGAGCATCTCGAGCGGCGCCCGATCTCCCAGGCTGCGATCCGCAGAGCTCAGCCATTCGGCAACCGCGGCATCCGAGGAGAAGATCTCCCGGGCGAGACTTCTGGCGCGCACGACCCTGTAGAGACGCTCGGATTCCGCGGTGGAGAGGCGTTCGCGCTTCTTCTCACGCTCGGTCATCGTGCGCAGGACAAGCTTGAGCGCCCTGACGATGCGTGCTTTCGGCAGGCCGAGAGCGGACGCGATTTCCCCGAGTGCACTACTGGGTAGCCCACGCTCGAGCGCGTCGATCTGCTCGCCGAGCGGGAGCCGGGTGAGAGTCAGTACGCTCATGGCAAAATTGCTCCTTATGGAAAGCAAAAATGCCATGGTCGCGCCACGTCGTCAAGATGCGAGGGCAAGGGCATTGCAAAATGGCATAATTGATGCCATGTTGAGACCCAATATGGAATTCACACGTAGATTCCTTCCCGCCGGTCGGGATCACTTCTTCCTCCTCGGGCCGCGCGGGACCGGCAAGACCTCGTGGTGCAACCACGAGGTCCCCGGCGCGCTGCGGATCGATCTGCTCGATCCGGCCACCTTGCGACAGTTTTCCGCGCGACCGGAACGCCTGCGTGAGCTCGTCGACGCCAACCCGAGCAGGAAGCAGATCTTCATTGATGAGATTCAAAAGCTGCCCGAACTGCTCGAGGTCGTCCATCTTTTGATCGAGCAGCGGACAGGTCAGCAGTTCATCCTGACGGGCTCGAGCGCGCGCAAGCTACGCCGCGGGGGAGTCAACCTGCTCGGCGGCCGCGCCGCGGAGAAGCACTTGCACCCCTACATGGCGGCCGAGCTCGGCAGCGGGTTTGCTCTGGACGCGGCGCTGCGACACGGGATGTTACCGGTCGTCTGGGCGGCGCACGACCCTAATGCGATCCTGAGCGCCTATAACGGCTTGTACTTGCGCGATGAAGTCCAGATGGAAGGACTCGTGCGCAATATCGGGTCCTTTGCCCGCTTCCTCGAGGCCATGAGCTTCTCGCACGGCTCCATTTTGAACCTCGCGTCGGTCGCTCGCGACTGCCAAGTGAACCGCAAGACAGCCGAAGGGTACCTCGAGATCCTCGAAGACCTGTTGCTCGGATTTCGCCTCGATGTCTTCAGCAAGCGCGCGAAGCGCGAGCTCGCATCCCACCCGAAGTTCTATTATTTCGATACCGGAGTCTTCCGTGCCAATCGTCCGGCTGGTCCACTCGACTCGGCCAATGAGATCGACGCAGCCGCGCTGGAAGGCCTCGTGGCACAGCACCTGCGGGCGTGGTGTGCGTACTCCGAAGACCGTCACGACCTTTACTACTGGCAAACTCGCTCTCGGGTCGAAGTCGATTTCGTCGTCTATGGCCCGAGCGGCATCCATGCAATAGAGGTCAAGAACTCGACTCGGGTGCGTCCCGAGGATCTACGCGCGCTCGAGAGCTTCGGTGAGGACTACCCGCAGAGCCGGCGGTACCTGATCTATCGAGGCAAGGATCGGATAAAGCGCGGGAATGTGCTGTGCATTCCTTGCGACGAATTTCTGCTTACACTGAAGCCCAGACACTTTCCAGACTGATGTCACGGCGATTCGAAATGAAAACCACGAGCTCCTCGCCTGAGCAGGTACCCGGCGCGGGGCACACGCCCGTCATGCAGCAGTACCTGCGCATCAAGGCGCAGTACCCGGATGCCCTGCTCTTCTACCGCATGGGGGACTTCTACGAGCTCTTCTACGACGACGCGCGGCGCGCCGCGGAGCTGCTCGACATCACGCTCACCGCGCGCGGCCAGTCCGCCGGCAAACCGATCCCGATGGCGGGCATCCCGTATCACGCGGCGGAAGGTTATTTGGCCCGGCTGGTGCGCTTGGGTGAATCAGTCGCGCTCTGTGAACAGGTCGGCGACCCTGCCACGGCCAAAGGGCCGGTGGAACGCAAGGTGATGCGCATCATTACGCCGGGCACCGTCACTGACGAAGCCTTGCTGGAAGAACGCCGCGACAACCTGCTGACTGCAGTGCACGGCAATTCGGGACGCTACGGCATCGCCGCGCTCGATCTCGGCAGTGGCCGATTCACGGTGCTGGAAGTCGTCGGTGACGAAGCGCTCAGTTCGGAAT